>JBOHLV010000024.1:0-14865 GCA_050729815.1 Allostellaceae bacterium
TGGTCGGCGATGGTGCTGATCTGTTGCAGCAGGTTGATCTGCTGCTGCACCGCGCCGTCCGCCGTCTGCACCAGCGAGATCGCCTCGTTGGCGTTCGAGGTCGCCTGGTTGACGCCGCCGATCTGGGTTTGGAAGCCCTGCGCCGCGATGAAGCCGGCGGGATTGTCGGCCGGGCTGTTGATGGCAAGACCCGATGACAATTCCTGTTCGAGTGAACCGGTCTTGTTCGAGGTGTTCGACAACGAATTCAGCGCGAACAGCGCCGAAACGTTGGTGTTGATGGAACCTGCTAACATCGCTCCTCCTTGCGCGTGGGCCAAGCCGGCTTGCGACGCGCGGGTTGGGTTGAACCTTCCGGCCCTGCGGCCGGGATCTACCCCGCAAGCCGTCAGATAGCCGCTGACCCTAGGAAGGACGGACGCCGAGTCGGTTCCGTTGCGCGAAAAATGAAAAAATTCGACGAATTTCCGGGTCGAGGAATTTGATTAAATTTCAATCTACTAAATGGTTAATCTGAATATATCGCATTTAATAAAAATGCGACCTTGGGACAGCCGGGGAAATAGCAGTATCTAAATAGAATTTCCCGTTCCGCGGGAAGGCGGCGGGATATTATCGCATCCAGGCGGCGCGCCAATCCTCGAGATGGTCTTCCAGCATCCAATCCTTTACCACGGCGGCACGCAGCGCCGCGCCCTGGCGACGACAGGCGTCGCGGTCGGCCACCATGTCGAGGATTGCCTTGATCCAGTCGCGATGCCGGTTCTTGAGCCGCGTCACCGGCAGGTCGCATTGATAGGGCACGATATCGGTGCAGATGACGGGATAGCCGAGGACGCCGTATTCGAGGAGGCGCAGATTGCTCTTGGCCTCGTTGAAGGGGTTGAATTCCAAGGGCGCGACCGCGAGGTCGAGATCGAGCGCGGCGAGCTTCTCGGGATAGCGGTCGAGCGGCACCCATTCGTGGAATTCGGCGACATAGGGCCGCAGCGCGTCGGGGCACATGCCGAAGAACACCCAATCGACCGCGCGATGGGTCGCTTCGAGCACGCTTGTGATGAGGGCGAGGTCGCCGAGATGGCCGATCGCGCCGGCCCAGCCGACGCGGGGCTTGCCTTCCGGCCGGTGTTTTGGCTTGAGTCCCAGCCAGCGCGCCTGTTCGAGCCGGTTGGGCACCACCCGGACCTCGTCGCACAGCTTGCCATAGCGTTGTGCCAGGGGCTCGGTGCTGACCACCAGCCGGTCGCAGAGGGCGAGGGCGGATTTTAGCCGCTGGCCGATATCGTCGGCGATCGCGGGACGATAGGCGCTCTTCAGCGGCAGGTTGGTGATGAGATCGTCGATTTCGAACACGCGGAATGCCTTCGAGAGCGATTTCACCGTCCGGATGTTCTCGATCTGGCGAAGTTCGAGCTGGCGCTGGAAGATGACACTGTCGGGCGCGATCCGGGCCAACTCCGGCGGCGTCATCAGCCGCATGGTCTCGAAGCTGTGGAGCACCCCGTCGCGGAACAGCGCCCGGGCCGGCGCGATCATGCGATATTCGCCGCAACCCTCGCGATCCGCCGGATGGACCAGGACGCGCGGCCGCGGGCGGAAGTCCGGGTTCCAGGTCGGGGCGCTTTCGGTCTCGGCGGTGAAGCCGAGCTGGGTCAATGTGAGGTTCGGATTATAGGCGGGGTCGCGGGCGATCGCCGGCAGCCAGCGCGCATACATGGTCGCCTTTTCCTTGGCGAAGCGCGCCTGCTTCGCCTGGTCCGATTTCGCCTCGACCTCTCCGCGCTGGCTGACGCTGCCTTCGTGAAGGAGCCGGGCATCGGGCGTCCAGACGACGAGGTAGCCGGCTTCGCGGACCTTGAGGCAGTAATCGACATCGTTGTAGGAGACGGCGAGCGCCGCCTCGTCGAGTCCCCGGACCTCATCGAAGATCGCCCGCCGCGTGATGAGGCAGGCCGCGGTCACCGCCGACAGATCCTGGTGCACGAGGAGCCGGCCCCAATAGCCCATGGCATCGCCGGGCGCGCCGTTATAGGGATGATCGGCCGGCATGCCCCAATTGATGCCGAGGATGACGCCGCCATGCTGGATGCGGCCGTCGGGATAGGTGAGCTTGGCGCCGACCACCCCGACTTCGGGCCGCCGGGCATGGCGCATCAACTCGTCGAGCCAGTCGCCGTCGAGCGGCGCCGTGTCGTTGTTGAGGAGGCAGATATAGTTGCCGCGCGCCGCCTCGCGCACGGCGCGGTTGTTCATCGCCGAAAAATTGAACGGCCCTGGATGGCGCAGGACGCGCAGCCGGCTGCCGATCTCCTCGACCTTGTCCTCGATAAGCCGCAGATACTCGACCGCGTCGCCCTCGCTCGAACCGTTATCGACGATGATGACCTCGTAATTCTGATAGCGGGTGAGATCGAGCACGGTCTCGACGCAGCGCTTCAGGAACGAAAGCTGGTTCCTGGTCGGGATCACGATCGAGACCAGCGGCTCCGGCCCGTCATGGTGATAGCGCACGCGGCAGAAGAGCGGGCGCGGCCCGGTCTCGGCGCTGGCCTTGATGCCGAGCCGGTCGAGATGCGCCTGGACCAAGGCCGGCAGGTCGGCGCAGATCTCGGCCGGCGGCCGGCGGGTGCGCCCCGATTGGGTGAAACGGTGATACAAAATGTCCGCGATGTGACCGAAATGTCCAGGTTCGATCAACTCGGCGAGACGCAAGGCGAGGTCGCATTCCTCGAGCCCGTCCCAGCGCGTCGTCAGGCCTTCGAGCGTGGCGAAGACCTCGCGCCGCACCGCCAAGAGGCCGCCGACATAGGGCATGCCACGCATCAGATCGAGATTGAAATCGGGCTTGAAATGGGCGCCGGAATGGGTGCCGGCGGGGTCGATCCGGTCCTCGTCGGTATAGAAGGCGCGCCACTCGCCATGCGTTTCGATGGCGAGGCGGATGGTAACGAGCGCATGCGGCGCCACCTCGTCGCCGCCATCGATAAGGGCGATCCAATCCGCCGCGGCCTCGCCGAGCGCCCGGTTCAGGGCCGCGATCGGCCTTCCGTCGGCGCGGTGCCAGAAGAGGCGCCGCTCCTCCTCGAACCCGGCGGGCGGCGCGCCGGCGATGACGGCATGGAGCTGCCAGTCGCCGAGCGCCTGCCGGCGTAAGGATTCGAGGGTCTGGGCGATGCGGTTTTCGGTGCCGGCGGGCACCACCATGCCGAAGGCGAAACGCGGCCCCTCGCCCCATGAAGCGATTCGCTCGGCGACCCAGCCGGAATGCGCCACAGCCGTGAAGGCGCGGGCGGCGCGCCATTTGGCATAATCGGGTTCGGTCGCGGTTTCGGGCGGTTTCGGCGCCGGTGCCGTAACCGGCGCGGCGGGTGCGCGGGCCACATTTGGCGCGGCCTGCGGCGGCGCCGCCACGCGCTCCGCCAGGACCGTACCAAGGACCGCGTCGGCGCGTAGCATCTCGCGCCGGACGCGGTCGCAGACGGCACGGAGTTTGGGCCCGTCGCCGGCGGCAAAGGCGTGCTCCACGGCCTCGATCCAGCCGGCGCCCGGCGTCGCCGCTGCGATACGATGATGGCGCAACTCCGGCGCGACCATGGTCTCGATCGCTTGCGCCGCCGTTGCCGGCGATGCCGGAAGGGCGATGTCGAGCGTGCGCGCGATCCGCGCCAGCAATGCGGCGCCGCGGGCTGGCTCCTCGACCAGCTCATGATAATGGACGATGGCGCGCGGGAAATCGCGGCTCGCGGCTTCCGCTTCAAGGATATGGCGTAGCCACAATAGGCGCGCGGTGGCACGGCTCATCCCGTCGCGCGCCGCGAGCGAGGCCGCGACTTCGTCGGCCCGGCGCAGCATCAGGAGATAGCGCGGCGTCACGGAAAATTCCGCCAATACCGGCCGCCACAGCGGCACAAGGCGGCACAGACGCGGGTCCTTGACGGCCCACAGCCTCGCCGCGGCGAAGTCCTGGCGGATCACGGCGCGCAGCGCGTGACGCGCGGCCTCGGCCACCGGCCCCGATTCCCACCCCGCTTGCAGCGGCCGGATATCGTCCCAGCGCGACCCCAGCGCGCCGAGCACCGCCTCATGGACGGCATAGAGCTGAAGGTGCTCGAAATAGCCGCGGGGATTGTCCGTAGTGGCCGGCATCAGCGTCCGGCCGAACTCGATGCCGAGCCCGTGCAAGACCCCGGCGAGCGCCGAGGTGCCGCTGCGATGCATGCCCAATACCAGTACCGCGACGGCTTCGGCGGCGACCGGGGCGGATGTGTCCGCAACTTCGGTGTCGGCGGTCTGCTCTGCCAGCGTCAAGGTTTCGTCCATGGCTCCTCGCTCCCCGAATTTTCGATTTTCGTCAAATTCACGGGCTGCGGTCAAGCCTTGCGCACCGCCGATGTACCGCCTACGGGCCGATGACCGAGAACAGGGAGAGATTCTGGATGCGCCCGAACGCCGCCTCGGCGGCCTGTAGCGAGACCAGGCTTTCGTTATAGTTGGTGATTACCTGGGGCAGGTTGACGGATTGCAGGCCCGAGAGCTCGCCCTGGGCCGCCGTGCTCTGGGTGTTGTCGCGCGACTGGATCGATTGGATGTCGGCGAGATTGGTGCCGAGCGTCGCCTGGGACGACAGCACGGAGGTTTGCGCCGAATCGAGCTCCGACAGCACGGTTTGAATCTGCTGCTGCTGCATCGGCGAGATTATCTGGCTGGTGTTTGACGAAGGGGCGGTAAGGGCGCTCGCGAGAGACTGCGCGATCTGGAAGATTGTGGTCATTTGGCTCGGCGCCACGGTGAAGCTGTCGCCGGTCGCGGGCGTGCCGGTGAAGGTGAAATCGATGCCGCCGAACGCGATGCCGGCGCCGGACGTGTAGCTGCCGGAGGTGACGACGCCGCTGGTGGCGGCGAAGCCGGCGGTACCCGGGGCGCCGGTGCCGCTGGCGACGGTATAGGTGATGCTGCCACCGGGATTGACGGCGCCGAAGGTAAGGGAGAACTCGGTGCCGGCGAGATGCTCGGCGGTGAGCTGACTCACATTGGTGACGCCGCCCGGCGTCGCGGTCGCGGTGCCGGTGTTGGCGCCGGACGCCGCGATCGAAAAGCTGCCATTGCCGCTCGGAATGTTCATGAAGGTGTTCTGGCCCGACAGCGTGATCGGCACCGAGAGGGACGGCGCGATCTCGAGCGCGTTGCTGCCGGCGTCGCCGATGAAGGCGATCTCGCCATTCGCCTCGGTCACGAACGGCGCGTTCCCGGTCTCGCTGCCGCCGAACAGATACTCGCCATTGGCGGTTTGCGAATTGGCGAGCTGAACCAGTTGCTGGACCATGCTCTCGACCGTGCCGGCGAGCGCTTGGCGGTCGGAATTGCTGGAGGTGCCGTTCGCGGCCTGGTCTGCGACCTGACGAAGCTGCGTGATCACGCTGCTGACGCTTTGGAGCGCGTTGAGCCCGTTCTCGATCGAGGTCGCGCCGGCGGCGGCATTGGCGCCGTCATAGGTGAGCCGGCCGATCTGGCTCGCGAGATTGAGCGATTGGCCGGCGCCGGCGGGGTTGTCCATCGCGGTCGAGATCGCCTGACCGCTTGCGATCTGCTGGTTGAGCTGGTTCGCGGTGCTTTCCTGGCTGAGGATGCTGTTGAGCGATCCCATGAGGAATTCATTGGTGCTGATGCGCATGGTTTCGGGCCTCCCGATCAGCTCGCCTGGACCGCGGTGATGAGGCTGTCGAACAGGCTTTGCGCGGTCGCGATGAGCTGGGCCGATGCCTGATAGGCCTGCTGATAGGCGACGAGCTGGGCTGCCTGCTGGTCGAGATTGACGCCCGAGATCGATTGCTGCATCGCCTGGGCGCTGGTGAGGACGCCCTGGCTCGCCTCGGTGGAGAGCTGGGCCTCCTGGCCCTGGTTGCCGATCCTGGTGACGATCCCGCCATAAAAGTCGTCGAGGCTCTGGCCGGCGACCAGATTGGCGTTGCCGAGCGTCGCCATCGCGGCGATGTTGCCGTTGCTGCCGGGACCGCCGGGGCTGAGGACGAAGCTGTCGCCGGCGGCGGCGGTGCCGGGTGAAAGGGTGATCGTGGTCGCCTCGCCGGCGGGACCGGTGGCCGGGTACTGCACCGCGATCTCGGCGCCGGAGGTCGGGCTGAAGCCGCCCGAAGCGATCGTGGCGCCGCCGCTCGAGACGACGTTGAAGCTCGTGGCGGAGGTGAATTTGAGGGTGAGGGTCTGGCCGAAATCGGCGGCTGGAATCACCACCGTGCCGGCGGGCAGCGCGCCGCTGGCGACAGCGCCGCCGATGCTGGCCGCGACATTGCCGAGATTCTGGTCGAGGATCGTGCCGGCGCTGGTGATCGCGCCCGCGGTCGCGACATAGGGCGACGCGGCGGCGATCCCGTTGGGATCGGTCATGGCGAGGCCGAGGCTTTGTGCCGCGTTTTGGGTCGGCTCGACCTTGAAGGAATCGCCAACATTGACGGTGCCGGAGACTGCGAGATTCATCCCGTCCAAGGTGAAGTTGGAACCGCTGCCGAGCGCCGTCACCTGGCCGGTCGAGAGATCGCTCGCCTCATAGCCGCCGGCGGTGCGGGTGACAATGAAATCGTCTGGCGTAAGCGTGCTGGCGCTGGCGATAGTGGCGGACAGCGTTCCCGTTCCGGTATTGCCGGCGGCGGCATAGACGGTGGGGCCGGCGACCGTGAACAGCGCCTGGCCCAACCCGCCATTGAGATCGAGGCCTTTGGCCTGTTGTCCGTTGACGGCGTCGGCGAGCCCGGCGGCGAGCGCGCCGATCGAGTCCGCGGCACTTTGAAGCTGGCCGCGGAAGGTGACGAGGCCGCCAAGCTGACCGCCGCTGAGGCTCTGGGTGATATCCTGGCCGGTCGGGCCGTAGGTGACGGCGACACTGCCGTCGGCATAGCTGCCCGAGGTCACGGCGAGGTTATAGGCGTTGCCGTCATTGACGAGGGCGGTGCCGCCCGCGGCATAGACGTCGACCGCGCCGGAGTTGCCCTCCACCACCGTGACGCCGAGCTGCTGCGACAATTGCTGAACCAGTTCATCCTGCTGATCGAGCAGCGAGTTGGCGGCGCTGCCGCTGCTGCCAACCTGGCCCATGATCGTCTGATTGAGGGTGGCGATCTGACCCGCGAGCGTGTTGATCTGCGCGACCGTGGAGCCGATCTGCTGATTCTGGGTGGTCAAACTCGCGGTCAGCGTGCTGCCGACCGAATTGAAGAGCGAAACGAGCGATTGGGTATCGCCCAGCAACACCTGTCGGTTCGGCAGGCTCGCCGGGTCCTGCGCCACGGTGTTGATGTCGCCGAAGAAGGTGCTGATCTCGGAGCCGAGCCCGTTGGCGCCGCCGGAGGCGACCGGAAAGATTGCCGAAAGGATTTGGGCGTTCGAAGTTACCACTTGCGCGGCCGAGTTGGTCGCGGTCGCGCCGACGATCTCCTGGAATACATATTGATCGAAGGCGCGCTGTACCGAGGTCACGTCGGCGCCGTTGCCGGTACCGCCGGCCGGAGATTGGCTGCCGGGGAGTTCGACCTGGTTGACGGTCTCGAGATTGTAGCCGGGTGTGTTGACGTTGGTGGTGTTGTTGGAGACCGTCTGCATGCCCTCGGTCGCCGCATTGAGCCCGCTCGCGCCGATATTGAGGAGTTGCGTCAGCCCGGTCATGCCACGTCAGCCCTTGCCGAGGAGACGGCCCGCGCTCGAACCGCGGGCGCCGCTGGCGATGCCTTCGCCGCTGGCGATGCGCAGCTCGCTCTCCAATTGCCGGAGCCGCGCATCGGCACTGCCGCGGGCGCGCGCGACCTCGTCCCAAAGCGCGGCCATCGCCGTCTGCATCTCGTCCGAGGGGGGCAGCGTCAGGGTGCGGCGCATCGCGTCGGCCCGAACGAGCGCGGCAATGAGATCGCCGCGCCGTGTGGTCAAGCGGGCCGCAACCTCGCGCGAGCGCCGCGCCCAGGCACCGTGCCGCTCGAGACGGAACAGGCGTTCGATGCGGCGGGCGAGGCGGCGTTCATGGTCGGGCAGGTCCCGGGGTAAGGCGTCCATCGGGGCTCAGCCATGCGCCGAAACGAGTTGCCCGGGTGCCGGTTCGTCCAGCGACGCCACGACATCGTCCATACGCGGGCTGTCGGCCACGCCTTCAAGCTTGGCCGCGTAATTCGGGTCGGTCGCATAGCCACCGGCCGTGAGCGCGGCCGCATAGGTCTCGGCGTTGTTGCCGGCGCCGAGCGCCGCGCTATAGCGGTTGCTGTGCGAGACCAGTGAAACATAATCATCGACCGCTTGCGTCACGTTGGCATAGGAGCGGAAGCTGCCGCGCTCGGCGACGCTTTGACCGTTCTCCGTCTCATGGGTGCGCGCTTCAACGGTCGCGCCTGACCAGGATGCCCCCGCCTTGATTCCGAACACGTTGTTGCCGACGACCGATCGTCCCCAGCCGGTTTCGAGCGCGGCCTGCGCCAAGAGGACGCGCGGCGAGACGCCGAGCCGAGCCGCTGCCTGGTGCAAGGCGGGCGCCATCTCTTCGGCGAAATGCTCGGCATCGGTGCGGGACGAGGTAGCTGGTGCGGCGACGGCGCCGGATTGGTGCCGACGATGGTCGGCGCTGCCGGACGCGCCGACCGTTCCGGTAGTCCATTCGGGGCGTTGCGATGGCGTCGCGCCGCCATTCGCGGTCGCCGGTGGGGTCGACGCGCTCGGCGCCGTGGCCGGGAGGAGAATCTGACCCCATCCGGGAATGTTTTCATGCCGCCACTCGATACCGGTGCCGGCGGTGTGATCGGAAACGGTGCCGGATGATGGTGGCGACGCAGGGTGGCCGCTCGGCCGCGGCGTTTCGCTTGACCCCGTGTGGGCGACCCGATGCGTGGGCGGTTGTGGGGCGGGGGCGGATTTCGGTGTCGCGGACGCGGTTCGTGACGCTGCGGTTGCGGCGGTCGGGATCGTGAAGTGCCGTATCGCCGGGCCGAGCGGACGGTGTCCGCCATCTTGCCAATAGGGCCCGAGCGCCAAGGCATGAGCATGGCCAGAAGCAGAAGCCGTCTTGGGTGTTGTCGTAGCCGCGACCGGCGCCGGCGCGCCGGCCGGAGCGGAATCCTTCTCCCGCTGTTCCGCCATCATCGATTTGTAGATGGTGTTGGCGAGGCCGAGCTGATCCTGCCCCGCGGCATAGCGGCCGATCGTGCTTGCGAACATCGCGCTGACTTCGGGGCCGCCGGTGCCGCCGCCGGCCATCGGGATGGCGTTGCCGCTCGAATCCTGGAACAGGCCCTGCATCAGGAAGGCGCCGAACTGACCGGCGATCGCCTTCGCGACCGCCGGGTTGGCATCGTTGCTTCGCAGTTCCGCGAGCGCCTTGGGATCGATCGAGGTGGCGAGGCGATCGGCCAGGGCCGCATCCATGTCAGATCACCTTGATGTGGGCATGGAGCGCGCCGGCGGCCTTCAATGCCTGCAGAATCGCGATGAGGTCCGAGGACCGGGCGCCGATGGCATTCAAGTTCCTGACGATGTCCGAAATGCGCGGCGCGGCGCGCAGCTCGATGATCTTGAGCTTCTTTTCCTCGGCCTTGATCCGGGTCCGTGGCACCACCGTGGTGGTGCCGGTGCGGCTGAACGGCGAGGGTTGGGAGACCTGCGGCTTTTCCGAGATCGTGACGGAAAGTCCGCCATAGGCGACGGCGGCCGGTCCGATCTTGACGTCCTGGCCCATGACGACGGTGCCGCTCTGGGCGTCGATGACCACTTCGGCGGGCGGCGGGTCGACTTCGACCGGAAGATCGAGAAGATCGGCGAGGAAGCTGACGCGCTGGTTCGCGTTCCGTGGCGCCTCGACCCGGATTTGTCCGGCGTTGACGGCGCTGGCCATCCCTGGCATGCGGGCGTTGATGGCCTCGGTGATGCGCGCGGCGTTGCCGAAGGATTCATGATCGAGATCGAGCATCACGGCGCCGTGGGCCCAGATCCGCGCCGATACCCCGCGCTCCACCGTCGCGCCGTCGGGAATGTGGCCGACCGTCGGCACATTGAACGAGGTGGAGGCCGCTTGGCCGGTCGCCTTGAAGCCGCTGACGAGGAGCGAGCCTTGCGCGATGCCATAGACCTGGCCGTCTGCGCCCCGCAACTCGGTCATCAGGAGCACGCCGCCTTGAAGGCTGTTGGCGTTGCCCATGGCCGAGATTGTGACATTGATGCGCTGGCCGACCTGAACGAAAGTCGGCAGATTGGCTGTCACCATCACCGCCGCGACGGTCGTGGGCTGCAAAAAGGACGAGGGCGGGAGCGTCAGACCCAATTGCCGCAGCATGTTCTGGATCGCCTGGACGCTATAGGGGACTTGGGTCGTCTGATCGCCGGTTCCGGCGAGGCCGACGACGAGACCATAGCCGATGAGCTGGTTGTCGCGCGCCCCCTCGACCTGCACCAAATCCTTGATCCGGTCCGCCCGCGCGCGGGGGATGAAGCCGCCGACCAGCGCAAGCGTCGACAACAGCAGGACTAGAACCAGTTGCCGGGCCATATCGTGCTCACCGTCAGGAAAAGCCGCTGCATCAGCCCCATTTTGGGCGCGAGATAGGTGACGCCGTTACCGCTGAATTCGATATGCGCTTCGGCCATCTGGGTCGAGGACACGACGTTGTTGTTTTGAATGTCCTGCGGCCGGACGACGCCGGCGATGCGAATGAATTCGTTGCCGCCGACGAGCCGCACCTCGTCGGAGCCCGCGATCACGAGATCGCCATTGGGCCGGATGCGCCGCACCATCGCCGATACCGTGGTGGCGAAGGTGTCGCTCTGCTGGGTGGCGCCGCTGCCGGCGAAGGTATTGGCGCTATTGTAGGCGATGTTGGGATTGGCATTGCCCCATTTCAGCGGCAAACCGAAGAAGTTGGTCAGGTTGCTCGCGATATTGTCGGATCGGCCGAGATTCTGGCTGACATTCTTGGTGGCCGAGGCATTTTGCTGAATCTGAACAGTAACGATGTCGCCAACGCGCCATACCGGATGATCGCGGAACAGGTCGATGCCGCCACCACCTTCGATATTGCCGCGATAGATGGCGCCGTCGCTGGCAGGCAGCTCCTGGGGCTTGTCGCCCGGCAGATGTTTGAGATTGGCCATGAGATCCGCCTGTTGCGGCGGCGGCGTATGGGCGCATCCGGCGACGCCGCCCGCGAGCGCAAGCAGAACAATGGCAGGCGAGATGTGGGATTTGTTCATCCCGCCGCCGCGTTGTTGAGGGAGCTGAGCATGCTGTCGATGCTCTTGGCGGCTTGGGTATCGAGCTCGTAGGCGCGCTGGGTCGCGATCATGTCGATCATTTCGTCGACCACCTGGACGTTCGAGCCTTCGAGATACCCTTGCGACACCGAACCGAGGCCGTTCATCGTCGGCTGTCCCGGAATCGGATTGCCGGAGGCCTCCGTCTGGGTGGCGAGATTGTCGCCCTGGTTCTGAAGGCCGGCGGGATTGACGAAATTGACGAGTTGCACGGTCCCGACCGACTGTGCCGACGTCTGGCCGGCGATCTGGACGCTGACCGTGCCATCGGTACCGATCGTGATGCTTTGCGCATTGTGGGGCAGGGTGATCGGCGGCTGCACAAGATAGCCGTTCGCCGTCACCACTTGACCTTGCGCGTTGAGCTGAAAGCTGCCGTCGCGGGTATAGGCGATCTGGCCGGACGGCATCAGCACCTGAAAATAGCCCGAGCCGTTGATGGCGAGATCGAGCGCGTTGCCGGTCTGTTGCAGGCTGCCCTGGGTCATGATCGGCTCGGTTGCGACCACGTTGGAACCGGTGCCCTGCTGCATGCCGGACGGGTAGTTGGTGGTCTGCGAGCTGAAGCCGCCGGGCTGTGCCGCGTTTTGATACAGCAGATCCTCGAACACCGCCCGCGACCGCTTGAATCCGGGCGTGTTGATGTTCGCAAGATTGTTCGAGATCACGTCCATCTGGGTCTGCTGACCCTCGAGACCGCTTCTGATTACCGCCAACGATTCGATCATGCCGACATCTCCGCGCCGTTTCCCGGCGAAATTATTGCAGCGACAAAACGGTTGAATTGCCCTCGTTCATCTGGCCCATCGTGTGCATGAGCCCGGTCTGCATCTGGAACATCCGCTGGTTCTCGATCAGGTTCATCATCATGCTGACGGAATCGACGTTGCTCTGCTCGAGCGCGCCGGACTTGACGCGGACATTGCCGTCGATGCGCAGCGCGCCGGTCGAATCGGCGAACAGGCCGTCGGAGCGGCGCGTCATCTGCTTCGCCGGCGGATTGGCGAGCATGACGCGGTCGAACGCCGTCATCTTGGTCGAATCCTGGCCGACCAAAATCCCGGAGATAGTGCCGTCCTCGCCGATGGTGACGCTTTGCAGCGGCGGCAGCGAGATCGGCCCGCCGCCCTGGCCGAGCACCGGATGGCCGTCATTGGTCATCAGATTGCCGTTCGGGCCGATTTGCAGCGATCCGTTCCGCGTATAGGCCGGCTGGCCGTCGGTGCCCTGTACGCCAATCCAGCCTTGCCCCTCGACCGCGAGATCGAGCGCACGTCCGGTCTGGACCAGCGCGCCCGGCGTGAAATCCGCGGTGCGGTCGCGGGCGACGACGCCGGCTCGATTCGCCTGGCCGCCTTCCGAATAGGGCACCGACTGAAAATTCGATTTCTGCGCCTTGTAGGCGGTGGTGTTGGCGTTGGCGAGATTGTTGGCCGTGACGGTCATCTGATCCATCAAAGCGGCGGCGCCGGTCATCAACAGGTACAGAGCTTGCTCACTCACCCGGCGCTACCCCTCACTGCGCATTCTTCACACACGGCCGCGACGCATTACTGGATCGTCAGCAGGCGCTGAACGTCCTGTTGATCGGTCTGAATGCCCTGAACGTTGGCCTCGTAGGCCTGTTGCGCGACGATCAAGTCGACGAGCTGGCTTGACAGATCGACGTTCGATCCTTCGAGCGAGCCCGATTGCAGCGCACCGAACCCGGTATTGGTCGGCGTGCCGATGGCGGGCGGTCCCGATTCCGTCGTCGCGAGCCAGTTGTTCTGCGACAGCGGCTGGAGACCTTGCAGATTGGAAAAATTCGCCAGCGCAATGGTGCCGAACACTTCGGTACTGCCGTTGGTGTATTGTCCGATCACCTTGCCGTCGGCCTGGATCGCGATGCCGGAGAATTGACCGCCGGCATTGCCGTTGTTGGATACCGAGGACACACCGAAGCCGGAACTGCTCAGTGTCGTGCCCTTGAAGTTCAGCGCGATCGTCATGCTGGCGGCGCCGTCGGCGAGGCCCGAAATCGTACTGGTGCTGCCGCTGCCGGAGGTGAGCTGGCCCGAACTGTTGAAGGCCAGCGTCGGCCCGGCACCCGACGCAATGAAATTGCCGCTGGGATCGGTGACGACATAGTTGCTCGCCCAGTTGTCGGGCGACCCCGAGCCGCTAACCCGGGTGAAATAGCTGGTGAGGTTCAGCCCCTCGCCCAGGCTGTCGTAAACCGTTGTGGTCGTCGCCTGGTTGTATGTTGTGGGATCGGTATAGTTGAAGGGCGATCCCGACGTGTTGATGGCGCTGTCGCTGGTCGGCAGGTTGACGTTGAAGGTCAACGCAGAAGTCGCCGCGGCGGGAATGCTGCCGGTATTGATCTGGATCGACGACAGCGCGCCCGAGCCGCCGCTCGCGGCAAAGCCTTGGACCTTCGATCCGTCCGCGGTGGTGAGAAAGCCGTTATTGCTGACCTGGAACGAGCCGTCGCGCGTGTAAGCGAGACCCTGGCTGGTATCGACCTGGAAAAAGCCGCTGCCGTTGACCGCGACGTCCAGCGGATTGCCGGTTTGTTGAAGCGCGCCCTCGGTAAAGAGTTGCGCCATGCCGGTCAGCGACACGCCGTCCCCGGGGATCGGCCCGCCCATCGCGTCGGACAGCGAGTTCGAGAATTGGTCTGAAAGCTGCGTCGAAAAACTCTTGAAGCCGACCGTGTTGACGTTGGCGACGTTGTTGCCGATCGTATCGATGTTCGATTGGGCCGCTTGCAGGCCGGACAGCTCGGTTTGGAGCGACATGCGGATTACTCCTGAGTCTTGATCTGGCTAGAAAATCTGCTGGATGCCGGACAGTCCAACGGGTGACAGGCCGGCGCCGAGATCGATGGTCGGGCCGTTCGAGCCGCCAACATTGACGCCGGTCACCGGAACTACGGAATAAGAGGTCGCCGTGACGGACGTGCCTTTGGCGCCGGCCGCCGCGACTCCGAATTGATAGGTGCCGGCGGGCAGCGCCGCGCCATTCGCGGCCTTGCCGTTCCAGTTGAACGTCTGCGTCCCGGCCGGTTGCGGACCGAGGTCGAGCACCTGAAGAAGATTGCCGGAAGCGTCGCCGATGGTAACGGTGACGTCGCTCGCAGGACCGGAGAGATTGTAGGCGCCGTTGGCGGCGCCGTTCGCGCCGAGCACCAGAGCGTTGCCCGTGACGGCGACGTTTTTTCCGACGAGACCCGACAATTGCAGATTACCGTAGCTCGACTGGGTGCTTTGCAGCTGCTGGACGCCGATCGCGGTTGAGAATTGCGCCAACTCGGCGGCGAAATCCGACGCCGACATGGGATTGAGCGGATCCTGATTTTCGAGCTGTGCGGTCAGGAGCTGGAAGAAATTATTTTCGTTCAGCGTCGCGTTCGCCGCCTGTCCGTTGCTCGCGTTTTTCGGCAGCTGGTCGCCGGTCGGAAGCGAAACGACCGTCGCAGGCATGACCGTGGAGGCGTGTGAGCTGAGCATTTGTTCCTAGTTTTCCCGCGCCTCGGCCGCTAGATCGTCAGCGTCTTCTGCAACAGCGTCTTGGCGACATTGAAGGCTTCGA
>JBOHLV010000025.1:0-12980 GCA_050729815.1 Allostellaceae bacterium
CCACGACCGCGACGTGCGGCCGATCCGCTATGAGCGCGCGCGCCCGGACGGACGGGTGCTGGAGGTGCGGCGCAACCCGGTGCCGGGCGGCGGTGGCTTCGTCTTCATCTATTCCGACATCACCGAGCGCAAGCGCGCGGAGGCGAGCATCCTTGCCGCGCGCGAGGCGGCGGAGCGCGCGCTCAAGGAGTTGAAACTGGCGCAGGCCAACCTGATCCAGGCGGAGAAGATGGCCTCCTTGGGTCAGCTCACCGCCGGGATCGCGCACGAAATCAAGAACCCCCTCAACTTCGTCAACAATTTCGCCGGCCTCTCCAACGAACTCTTGGGCGAATTGAAGGAGGCCGCCGCGCCTGCCTTCGCGACGCTCGATGAGGAGAAACGCGCCGAGATTGACGAGACGATGGCGATGCTGACCGGCAATCTCGAGAAGATTCAGGAGCATGGGCGGCGCGCCGACGGCATCGTCAAGAGCATGCTGGCGCATAGCCGCGGCGGCTCGGGCGAGCGGCGCGAGGTGGATGTCAACGCCTTGGTCGAGGAGTCGCTGAACCTCGCCTATCACGGCGCCCGCGCCCAGGACCAGAATTTCAACATCACGCTGGAGCGCGATTACGACAAGTCGATCGCGCCGATCACGCTCGTGCCACAGGATTTGACACGCGTGTTCCTCAATCTCTGCGGCAACGGCTTCTATGCCGCCAACAAGCGGCGGCGCGACAATGGCGCCGCGGACTTTCGCCCCGTGCTGAAGGTCGCGACGATGGAACTCGGCGATGCCGTCGAAATCCGCATTCGCGACAACGGCACCGGCATTCCGCCCGAGATCAGGGACAAGCTGTTTCAGCCCTTCTTTACGACGAAACCGACCGGCGAAGGCACCGGCCTCGGCCTCTCGATCAGCTATGACATCGTGACGCAACAGCATGGCGGCACCATCGCGGTCGAGAGCCGCGTTGGCGACTTCACTGAATTCACCATCCGCCTGCCGCGCCAGCGATAGACCAAGAAGCCGGGGAACCTCATGAGCGTCAGCATTCTCATCGTGGATGACGAGCCCGATGTCGCCGATATGTTCCGTCAGCGTTTCCGCCGCGAGGCGCGGCAGGGCACTTATGTGCTGCATGTCGCCGGCTCGGGCGAGGAGGCGCTCGACCGCCTCGGCGGCCCGATCCAGCCGGAGCTGCTGGTGATTCTCTCCGACATCAACATGCCCGGCATGGATGGGTTGGCATTGCTGCGCGAGGTGAAGCGGCGCTGGCCCGACCTGCCGGTGATGATGGTGACGGCCTATGGCGATGAGGAGCGGCGGCGCCGCGCCGGCGACCTTGGCGCGATCGAGTTCATTACCAAGCCGGTCGATTTCGAGCGTCTCAAGGCGCAGTTGAGCCGCCTCCCCGCCGGCGCGGCATAGAGGACGCGCCGCGATGAGCGCCGCCAAAATCCTTGCCGTCGATGACGAGGCGGATTTCGAATTGCTATTGCGCCAGCGGTTCCGCAAGCAGATCCGCGATGGCGAATTCGCCTTCGCCTTCGCCCATCACGGCGAGGAGGGGCTGGCATCGATCGAGGCCGATCCCGCGATCGACCTCATCCTCCTCGACATCAACATGCCGGTGATGGACGGCCTCACCATGCTGGCGAAGTTGAAGGAGCGGCACGGCCCGCCGCGCGCGATCATCGTTTCCGCCTATGGCGACATGGCCAATCTGCGCACCGCGATGAACCGCGGCGCCTATGATTTCGTGACCAAGCCGGTCGATTTGAACGACCTCGACATCACCATCCGCAAGACCCTGGCCGAGATCGGCGAGCGGCGCGAGGTCGAGCGCCAGCGCGCCGCCGCCGAACGCGCGCGGCATAATCTCTCGCGCTATTTCTCGCCCAACATCGTCGAGATGCTGGCGGCGCAGGACGAACCCCTGGGCGCGGTGCGGCGCGAGACGATCGCCGTTCTATTCGCCGACATCGTCGGCTTCACCCGCATGGCGGAGACGATGCCGCCCGAGGCGGTGATGACGATGCTGCGCGTCTTTCATGAACGCATGACGGCGCAGATATTCCAATGCGGCGGCACGGTCGACAAATATATCGGCGATGCGATCGTCGCCGTGTTCGGCGTCCCGACGCCAAGCGCGCATGACGCGGCAAATGCGCTCATTTGCGCCGATCGGATGCTGGCGGCGCTCGACGATTGGAATGTCGAGCGCGCCCGCGGCGGCGAGCCACCGCTGGCGATCGGTATCGGCGTCAATTATGGCCCCGCCGTCCTCGGCGATGTCGGCAGCGCGCACAGCATGGCCTTCACCGTCATCGGCGATACCGTCAACACCGCGAGCCGCCTTCAGACGCTGACCCGTACCCTCGATGCGCCGCTGGTCGTCGGCCAGCCGCTCCTCGATGCGCTCGGCGCGGGATCGCCCGCGGCCGCGCTGGCGGCGCAGTTGAAGGATTGTGGCGAGCAGGTGCTGCGCGGCCGCGCCGGCGGCCTGCGCATCTGGACGCGCGGCGTCCTGTGATCGCCGGCAACTTGGGTCACAACGGCGTTGCCGTTTATCGATTTTCCGCCATTAATCCAAATCCCGCTGATCCGAACCGGTGGTTCGGCTCGGCGGGACCTCACTCGCCGGCGCTCGCGTCCGCTCGCTTGTCTCCGCGCCATCGGGCGCGCGCTCGCACTTGCTCGCGATACCGCATCCCGATGAGTGTTCCTCATCGGGATGTGGTATTATATCGCGAACCGGCAGAATCCGGCGGTCGCGAGAGAGGAGGCCAGAATGAGCGTGCTTGATGGACCCCGAACCGAAATGCGCCATGTCGTCTATCGCGGCAGCAGCTATTGGGCGGAATTCGCGGACGAGCAGTTGCGTCTGGGCGACGGCCGCGTCGTCGATGCGCGCGAGGTGGAATATCTGCCGCCTTGCAATCCGACCAAGATCATCTGCATCCATCTGAATTATCTGTCGCGGCTCTATGAATTCACCGGTGCCGACAAGCCGCCGCCGGCGGCGACCTATTTCCAGAAGCCGGTGACCGCCATCAACAGCCACAATGGCGAGCTGGTGCGGCCCGAAGGCTATCAATATTTGAATTACGAGGGCGAGGTCGCGGCGATCATCGGCAAGGTCACCCGCAACATCACGCGCGAGGCGGTCTGGGATCATCTTGCCGGCTTTGCGCCGGGCAACGATGTCGGGCTCCAAGACATGCGCGATACCGATGGCGGCTCCATGCTCCGCGTCAAGGGCCCGGACGGGTTCTGTCCGATCGGGCCGGGCATCGTCTCCGGCATCGACGTCCGGAAGGAGACGCTGCGCACCTATCGCAACGGCCAACTGGTCCAGGAAGGCGCCCTCGCCGAGATGTTGTTCCCCATCGACTACATCATCGCCGACCTTGCGCGGCACATCACGCTCATGCCCGGCGATGTCGTGATGACCGGGACACCGGCGAATTCGCGGCCGATGGAGGTCGGCGATCTGATCGAGGTCGAGGTGACGGGGCTTGGCCGCCTCGGCAATCGCGTCGTCGCCGCGCCCTCGCCGCGCGCCAAGCTGGGACATCAGCCGACCGACAGCGACGCCGTCCGACGGGTCGCGCTCGGCAATGACGAGCGGTTGCCACCGAAGCTTCAACGCGGGCGTTGAGGATAAAGGCCGCTCCCTTGATGGGGCGGCCTAATCCTGCCGCAGCGGGTTTGGCGCGACGTCGGCCAAGGCAGTATAGGTGCGTTCGATATGGTCGGCCGCGAGGCGGCAGGCGAGATCGGCGTTCCGTGCCAAGGCCGCGTCCATGATGGCCTTGTGTTCGCGGCGCACGCCGACCCGGATATTAAGGACGGCGAGCGACAGCGCCAGATAACGCTCTGAACTGTGGGACAAAATCCGGCGGAAATGGCGTACCCATTTGAGGGTCGAGGCGCCGACCAGCGCCTCGTGGAAGGCCTCGTTCCGCGCGCTCCATTCCTTCGCGACGGATTCCGATTTCTGCATGCGCCGCGTATCGATGAGGTTGAGCTTGTGGAATGCCGCGACGACGCGCCCCTCCCAATTGTCGTCGCCGAGCGCGATCGACTGGCGCAGCGCCGTGGTTTCCATCATCTTGCGCAAATCGATGATCTCGCGAAAATCCGCCATCGATGCCGGTGCCACCTTGAAACCGCGCTGTCCCTCCGAGGTGACGAGCGCGTCGGCAACCAGCAAGGTGAGCGCCTCGCGCAACGTGCTCGAGCTGACCCCAAAGCGGGCACGCAATTGCTCAATCGGCAGCTTCGCTTCGGGGCGAAGCCGGCCCCGGATGATGTCGTCCTTGAGGCCGTTATAGACGTGCTCGATCAGGGTTCTGGGGTGCCGCGAATCCGCAGCGTCGTCGGCAATGAGCTTCGGATGTGAGATGGCCGTGATGTCCGGCAGAGGCGAGGGGCCACCCGTCATGATGACGATCGGCCACGCGCCGCGCGTGCCTCTTGGAGCGCGCGCCAGACCCGCTCAGCCGTCGTCGGCATGTCGAGCGCCGTGACGCCTTCGGGCTTCAACGCATTCATCACCGCGATCATGACGGCGGGCAATGCGCCGACGGTGCCGGCCTCGCCCGCGCCCTTGACCCCTAAGGGATTGGTCGCGGTCGGCACCGGCTTTGAGATCACCGCCATATCGCACAGCGTATCGGCGCGCGGCATGGCGTAATCCATGAAGCTGCCGGAAAGGAGCTGGCCCGATCCCGGCTCATAGACCACCTGCTCCATCAGCACCTGGCCCGCGCCCTGCGCGACGCCGCCATGGATCTGGCCCTTCAAGGTCAAGGGATTGATCACGGTGCCGACATCATCGACAACGAGATAACGCAGGAGCCGGACCGCGCCGGTATCGGGATCGATCTCAATTTCGGCGACGTGGCAGGAATTGGGAAAGGTCGGGGTCGGCTGATAGGTCGCGTTCTCGTAAAGCCCGGGCTCGATCCCCGGCGGCAGGCGCGCCGGCTGAAACGCCGCGCGGACGACCGATTTCAGATCGATCGAGCGATCGGTGCCGACCACGGTGAATTTGCCCTCGGCGAAGGTGATGTCGGCCTCGGCCGCTTCCATGAGATGGGCCGCGATCTTGCGCCCCTTAAAGATCACCTTCTCCGATGCGCGCACCAGCGCCGAGCCGGCCGACACCATCGAGCGCGAGCCGTTCGAGCCCATGCCGAAGGCGACGATGTCGGTATCGCCCTCGATATATTGAACATCGGCGGGATCGATGCCGAGCGTTTCATTGACGATCTGCTTGAAGGCGGTGTCGTGGCCCTGGCCGTGGTTTTTGGTGCCGGCGAGCACGATTACCGTGCCCGAGGGATTGAAGCGGATCTCGGCATATTCCGGCACCGGGCCGGCGGCCTGCTCAATGGCGTTGGCGAGGCCGATGCCGCGCAAGCGCCCGCGCGCCGTCGCCTCGGCACGCCGCTGCTCAAAGCCGGCGACATCCGCGACGTCGAGCGCCATTTCCATGTTCTGCGGGAAATCGCCGCAATCGTAATTGGCGCCGAGCGCGGTGCGATAGGGCATGGCATCGGCGGGAATGAGATTGCGGCGTTTCAGCTCGACGGCGTCGATGCCGAGCTCGTCGGCGGCGTCATCGAGCGCGCGTTCAATGAGATAGGCCGCCTCGGGCCGGCCGGCGCCGCGATAGGGCGCGGTCGGGCTGGTGTTCGACAAGACGGCGCGGATCGCGACATAGGCGGCCGGAATGCGATAGACCCCGACCACGGTGATGATCATCCCGAACGGCGTCAGCAATTGCCGGTCGGAAGCGATATAGGCGCCGATATTGGCGATCATGTCGAGGCGCAGGCCGATGATTTGGCGGTCCCGGTCGAAGGCAAGTTCGATGGTGCCGACATTGTCGCGGGCATGCTCGTCGGAGAGCAGCACCTCCGAACGCTCGCAAGTCCATTTGACCGGACGGCCGAGCTTGCGCGACGCCCACAAGGTGAGCCGGTCCTCGACATAATGCCAGCCCTTCAACCCGAAGCCGCCGCCGACATCGTTGGTCACGACATGGACTTTGCTCTCCGGCACCTTGAACACCATGTTCGCCAGCATGTTGCGGACGCGGTGCGGATAATTGACGTTGGCGTAGAGGGTGAACCGGTCCTGCCCGGCGTCGTAGGAACCGATAAGGCCGCGCGGCTCCATATAGTGCGCGTGGACGCGGGTGACGACATAGCGCCGCTTCACGATATGGGCGGCGCGGGCGAAGGCCGCCTCGGTCGCCGCCTTGTCGCCGCGCTCGACGAGATGGGAGACATTGTCCGGATTCTCGTCCCAGACACGGGGCGAGCCGGGTTCCGCCGCCTCCGCGACCGAGGTCACGGCCGGCAGCGGCTCATAATCGACTTGGATCAGCTCGGCCGCGTCCTTCGCCTCGTTCACCGTCTCGGCGATTACCATCGCCACGGCGTCGCCGACATAGCGCACGCGATCCTTCACCAGCGCCGGCCGCTGTGGCGCGAACATCGGCGAGCCATCGGCCTTCTTGCGCGGCATCGACGCCTTCGGCACGCCGAGACCATCGGCATCGTAATCCTTGCCGGTATAGACCGCGATGACGCCGGGCGCCGTGGCCGCCGCCGAAACATCGAGCGCGCGGATTACGGCATGGGCATGGGGCGAGCGCAGGAAATAGGCATAAGCCTGGCCCGGCAGATTGACATCATCCTGAAACCGGCCACGGCCGCGCAACAGACGCGCATCCTCGAACCGTGGCACCGCTTGGCCGACACCGAATTTCATCATGGCAAACGAACTCTATTCCGCGGCGGTGCGCGTCGCATTGCGCACATGCCATTGCTCGTCGATCACATTATCCTGGTGATCGTGACCGTAAACATCGCTGTCGTAATATTCCGATTGCGCCAAGGCGGGCCGCGAACCCCAGGCATATTCGCACATCCATCCCGACGGATTGGCGAAATAGAACGAATAGAGATGGTCGTTCGAATGGCGGCCAAGATCGATGCCGATCGGAATCTGCCGCGCCTTGACGAGACTGTAGGTGTAGGCGAGATCGTCGAACGACTTCGCTTCGATCATGACGTGGTTGATGCGCTTTTCGGTGCCGATGCCGAAGCCCAGCGTGTGTTGCCGGTCGTTGCAGTGGAAGAACAGGAATTCTTGGATTCCACCATCCGGCTGCGGCGTGCGGTACTGCACGTTGCCGCGCATGCCGAGAAGCTTGTAGAAATCGTAGGTCTGCTCGAAGCCGTAATCGCGGATGAGGCAATGGCCCATCCCCGCAGTGCCGGTGGCGAAGCCGCCATACATGCGGCGGCCGGGATGGAACGGTCTGCCATATTGCACCAAGGGACCGTGGAAGATCTCGAGGAGATTGCCGTTCGGGTCGTCGAGCGTCATGATTTCGAGGACGCGCCGGTCCTGGGCCAGCGCGCGCGAGCCGATCTCATGCGCCACGCCCGCCTCGCTTAATTTCCGGTCCATGGCGCGGAATTCCTCGGGGCCGGCGACGCGAAGGCCGAGGGCGTTGAGGTCGTCGGTGCCATCCTCCTCGAGGATGAAGCGGTGGTGCCAGGAATCCATGCGCAAATAACAGCGCCTGGGCTCGCCCTCTTCGGCCAGTTCGAGGCCGAGGATTTGCGTCGCGTATTCCTGCCACGCGTCGAGACTGCTGACGCCCAATCGCATATAGCCGAGTTCGGTCACTCCGGTCATTTCCTCACCCCTTGGTTCGTGGCCATTCCTTCCATCTTAGCCGTTACTCGCGCAATTCGCGCGCCAGGCGATCGACCGCGCCGGCAAGCAGCAAGGCATCGACCCCGGCGGCGACGAAGCCGCAGCCATCGGCGAACAGGCGCTTGGCATTCGCGGCACCACCCGTAATCGTGCCGCACGGCTTGCCGGTACCGATGATGCGCTGAATGGTCCGGGCGATCACCGCCTGCATCTCTGGGTTCGCCATGTCGCCGGTATGGCCGAGCGAGGCGGAAAGATCGGCCGGGCCGAGGAACAATCCATCGACCCCCTCGACCGCGGCGATGGCTTCGAGATTGTCCATGCCGTGGCGCGATTCGATCTGGACGAGGAGACAAATTTCTTCGTCCGAACGTTTGAGATAGTCACCGACCCGGCCCCAGCGCGAGGCGCGGCCCAGCACATGGCCGACGCCGCGCGTGCCGTTGGGCGGATAGCGCACGGCGCGCACCAGCGCTGCGGCCGCATCCGCGCTTTCGACCATCGGAATGAGGAAACTCTGGACACCCATATCCAAGAGCAGCTTCAGCATGTCGGGATCGCGATTTGGCGGCCGCACCACCGGCGCCGTGCCGTAGGGCGCGACCGCCTGCAATTGATGCAGCAAGGTGTCGAGCGTATTGGGCGCGTGCTCGGCATCGATGAGGAACCAGTCGAAGCCGGCGCCGGCGCACAGCTCGGCGGTATAGCCGTTCATCAGCGACAGCCACAACCCGGCCTGCTTCTTGCCGGATTTGAGCGCCGCCTTGAAGCCGTTATTCATCACATCCATGGCGCGCGCCTCACGCGAACCGGCAGGAGATCGAACCGAGCGGCCCATAATCGATAAAGAACTGGTCGCCCGCCCGTGCCGGGACGACGCGGGTGAAGGAGCCGGCGAGTACCACCTGTCCCGGCTCCAGCGCGACATCGAACGGCGCCAGCTTGTTGGCGAGCCAGGCGATGCCGTTGGCGGGATGGTTGAGCACCGCGGCCGCGACGCCCGATTCCTCGATCGCGCCGTTGCGATAACAGAGACACGCCGCCCAGCGCATATCGATGGCATCGGGCTTTACCGGACGCCCGCCCATCACGAGGGCGGCGTTGGCGGCATTGTCGGCGATATTGTCGAGGACGGTGCGGGTCTTCTTGGTCTCGGGATCGACATTCATGGTGCGAAGATCGACGATCTCCACCGTCGGGGTAACGTAGTCGGTGGCGGCCAGCGCGTCATAGATGGTGCAGTTCGGTCCTTTCAAGCGCCGGCCCATAATGAAGGCGAGCTCGCATTCGAGCCGCGGCTCAATGAAGCGGTCCATCGGCAATTCGCCGCCATCCGTGAAGAACATGTCGTCGAGGAGCGCGCCATAATCCGGTTCCTTGACGTTCGAGATGTTCTGCATGGCCTTCGAGGTGAGGCCGATCTTATGGCCCCTGATCGTGCGACCCGATTGCAGCTTCAACGCCACCCAGGCGCGCTGCACGGCATAGGCATCCTCGAACGTCATGCCAGGATATTGCCCGGTCGGCGGCCGCATGCGCTCGCGCGTCTTTTCCGCAACGTCGAGCCGCTGCGCGATGTCATCGATATCCGTCTTTTTCAGCATCTCGTTGCTCCTCCCGTCCAACACCGCCGCGGCGATCCATACCGCAATTGCCGCGGTTATGGTCAATGCCGGATTTGCCACGGCAACGCCACTAAAACCAGGCGCCCATTGACTGTCAATGAATATCGATATTTGCCGCTATTGTCGTTGACGAGGTACGGCGCCCATGTTGAGATGATGCCCAACGCGAGGCGCCGTCGCGCAACGAACGCACGCCATCGGCGCCTTCTGGGAGGAGAAACAGGGATGGCCGCACGCACCGGTGCGCAATTTCTCAAGGGGCTCAAGGATCGGCGGAAGGTCTGGGTCGGGGACCGGAAGGTCACGGACATCGCCGACGATCCGGCGTTCCGCGGCGCGGCCGAGGCGGTGGCCGAGGTGTTCGACCTTCAGCATGCCGCCGCCGAAGATTGTCTCATGCCGGACGGCGAGACCGGCGAACTCGTCAATGTGAGTCACATGATCCCGCGCTCGCGGGCCGATCTTGAAAAGCGGCACAGGAGCCTCGAGCGGATCGCCGAATATTCCGTCGGATTGATGGGGCGTACCCCCGACTACATGAATGTCACCTTTGCCGGCTTCGCCGGACGCAGCGACGAATGGGCCGGTCACGGCAACGAGGCGGGCGCCGAGAACCTGGTCAAGTTCCAAAAACGCCTGGCGCGCGAGGATCTCAGCCTCACTCATACCATCGTGCATACGACCACCGACAAATCGCGCGACCTGCCGCACGGGCTCGACGAGGTTCAGCTCCACAAGGTGGCGGATACCGAGCACGGGATCATCGTGCGCGGCTCGCGCATCCTGGCGACGCTGGCGCCGTTCGCGGACGAACTCGCGGTCTATCCGGGGCATCCGATGCCCGACGCGAAGCCCGCCCATGCCGTGGCCTTCAGCATTCGGATGGATGCGCCGGGGCTCAAATTCCTGTGCCGGGACAGCATGTCGGTCGCCTCCAACCGGTTCGATCATCCGCTCTCCAGCCGGTTCGATGAGCAGGACGCGTTCGTCATCTTCGACAATGTCGAAGTGCCGCGCGACCGCCTCTTCATCGACGCCAATCTCGACGCCTACAATTCCGTGATGTTGACGAGCTGGTGGCCCAACATCATGCAGCAGACCATGATCCGGGCGCAGTCCAAGCTCGAATTCGCCTATGGCGTCGCGGTCCGAATGGCCGAAGCCGTCAACGCCAACCAGCCGCAAGCGCAACAGATGCTCGGCGAGATCTGGGCCTACGCCGAATTCGCGCGCGCGGCGATCGATTCGGCCGAGCATCAGGCGCACGAATACGGCAATGGCGTGTGGTTTCCGGATCATCGGCCGCTGGCCGCGCTGCGCGCGATGCTGCCGAGCTGGTTTCCGCGGGTGAATGAGATCATTCGCCTCCTCGGTTCCCACAATCACTTCACGGCGCCGACCCTGGCGCAGCTCGGCGATCCCGAATTGCGGCCGCTGATCGAGAAATATCTGGCCGGTGCGAACGGCGTTAACGCCGAAGAGCGCGCCCGCATCTTCCGCCTCGCCTGGGATTATGCCGGCAGCGCGCTAGCGAGCCGCAACGAGCAATATGAGCGGTTTTATCTGGCTTCGGGGGCGCGGAACCTCGCGCTCGCGCATCAGACGAGTGATCGCACACGTCCCAATCGCCTCGTCGACCGGTTCCTCAAGGAGCCGCTTTCGGACACGACGGCCCGATAGCGGGGAGCCCCCGACCGGATCGGCGACACCGGCGTGATGCGGGACTTGCTCCCGCATCACGCATTCAGCGACTCTCGATACCCGGTTACGGCTTCGGCCGCGGCTCGACCTTCTTGCCGCCGTGGAAGAACTGGTCGATGTAGGAATCGGCGACCAGATGCTTATCGAGCGGGTCGGCCCAGCAAGTGCTGGTCTCCGTCGGATGGTAGATCGTGTAGAGCTTGGCCGCCACCCGATCGGTGATCTTCGGCACCGGATACCAGACGGTATTCGCCGTTAACTTCTGGCCGAACATCATCTTGATCGCGACATAGAACGCTTCATAGCCGGCCGCGCCGCCGCCCGCTGACAAAGCAAGGCTGTGGAGATGATGATCGTGCCAATAGGCGATGTAGCTGCATTCGTCGGTGCCGTCCGACTGCATGACGCGGGGCCGTCCCGATTGCGTCATCGCCTGTTCCGCCGCCGTCGCCATCGAGCCGTAGGACACGATCCCGTTGAGCGGTTGGGGATGGGTCGCGAGCCATTTCACCATCTGGCTCTTCGCCCTCCCGGCTCTCCAGAAGCCGTAAACCGTGCCGATGAGATGAATGCCCGGGAATTTCGCGAACGCCGCCTTCGATCCCGCGCCCAGCGCGACCGTGGTCGAGATTCCCGGCACGCCACTCAAAATCAGGACGTTGCCCTTGCCGTGGAGGGCGTGCGCGACCCAAGAGGCCAGATGCTGACCATTTTGATACTGGTTGTTGCCGACATTGATCGCGTCGTTGCAATCGACCGAGGATTGCACCGTGACGATCAGCACGCCCTGCTGAAGGGCGTTGTGCATGCCGCTGCACAGGCCGACCGGGCTGCCCGGCGTCGAGATGATGACATTGCAGCCCTGGCGGACGAGATTGCTCAATTGCGTCAACTGGAGACTGATATTGTTGTTGGAATTGGTGACCAGCACGGTCGCCTTGGTCAGTCCGGCCTTGTGATATTGCGCGTTGAGCGTCTTGATGACGGAGAGTTCGTCGGCGCGCCAGGAGCTCGCCAGGAACGAATCATTGTCGCACACCTGCCACGGCGGCGACGGCGGCGTCCAATTGGCGTAGGGGTTGGCGAAGATCGGTGAATAATACCAGTAGTGGCCGTAATATTTGCGCACCGCCGGCGGAACGTTCGCCAGGGCTTGCGCTTGCTCCGCCTTGCTTGGCGTCTTGATCGTGGCGGCATGTCCCGGCGCCGCGGCGATGCCGAGCGCGCATCCGAGAAATGCCGCGAGCATGCCAAGCCGGACCAGATTGGCCCATATCTTCATGACGATGCCTCCCTTCCATGTGGTTATTGTTGCGGGGCGCGTCGGCGATCCGCCGGGCGCCTTCCCGGCACCATACGTGGCGGCCCCTGGCCTTTCAAGGCTGCGTCGGGATGAAGTGTCTTCGCGGCGGCGGGTGATGAAGCCCCCCGCAGGTCCGTTATACCAAATCCCGCTGATCCGAACCGATGGTTCGGCCCAGCGGGACCTCAATCGCCGGCGCTCGATTAATCCGCGAAGAACGCGAAGGTGCGAATCTCGAAACTTCGGCGCGGCGCGGCATCGGCCGGCGAGGAGGGATCGTCGATCGCGGAATGGGCGGTGAGATGCGGCCGCGAGATGTCGGAATCGACCAGCTTGAAGACCAGCAATTCGTCGGTCCGCATGCGCGGATAATAGTACCAGCGATGCGCCGGGCTGAAGTATATTTTGAAGCCTTCAAGGAAATCGCCAGGGTCCTCGGGCCGCGTGCCGATGAGGCCGGAGGTCAGATCGTTACGCGACACGGTGCGCGGATCGCATAGCGCCAGTGGCTTGCGTTCCACCGGAGTGATCCCGCGCCACAGATTGATCATCATCACGCGTTTTCCGGCGTATTTCTCCGCCTCGTCGCCGAGCATCGCGGCGGCCATGCGGCGCACGGTCT
>JBOHLV010000026.1:0-46064 GCA_050729815.1 Allostellaceae bacterium
TTTGTGTCGTCGGCAACGCGCCTGAGAAGCGCCTCGAACGGCGGCACCAGATGAGCCTCATCGAGCACGACGAGCACGTCGGCGCCGAGCAGGCCGGCATGGTAGGGCCGCATTTTCGGCGACACGCCGTAGCCCGAAAAGAGCAGCCGCGATCCCACCATATCGACCGTCCCGACGATAATCGCCGGTACTGCTGGATCGGTCCGCCACTCGCGGTTATCGACGAACTGGCCGCGCAGAGTCGAAATCGGCAATGATTGGCTCGGGGCAAGACCGAGCCGCGATCGAAGCTCCTTTAGCGCCGGTTCTCTTTCCAGCGCGCAGCGCAGCTTTTCGGCCTCTTCAGTGGCTTGATCGACAACGGCGCGGCGATCGACCACATAGACCAACCGACGTGGAACCGGCGCACCGTAAGCCCAGGCGATGAGCCAAATCGCCATGACGGAGGTCTTGCCGAGCCCGGTCGGCATGTCGACCGCCTTGGGCAATTCGCCTTCGGCAATGCGCGCGAACAGGCGCTGTTGCCAGCGAAAAGGGGCGACCCCGAGCATCGCTTCGAACTCGGCGCTAAATCCGTCACAATCCATCATGAGTTAATGCTCCCATGAATACCATCTTGTGTAGCACAACTTGAGGGTGCGATTCTAGGATACATCCTTCTAATTTGTGATTACCCGCAATCGGTCTCTCAACGTTGCAAGCGCAGCAAAGCCCCCACATCACTTCGTGGGACACGACCACATCACGATCAAACGCTACGCCTCTCAATGGTCGCCCCTCGCCCTCGGGGATCAATCGGCCGGTCATAGCTGAATGGCTCGAGCCGACTGCAAAACCGTTCGTTGGAATCAACAAGGGCGTTGCACTGAATGGTGTACCGGCTCAATCGCGAACAGAGAATGCATCGCCAAAATCGTCCATTTTAGGCCGCGGAGAGAGAGGCTCAGCTTACCGGTTGCGAATCCTGTATCGGAAATTGCGCCGACATTTCCGCGCGCTAGCGCCGAGTCCAGAAATTATATAAGTTATTGATATTACTTATGAATTTGCTGGCGGAGGGAGCGGGATTCGAACCCGCGATCGAGTTTCCCCGATACACGCTTTCCAGGCGTGCGCCTTAGACCGCTCGGCCACCCCTCCTATCGAAAAGCGGCGCGGAGCCTAGAGCATCGCTTCTAAGAGTGGAAGCACGACGTCGCTCTGCGCTAGAATGTCGGCATGGTTGAGGATCTTGGCCGTGTTTCGCATCTCGACGCGCTGCTTGCCGCCATCGGGCCGGTCGGCGGCCTTGCCATTGCCGATATCGGCTGCGGTGAAGGCGCGCTCGATCGCGTTCTCGCCGCACGCGGCGCCACCGTCACCGGCTACGATCCCCTGATCGCCGGCAATGAGCGACGCCGCGAGGGCGCCGGCTCCTGGCGCCTCGTCGCGGCGCCGGCCGACGCCATTCCCGTACCGGACGGCACTTTCGACCTCGTACTCTTCATCTATTCGCTGCATCATGTGCCGGCGGCAAAGCTCGATGGCGCGATGGCGCAGGCTCGGCGGATCCTGAAGCCCGGCGGTCGCCTTTATGTCGCGGAGCCTGTCGCCCAAGGCCCGAATCAGTATATCGTCGAACTGTTCCATGACGAGACCGCAGTGCGGCGGCAGGCGGAGGCGGCGCTGCAGCAATACGCCGCGCCGCAATTCGCCCACATCTACGAATTCGCCTATTGCGAGCTGCGCCGCTATCCCGACTTCGATCAGTTCGCCGCGCGCATGATCGCCAATCGCCGCTTCAACGGCTATAGCGAGGAAGCGGTGCTGCAGCCAGCGGTGCGCGCCCGGTTCGCGGAAGTGCTGGCGGCGCATGATGGCGAGTTCGAACAGCCGGTGCGGGTCCGCCTGTTCGCGTGATCGTCCCTGGCGCGCACGCCTTACTGGAAACCCCGAGCCACCCGCGATATAACTCGGGACGCGGCTTTATCGCGGGGGAGGATCACAATGAAAAAATGGTTCGTGCCATGGTTCGTGCCAGGGCTGCTTCTGGTCCTGGTGGCGCTGCCGGCCTTTGCCGACACGATCGCGGCTTCGGATGCCCGTGCCCATGTCGGCCAGACCGTTACCGTCGAAGGCACCGTCAGCAACGTCCATACCTCCGGCCGGTCCGGCACGGTGTTTCTCGATATCGGCGGCCGCTATCCCCACAACGCCTTCACCGCGGTGATCTTCAAGCGCGATACCGCAAAATTCCACGGCGTCGCTGCCCTTAATGGCAAGACCGTCGACGTCACCGGCAAGGTGCAGCTTTATCGCGGCCGGCCTGAGATCATCCTCAACGGCGCTGGCCAGCTCAAAACCCGATAGCGGCCGATCTTCAGAGCAGGCCGAGTTCGCGCAATTCATCGGCCAAGGCGTCGGGCAGCGTGTCATCGCCCTTGGCGCCGGGCACGAGGTCGGGCGGCGCGTTTCCGGGTTCGAGATAGCGCCAGCCCTGGAACGGGCGCATGCGGCGCGGCCGAACCGGCACGATCCGCGCCTGGTATTCGACGATGACATAGGGCCGGCCGGCATCGTCCGCGTGCTGATGAAAGCGCTTTAACCGCTGGCGGGCCCGGATCTGGCCCTTCACCACCCAATAGATCGAGCCGCCGTCCAACAACTCTTCAACCCGCTTTGGCATGTTGCGGGTGAAGAAGGCATAGCGGCCGCGCTCGCGCCGGCGCTGCTTTTGGATCGCGGCGAGGTCCTTCAGATCCTCGACCCCGACCGCGAGCTTGATGAGATGAAGCGGCATGATAGCAACCAAAGCAAGCCGGGCTCATTCGGGAACAGAGATCGGATTCGGCTCTCCAAAGCTGCGCAGATAATTTACATCGCAATGCATAGCGACGCATTTTACTCGTGGCCGCAACTGTTCACTTTCCCGCGCTATCGTATCCCTCCGCCGACGTCAGCGACGGCGGCGGCGGGTCCATATCTCCTTTTTCCCTTTGCCGGCCTTCGCGGAGACAGAATGGGTTCGTTTGGCAAAAATAGTCAGCTCGTTTCTGCGAGCGCGGCAAACGGGAGCGGCGTCAGCCCTTTGGCCTTGACGAGCGCCGCGACCCGCGGATCGAGGAGGGCCTGATATTCCGAGAAACGCGGATCGGCGGGATCGGCGCAGGGATGAAAATAAATCTCGCTGACGCCGTGAGGGAGATGCGCGAGAAGCTTCAAGGTGCGCGCCGCATCCATCGCGCCGCTGTCACTGAGGCCCCAAATCCAGTCATTGCGGCGGATGCCGGCGCGGTCTAGCCGCCGCCGCAGCCCGTCCGTGAAGGCGACCAGCATCAGTTTGTTGAGGAGCCGGGGGCCGGCACGGTCGCCGGCGGCGCGCCAGCTCGCCCGCATCGGCTCGCGCGGCAGCCGCACCGCGGCGGCGCCGTATTCCTGCGCCAGCGCGATCACCATGCCGGCGATCCAGGGATGGAAATGGAAATGATGATGGGCGTTGACATGATCGAGGGCGAGGCCGGTCGCACGAAACGCCGCGAACTGGGCGCGCATCTCGGTTGCCGCCTCGGCCCGCGCCGCGGCGCTGAATTGCAGCAAGGTGCCTAACCGGGCGAGCGCGTTCGGAAAGTTGCCGGACGCATCGACGAGATGCGGCAGCCGCTCCGGCGGCAGCACCGGCCTGCCATCGCAGAGGACGAGATGCAGCCCGATGCCAAGGCCGGGCAAGAGGCGGGCACGCGCCACGGCATCGGCGGCGGCATCGCCCGCCACCATGAGGCTCGCCGCCGACAGGATGCCGTCGCGATGCGCCGCCTCGATCGCCCTATTGACGGCGGACGACAGGCCGAAATCATCGGCGGTGACGATGAGACGCTTCACGCGCGGCGAGCCCCCTTCTTCAATCGGCCAGACAGATTGCGGCACCGGCGTCGCGCGCGCAATCCTCGCCGGCTGGCGAGGTTTCGCCTAATTTCGCCCGATGCGCGTTCCCACGACCCTGATCGCCTGGCTCGCCGGCATCGCCTTGCTCGGCACGCTTCTGGCCCTCAACAATCCGTTCTTCGTCTTCGACCGGATCGCGGGGATCGCCTGGTGGCTGCCGCTGATCGTCGCATGGCATGCGGTGCCGCTGTCGCTCGACGCCCGCGCCTGGCAGATGCTGTTCCAGCGCCGGCCGCCGCTGCCACGGCTGATGGGCTTGATCTGGATCGGCGAAGGCGCCAACGGTCTCCTGCCAGTTCCACATCTGGGCGAGGTGTTGCGCGCACGGCTCGCCGCCCGCCTCGGCCGGTCGGGCGAAGGCGTCGGCTCGGTGGTGGTGGATTTAACCCTCGGCGTCTCGACCGAACTGGTGTTCGCGCTGATCGGCCTCGCCCTGTTCAGCACCCTGCCCCACAGCCTCGGCGCGCTGCGCTATCTGGTACCGGCGCTCGCCCTCGTCGCCGGTGCCGCCCTGGCCTTCATCTTCCTACAGCGCGCCGGCCTGTTCACGCTGGCCGGCAGGATCGCACGGCACTGGTCGGCCGAGGCGCGGGTGCGGCTCGATCCCGAAACCATCGCCGCGCTCGATGACGGCGTGCGCGCGATATATCGGCACCGGCGACGGCTGGTCCAATCCGCGACCTGGCGGCTCGCCGGATGGATCGGCGGCACCGGCGAGACCTGGCTCGTGTTCCGGGCGATGGGCCACCCGATCCCGCTCGGCGAAGCCGTGATCCTCGAAAGCCTGGGTCATGTCGCCCGCACCGCCGTCTTTTTCATCCCGGGCGGGCTCGGCATCGAGGACGCCGCCTTCTTCCTTCTCGGCTCCGCTCTGGGACTCGGACCCGATGCGGGACTCGTGCTGGCGCTGGTAAAGCGGCTCCGGGAACTGGTTCTGGGACTGCCGGCGCTCGCCGCGGGTTATCTCATCGAAGCACGTCGATTGCTGCGCGGCGACACCGCGCGAATCGAAAGCTGATCCGGCCGCTGAGTCGACGTTCCCGATTCGTTAACACGTCGTGCCCTTGTCGCCGGGTGGGAGCTAGGCGATAGTGGTGATGCTATGGTAACGGGTGTCCTGCGCCGAAGAAAAATGGACCTGCCCCTCGTCACTTCGCTAGCCATCGGCGTCCGCGCGGCCCCTCCACGCACCATCGGCGGAAGCTGAGCTACGGAACAATGGACACACGAATCGCGCCAGAGCCACCGCTCCTCGTCAGGAGCGCGGCACCGCGACTCCGGGTGGCGGTATTGGTGGATTTGCCGTTCGGCGCTACCGCCGGCGGCCATGTCCGCTGCTGGCAGCGGATGGCGGAGGCGGCAACGGGCTTCGCCGACACGCTCGACCTCACCGTGCATTTCTCCGGCACCGAGCCGCAATGTCTCAGGCTCAGCGACAATGTGCGCTACCGTATCGAGCCGCCGGTGTTCAGCACCAGCCGGGTCGGCTTCCTCTCCCGGGTACCAGATCACACCGATCTTGCGCCCTGGCACCCGCGGCTCGCGCGCGCGCTCGAAAACTGTGATGTCATTCACACCACCGACGCCTATTTCGCCTATGCCCGGACGGCGGTTCGGGTGGGCCAGCGCAAGCGTATCCCGCTGGTCAATTCGGTCCACACCAATACCCCGGAATATGCCCGATTGTTCACCGGCCAGATCGTGGAGCGGGCGTTCGGCACGGGCGCCGCGGCGCGCCTCATCGTCACCGGCATCGGCCTGCCGCAGCGCGTCGAGCGGCGGATGCGCCGGCGCCTTGCCGCCCACCAGCGGGAATGCGCCTTCGCGCTGGTATCGCGGCCGGAACAGCTCGCCGATGTCCGCGCCTTGCTGGGCGGCCGCGCCGGACTGCTCCGGCGCGGTATCGATCGCGCCGCGTTCCACCCGGCACGGCGCGACCGCGCCTGGCTCAAGGCCCAATATGGCGTTTCCACCCACGCGTTCGTCGTTCTGGCCGCCGGCCGCCTCAATCGCGGCAAGAACATCCATCTCCTTGCCGAGGCGATCGAGCATCTGGTCCGTCACGGCATCGACGCGCATCTCATCTGTGCCGGCGACGGCGAGGAACGTCGCAGCATCGCCGCGCGGCTCGGCCCCCATGCCTCCTGTCCCGGCATGGTCGAGCCGGCAGAATTGGCGCGACTCTATGCCACCGCCGACCTGTTCGCCTTGCCGTCGCGGATCGAGGAATCGGCCAATGTCCTCTACGAGGCGCTCGCCTCGGGCCTGCCGGCGCTGGTGGCGCGCGACAGCGGCATGGGGCGCGCGGTGCGCGATGGGAAGACCGGCCTCGTGCTGCCGGGCGACGATGCCGCCGCCTGGGCCGACGCTATCGCCGGGCTCGCCGCGGCGCGGGAACGGCGCAACGCCATGGCCGACGCGGCACGCTATTATGCCGAAAGCACGCTGCCGACCTGGAGCGAGGTGCTGACGGAAGATCTGTTACCACATTGGGAAAGCGCGGCGCGGCAAGCCGTTCGTGTCAACGCCTGAGGAGGGTGTGGGTGAGTCGCATCCTCCTCTTGATCCCGCATCCCGACGACGAGGTGGTGGCCGCCGCGGCGACGGTCGCGCGCGCCCGGGTGGCAGGTGATGAGTTCTTCGGCCTCTATCTCACGAGCGGCGTACCCGCCAGCGACAAATTGTGGCGCTGGGACAAGCCCTATCGCGCGGCGCGCGTGGCGCAACGCCGGGAGGAGGCGGTCGCCGCGGCAAGAATCCTCGGCATCACGCCCGTCGAGTTTACCGATTGGCCATCGCGGACGCTGAAATCCCATCTCGCCGAGGCCCTCGATCGGATCGAGGACGCCGTCGCCCGGTGGGCGATCGACCGGCTCTGGGTTTCCGCATGGGAAGGCGGCCACCAGGATCATGACGTCGCCAATTTCCTCGCCGCCCATGCCGGAGGCGGCCGTCCGGTGATCGAATTTGCCGAATACAATAGCGGCGGCGGGCACGCCCGTTGGCAGTGCTTCGCCGCTCCGAACGGCAGCGAGACGGTGCTGGAACTGACGCCGCAGGAGGCGATAGAGAAGCGCCGACTGCTCCGGCGCTATCGCTCCGAAGGCCCCAATCTCGCCGGCGTCCGGGTCGAGGTCGAAAGCCGGCGTTCGCTGCCCGTCTATGATTATGCACGACCGCCGCATGACGGCAGGCTGTCGCGCGAGACGTTCCAATGGGTCGGCCGGTTGATGCAGCATCCCCGCATCGATCACGAGCCGAGCCGCCTCGTCCTTGATGCGCTCAAGACCTTCCGGGACGGATTTCAGTCCACCGACAGGATGCGCTCGACCTCCCGCTTGCGGCCCATCTGAAGCATGGCGCGGCCAATCTCCGGCCGCTTCGCCACCACCTCGCGATAGCGGCGATGGGCCGCCTCGACAAGCGCGCCGCCACGGTCGAGCCGCGCATCACCAAGCTCGACGATCCGCAAATTTGGCCAGGCATGGGGGCGTATGCGCACCACCTCCGCCAACAGCTCGTCGGCCTGCCGGTCGGGCCGGGCCTGCGCCAGCAGCAGGAACACCGCCGCGCTCGACCGCGAAATGCCCATCTGGCAATGGACGACGAGATGCCCGCCCGTCACCGGCAGCAAGCGTCCGAAGGCGAGCAGCCGATCGATATCCTCGCCTTCAGCGGCGCGCCAGCCGTCGCCCGGATCGATGATGTCATGAAAGCGCAAATCAAGCCGGTTCGGCCCGCCCAGATCGGAGAAGGCCGACGGCGCCGGCCAGCCAGGATCGAGCAGGGAGAGTATATGGGTGACACCGCGGTCGCGGAGCGCGACCAATTCGTCGATGCCGCACAGCGTGATGTCGAAGGTAACCAAACGCTCCGGGGACGACGAACTCAAATCGGCTCCACATCCTTGATCAGGGCCTTGCGTTCCCCCGGTTCATGCGCCGGCGATCCGCCGTAAAGATCTACCAGCTTCCGGCGCGACATCCAAATCTGAATTCGCCGGTGCGACAAGCCGTGATTCTTGAGAGCGCCGGGATTGAAGGCCCAGATCAGCCCCCAGATCAGCATACCATCAAGAATATCGTGAATCCGCCCGGCGAGCCGTGACCTGGGTTCGAGATCGAGTACCTCAAAGCCGAAGCGTTCGCAGATCCGCGACAGTTGAACGGCGTTGCCGAAGCGATAGGCGAAGGCGGGGGCGGCCTGAATAGCCTCGGCCTCGGCAAATCGCCGGTCGCCCGCCATACGGGCGGCAAGAATACCAAGCGAATACCGTATCCGGCCCACCATGAGATTGGCCCAGGCCGCGTTGGGACCGTCCCGAGGCATGGCCGGCATGTGTTCATTCCAGTAATGCAGCCGCACCACCGGCTCGCCGATCGCGATCGAGGCGCCGTCCGACAGCGTCACGACGTGGTGCGCGACCGCCACCGAGACGCGGAAAATACATTCCGGGTCGTCGGCGATCTCGGCGATGCCCTGACGCTGGCGCAACAGGCTATCGACACCCCTCACCGCCCAGGTGAGATCGAGACTCGTCACCGCCGGAGATCCCTCCCCTCGCCCAGCCGGCATAAAACAGATGCCGGCAGTGACCAAGCTGCGGACATGCCGCATCATGGCAGATGAAACGCCCCCAAGGGAAGGCGGCAAATGGTAACCGCCACGGCCGGGATGATGTTGACCGACCGGCTCGGCGGCTTTACCCCTGGCACGGAATCCTTGAGGCGAGGCGTGTCTATGACCAGTGACATCACCATGGTCCGGATTTATCTCAGCGAGGCCGATCGCGGCCCCCACAAGAACCTGATGCAGGAGATCATGAACCTGCTCCACGACCAGCACGGCATCCGCGGCGTCACCGTGTTCCGCGGCATTGCCGGATTGGGGGATACCGGCGAGGCAGAGGCCGCGGATTTGATCCGCCGTCTGATCGATCTGCCTCTCGTGATCGAGTTCTTCGACGAACCCCAAAAGATAGAGGCGGCGCTGCCGCCGCTGCGCGATCTCGTGCCAGCGGGACAGATCGTGTCCTGGCCGGCCGCGACGCGGTAGCGATTCGAGACGCCATCGGCAACGGGAGGACACGCTTCATGAAGATCACCGATGTCACGCTGACACTGTTTTCGTGGAATAATTTTCCCGAAGTCGTCTATGGCCAGCATGTCCGATCGACCAACCGGTCGAGCGAGCTCGGCCTGGTGGCGATCGCGACCGATGCCGGCGTCACCGGCCATGCCTTCCTCGGTGCCTCCTACAATTCGGCGAAGGCCGACGCCCAGCGCCTCATCGACGTGCTGAAGCCCGTGGTCATGGGCGAGGACCCGCTCGCCCGCGAGCGGCTCTATCGCCTTCTGTGGGGCCGCGCCCGCGCCGCGACCGTGCGCGCGATCGGCGCCATGGATGTCGCGCTGTGGGACATCGCCGGCAAGGTCGCTTGCCTGCCCATCCATCAACTGCTCGGCACCTATCGCCACAGTCTGCTGGCCTATGCCTCGGGGCCGGCGCATGACACGGCCGCCGAGTATTGCGAGGAGGCGCTCCAATGGAAGGCGCGCGGCGTCCACGCCTACAAGATCCATGCCGCGGGACCGTGGCGGAACGACATCGCGATCTGCGAGGCGGTGCGCCAGGCGGTCGGCCGCGACCATGTGCTGATGATCGATTCGGGCTGGGGCTATGATTATCCGACCGCGCTCAAAGTGGGCCGGGCGATCGAAGCTCTGGACTTCCACTGGTTCGAGGACCCGCTCGGCGAATGGTCGATCCCGAACTACGTCAAGCTGCGCCAGAAGCTCGACGTGCCGTTGCTCGCGACAGAGTTGCCGTTCGCCGGCTTCGAGACCTATGCGCCGTGGCTCTTGGCGCAGGCGACCGATTATCTGCGCGGCGATGTCGCCTTCAAGGGTGGTATCACGACCATGGTGAAGACCGCGCATCTCGCCGAAGGGTTCGATATGAATTACGAAATCCATCACGGCAGCAATTCCCTCAACAACGTCGCCAACCTCCACGTCGCAATGGCGATCCGGAATTGCGAATATTTTGAGGCGCTGCTGCCCGAGGCGACGAGCAAATACGGCCTCGTCGAGGATATCGAGATCGACCCTGACGGCCTCGTCCATGCGCCGATGGGGCCGGGGCTCGGCGTCGAGATCGATTTCGACCTGATCGAACGCAAGCGCGTCGCCGTGTTGCGGTAGCGACGGCAAGGAGGCAAGCGATGGAGATCCCGAGCGGCGTCTTTCATTTCACCCGACTCGAAGAGGTGGTTTTCGGCGCCGGCGCGGTGCGCGAGATCGGTGCGGCGATGGATCGCCGTGACCTCAGGCGCGCGGTGATCGTGACGGGAAAGACGCTCGGCGCCTCCGCGTTGCTGGGCAAGGTGACGGACGCGCTGGGGACGCGCTGTGCCGCCGTGTTCAAAGAAGCGGCACAGCATGTACCGGCGCCGACGGTGCGCGCGCTCGCCGCCGAAATGCGCCGGGTCGATGCCGATACGGTAGTGAGCTTCGGCGGCGGCAGCCCGATCGACACCGCCAAGGTCGCGATCGCCTCGGTCATCAATGACCGCGACATGACACTGGAAGGCGGCGCGCTCGATTGGAGGAAGGCGCATTTGCCGATGCCAAATGCCAACCCCTTCCATATCGCGATTCCGACGACGCTGTCGGCCGGCGAATACACGGCCGGCGGCGGCGTCACCAGCGAGGTCACCGGCAAGAAAGCCGGCGTGATCGACCCGCGCCTGCAGCCGCGCCTCGTCATCAACGACCCGACACTCACCATGGCGACGCCGGAATGGCTCTGGGTCTCGACCGGCATCCGCGCCCTCGACCATGCCGTCGAGGCGTCCTATGCCCCGCGGCATCAGATTTTCACGGACATGCTGGCGGCAAAATCGATCGCGCTCATGACCGCGCATTTGCCGCAATCGATCACGACCACGGGCGACGCGCGGCTCTATCATCGCGGTCATTGCCAGACCGCGGCGTGGCTCTCGCTCTACGGCATGAGCGATATCGGGCTCGGCGTGTCGCACGCAATCGGCCACAAGATCGGCCCGACCTGGAACGTGCCGCACGGCTATACCTCCTGCATCACCTTGCCGACGGCGATGCGCTTCATGGCCGAGCGCGCGCCGCAACGCTTCGCGCCGATCGCGGAGGGGCTCGGCATCGCCTTCGATCCGGCGAATCCCCACCCGGCGGCGCTTCAATGCGCGGACCGCGTCGATCGGTTCATTGCCGGATTCGACGTGCCGCACTCCTTAAAGGAAGCCGGCGTGCCGCACGGCGAAATCCAGAAGATCGCCGAACCGGCGGCGGAGGAGATCAATTTCGCCCGCGCGCTCGAACGGCCGATCACGCTCGATGAGGTTCGATTGCTGATCGACGCGGTGTGGGAGCGCCGCGCGGCCTAGTCGAACCAGAACCCCATGGCGCGCATCTCGATGCTGGCGCGCGGCGCCACGTCCGCCGGGCAGGAGGGATCGTCGAAGGCGCTATGCGGGACGTGATGCGGGCGCGCGAGGTCGGAATCCTTGGTGATGAAGACCAGCGCCTCGTCACGCGTCATATTCGCGAAATAGACCCAACGATGCGCCGGGTTGTAGCGCAGAAGCGTGCTTTCCGCCGACCATTCCGGCCGGTCGTAATAGTCGAACACCGCGTCGGCGATGACGGTATCCTGGGGCGCGACGCTCAGCGCATCGCAGAGCGCCAAGGGAATGTCCTGCGGCGGCGGCGAGATCGCGCGCCAGATGTTGAACATGGCATAGCGCCGGATCGGCCGGTCGATGTCCTTAGGGCGGAGCTGCGCTGCCGTCTCGCGCACGCGGGCGTCGCTGCCATCGATATGGACGAAACGGGCGGGCAGCGAATTGTTGAGCCGACCCGAATCGTCCGAGCGCTCGCCGAAGCGCCATAGCGGCACGCCCAGCATCACCACCGCCTCGGCGCCGGTAACGTCGCGGATGAGGCCGATCGCCTCGGCGGGGGCAAGCCGCATTACCGCCGCCTCGTCGCGAAAATCGGCGATGGCGGAGCGATGCTCGACAAGCGCGAGGCCCTCGCGCGCGAGGCTCGGCAGGGTGTCGCGCCCGCGCGCGTCCTCGATCCGCACCTCATGCCCTTCGAGGATGAGATTGTCGCGCGAATGGTCGTTGGCATGAAACCGCGGCCGCTCGGTCATGGCGCCGAGATAGTTGATGGTCGCCGTCACCTGGCGCGCCGTCGTCATCATCGTCATGATATTCTCCGTGTCTTTGCTCGCAATCTGCCGCGAAAGTGCCGGTGCCCTAACCGCGCCTCAATCCGGCGGCATCGACCGCCGGGCGATCAGGGCGGCTGACTCGACGATTTCCGTTACCTTGCCGTCGGTGGCGTGGGACGTCATCAGTTCGCCGATCTCCCGCGCCAATTCCGCCGCCTTTTCCGCGCCAAGCCGGCCCGGCGACGTGATCGACATCGAGAACGCCCGGTCGACGAAGCGCTCGACCGGGGTTTGTCGCCGCTCGATCACGGTGACGCGTTCAAGGGAAGGAAAGGCCGAGGCCAGCAGGATCGGCTCGTTCCGGAGCCAATCCGGCGACCGGCGCGCCTTCCACATCTCGTCGTCGGCGGAATAACGGCGGATGATGTCGCGGAACGGAAGCTGCCAGTCATTCTCGGGAAGCTCGGGATGCCCATCGCCGAACAGGGCGATCGCGCCGTCCGCTTCGATCAGCCGGTCGAATTGGTCGAGCGTCCGCGCCCGGTCCATCCAGTGAAAGGACCGGCCCATGACGGCCAGCCGGAAGGCGCCGAAGGCGGGACCGAGATCGGCGGAGCTGCCTTCGATAAAGTGAACCGTCGCCTTGGCCCGCGCCGCCTCTTGCGCCGCGACGTGCAGCATGGCCGGTTCGGGATCGACCGCCACGATTTCGCCGGCGAACGGCGTGAACGCGATCGCGAGTTGGCCGGGCCCGCAGCCGAGATCCATGACGCGGTGCGATCTGTCGAGGCCGGCGAGCAGCGCGACATGACGAATCAACAGCGCGGCATAGGCCGGCCGTCCCGCCAAGTAATAGGCCGCGGCGGTCTGAAAGCGATGCAACCCGGGCAGGTTCGTGTCCATCATCGATCCTCGATCATCATTCTTGTCGCCAGGCGGCCGGCGCCGAGCCCAGCGCCGTCGCCGGGCGATCCCAATGAAGATCGGCGCCCGCGATGCCGAGCGGCGGCTTCAAGCGCCGCGCCGGTCCCCAGGAAGTATTCTCCAACACCGTGTTGAAATCCGCCGCTGTCACCTTGGCCAATTCGCCGGTCAAGTCGGGCGCCGGATTGGCCGTCAGCAGCGCCGCCGTGCGGGCCAGCGACGCGCGCCATACGGAGCCGACGCCCTCGGTGACGCGCCGCGTCAGCCCGCGAATGGCGGCGGCAGCAAGAAGATAACCGGTCGCGTGGTCGAGCGCCTGGACCGGCAGCGGCGTCGGATGATCGGTGCCGAACCGGCGCATGCCTTCGGCGGCGATCCCCGCGCTCATCTGCACCAGGCTGTCGAAGCCGCGCCGCCCGGCCCATGGTCCCGTCCAGCCATAGGCGTCAAGCGTCACATCGACGAGGCCGGGGCGAATCCGGCGCCGCGCCGCGTCATCGAAACCGAGCCGCGCCAACGCCTCCGGCCGATAGCCATGAACCAGCACGTCGGCTTCGGCCAGCAGCTCGGTCAATCGCTTTCGGTCGTCGCGCTGCCGCAGATCGAGGCGTGCGCAGCGCTTGCCCAGCGTCACCTCGGGAACGATAGCCTCGTCCCATTCGGGCGGGTCGATGCGCAACAATTCTGCGCCGAAGCCGGCGAGGAACCGTGTCGCCACTGGCCCCGCCAGGATGCGCGTCAAATCGAGCACGCGAATGCCGGCGAGCGGCCGCGCCCGCGACATCGGCCAGGACGGTGCCGACGCGGCATCGGTTTCCGCGATCCACAGCAAAGGTTCGCCGGCGACGCCGCTCCCGTGCGGATGACCGGCCCAAGCGCCAAGTGAACGCATCGTCGCGGCACAGCCGCCCTTCGCCACCACCGCCGCTTCGAGCTCGTCCGCTTTCCAGCGCGCCACGGCGGCGGCAACGGCATCCTTGTCGGCAGGCGCGCCGAGCACGCCGAGCGCCGCCTGGCGATGGCGCGGCACATTGGTATGCAGCCTGATCCAGCCGTCGGACGCCGGATAATTGGCGGCGATCGGGTCCCATTCCGGCGGCGCCATCCAGCCCTCGGGACGTAGCGTCGAGGCGGACCACAGCGAGGCGAGCCGCCGATCGACTGTCACCGTCGGCCGGTCGCCGAAGCGCGCCGCGATCAGCTCCGCCACCGCGAGACCGGCCGCGCCGATCGCGTCGGTGGTGAGGTCGGTCACCCGGAACGCCGATTTGAAATTGCCCTCGCCGACGACGCGTAACGCCGCCATGGGTTCGGCACCGCCGCCTAGCGCATGCCAGATTTCGGAAAGGAACGGCGTGACGGCCGCGGTCACGGCATGATGACGAGATTGGTGAAGCCGCCGTCGCGGAACTGGCCGCCGTCGAGCGCGCGATTCACCTCGGCGAGGGGAAACACGACATGATCGAACACCCCGAGATCGAGCGTGCCGGCGCGCGCCATCTCGGCCATGGCGATGCCGTCGCCGGTCGTGAACCAGTTGCTGCCGATAAATTCGATCTGTTGATCCATCATCCAATGGATGTCCATCACCACTTTTTCGCCGACACCACCGATATTGATCGCCTTGCCGCCGCGGCGCAGGGCATAGATCGCATCCATGAGATAGTGGCCGGCCGTGCCGGGGCCGTGGCAATCGATCACCGCATCGATGCCGTGGCCGGCGGTGAAGCCGCGCGCCCAGGCGGCGACATCGACGCCGTCCGCGATCGCCGTCACCGCGATCCGCGCCGGCGCGAGCCGCCGCACCCGGTCGAGCCGCCCAGGATCGCGCGCGGTGCCGAGAATCCGGGTGGCGCCGCGGCCCAGCGCGATCAAGGCCGCGCCGAGGCCGAGCGTGCCGGAGATGCCGTTGATCAGGATGGTGCTGCCGGGACCGACCCCGGCCTTGCGCAGCGCCGCGAACGCGGTACCGAGATAGCCGAACCGCGCCGCCGCCTCGAACGACACGCCGTCCGGCAGCGGCACGAGATTGTGCTGCGGCGCGGTGATGTATTCGCACATGCCGCCATGCGGATAGGCGTCGAACTGGCGCTGCGCCTCGGGACCGAAGCCGAAATAGCCGCGGAAGGTGTAATTGGTGCAGTTCATCGGCTCGCCCTTGAGGCAGGCGGGACAGGAGCCGCAGGTAAGGCCGGGATTGACATAGACGCGGTCGCCGACCGCGAAATTCTGCACCAGCGCGCCGACCGCCGCGACCTCGCCCGCGGCATCGAGGCCGAAGATCGCCGGCAGCGCCGGCAGCGGCAGCTCGGGAAACCAGCTCTGCCAATGCGTCAGCACGTTGAGGAGGTTGGGCACCACCCCGCAGGCCCGGACGCGCACCAGCACCTCGCTCGGACGCGGCACCGGCTTCGCCACCTCTTCGACGACCATCGCGCCACCGATCTCATGAAGGCGCGCCGCGCGCATCATCTCCATCGTGATCCCTCCCCTATTGCGCCGACGCGATCGGGTGATTGGCCATGATTTCGAGGGCGCGGGCAAGCGCCGAATGGTCGAGATCGCCGGCGCCGTTGGCGACGCAGGATTGGAAGAGCTGTTGCGTGAGCGCGGTATTGGGGAGCGAAAGATCGAGGGCCTTGGCGCCCGACAGCGCCAGGTTCAAATCCTTCTGATGAAGGCGGATGCGGAAGCCGGGATCGAAGGTCCGCTTGATCATGCGCTCGCCATGCAATTCCAGAATCCGCGAGGTGGCGAGACCGCCCATCAGCGCTGCCCGCACCTTGGCGGGATCGGCGCCCGCTTTCGCCGCAAACAGCAATCCCTCCGCCACCGCCTCGATGGTTAGGGCGACGATGATCTGGTTCGCGACCTTCGCCGTCTGGCCGTCGCCATTGCCGCCGACCAGGGTGATGTTCTTGCCCATGAGGGCGAGGATCGGCCGCACCCGTGCGAAGGTTTCCGCGCTGCCGCCACACATGATGGTAAGGCTCGCCGCCTTCGCCCCGACTTCGCCGCCCGAGACCGGCGCATCGAGATAATCGGCGCCGCGATCGGCGACACGTTTTGCGAATTCCTTGGTCTCGATCGGCGAGATCGAGCTCATATCGATGAGTGTCTTGCCAGAGGTGAGGCCCTCGGCGACGCCATCCTTGCCGAACAGCACCGCCGCCACGTCGGGCGTGTCGGGCAGGATGGTGATGACGATCTCGGCTTCGCGCGCCACCGCGGCAGGCGTCGGTTGGGTGGCAAGGCCTTGATCGACGAGCGCCTTTGGCGCCGGCTTGTGATGGGTCGAGGTCGTTACGCGATGGCCGCCGGCGATGAGATGCCCCGCCATCGGCGCCCCCATGATGCCAAGCCCGATGAATCCGATATTCGCCATGTTGCCTCCTTTGCTCACAAAAGATGCCGGATCAGCGCCTCGGCCGCCGCCGGCGCGCGATGCTTCGCGCCCGAGATGAAATAGACGAAGACCGCACCGCGCCGCGCCCAGTCTTGCGCCCGCCGCGCCCAGCGATCGAGATCGGCCGCGCTGTAGCCGGTTTCGATTTCATCCACCGTGCGCATCAGGCGCGCATAAGTGAAGTCCGCCGTCGGCTCCTCGATCAGCGGGAAGTTGCCGTCATCGGCGATCACGATCGCGATCTTGTAGCGCCGCGCGAGATCATAGAAGCGATCATCGCGAAAGCTCGAATGGCGCACTTCGACCGCATGGCGCAGCGGCAGACCATTGATTTCGCGCGGCAGCAGCTTGAAGAAGCTCTCGACATCGCTGGCATCGAATTTCTTCGACGGCATGAATTGCCAGTTGATCGGCCCGAGCCGGTCGCCCAACTCGCCAAGCCCCTGACCGACGAACCGGGCGACGGCATCGCCCGCGCCGGCCAACTCCTTGCGGTTGGTGCAATAGCGCGACCCCTTCACCGAAAACACAAATCCCGGCGGCGTCGCATCGCGCCATTTGGCCCAGCTTTCCGGCTTGAAGGTCGAATAGTAGGTGCCGTTGATCTCGATCGAGGTGAGACGGCGGCTGGCATGGTCGAGTTCGCGCTTCTGCGGCAATCCTTCGGGATAGAAGAGGCCGCGCCAAGGCGGATAGGTCCAGCCGCCGATACCGACATGAATTGTCGTAGCCATGCCGCCCATGGTTATACCGGGGCTTGCCTTGGCGCCAGCCCAGGCCATATCCTCTAGACGAAATCGTGCCGAAAAGTGGCGCGTTCGGGCCTCAAGATGGACCATTCCGCGCTTTTCCACCCCCTCATCGCTGACTGGTTCGCGACCCGCTTTACGGCGCCGACCCCGGCGCAGGAAGCGGCCTGGCCGGCGATCAAGGCCGGCCGCCACACCCTCATCGCGGCACCGACCGGGTCGGGCAAGACGCTCGCCGCGTTCCTTGCCGCGATCGACGATCTGCTCCGCCAGGGCCTTGCCGGCACCCTCGAAGACGCAACGCAGGTGGTCTATGTCTCGCCCTTGAAGGCGCTCTCCAACGATATCGATCGCAATCTCGCCATGCCGCTTGCCGGCATCGCGGACGGGCTTCGTGCCCGCGGCCTGCCGGAGATCGAAATCCGAAGCTGGGTCCGGACCGGCGACACTCCGCCGGGCGAGCGGCAGAAGATGATGAAGCGCCCGCCGCATATCGTCGTCACCACGCCCGAATCGCTCTACATCCTCTTGGGATCGGCGTCCGGCCGCGCGATGCTGAAGACGACGCGCACCGTCATCGTCGATGAAATCCACGCCATGGCGGCCAACAAGCGCGGCGTCCATCTGGCGCTGTCGCTCGAACGGCTCGCCGCGCTCGCGGGCGACAAGCTGCAACGCATCGGCCTTTCCGCGACGCAAAACCCGATCGAGCGGGTAGCGCATCTTCTGATCGGCGCGGCGCCTGACGGCCGGCCCGCCGCCGAGGTGGCGATCATCGATTCCGGGCATCAGCGGCGGCGCGACCTCGCCCTCGAAATGCCGCCAGCGCCATTGGAAGGCGTCATGTCGGCCGAAGTGTGGACCCGCGTCTATGACCGGCTTGCCGAACTCATCGCCGCGCACCGGACGACCCTGGTCTTCGTCAATACCCGCCGCATGGCGGAACGGGTTGCGCGGCAATTGTCGGACCGGCTCGGCGCGGCGGCGGTGACGGCGCATCACGGCAGCATGGCGAAGGAACAGCGCCTCGCCGCCGAGCAACGGTTGAAGCGGGGCGAATTGACGGCGCTCGTCGCCACCGCATCCCTCGAACTCGGCATCGATATCGGCGATGTCGATCTCGTCGCACAGCTTGGCTCGCCGCGCTCGATCGCGAGCTTTTTGCAGCGAGTTGGACGCTCCGGCCATGCCGTCGGCGGCTTGCCGAAGGGCCGACTTTTCCCCTTGTCGCGCGACGATCTCGTCGAATGCGCGGCGCTCTTGGATGCCGTACGGCGGGGCGAGCTCGACCGCCTTACCGTTCCGGCCCAGCCGCTCGACGTCCTGGCGCAGCAGGTCGTCGCCGAGACGGCGGCACAGGATTGGCCGGAGGTCGCGCTCTATGACCGCTTTCGCCGCGCCTGGCCCTATCGAAATCTGGGGCGCGAGGAATTCACCTCGGTCCTGCGCATGTTGGCCGAGGGATTTTCAACGCAGCGCGGGCGGCGCGGCGCACTCATCCATTGGGATGCGGTGAACCATGTGATTCGTGGCCGCCGCGGCGCGCGGATAACGGCGCTGACCTCCGGCGGCACGATCCCCGACAATGCCGATTATCAGGTGCTGCTCGAACCAGAGAACCTCGTCATCGGCACGGTGAACGAGGATTTCGCGGTCGAAAGCATGTCGGGCGATGTGTTTCAGCTCGGCAACAATGCCTATCGCATCATGCGGGTGGAGCGCGGCACCGTCCGGGTCGAGGATGCGGCGGGCCAGCCGCCGACCATCCCGTTCTGGCTTGGCGAGGCGCCGGCGCGCAGCGACGAGCTGTCGGCCGCCGTCTCGCGCCTGCGCGAGACCCTGGCGTCGCTCATCCGGGGCGATGAATCCGGCGCCGCGGCGATGCGCTGGCTCGCCGACGAGATCGGCCTCGGTGAGGCGGCGGCGCGGCAACTCGTCGAATATTTGGCGGCGGCACTCGCGGCGATGGGCTGCCTGCCGACGCACGAGCGGATCGTGCTCGAACGCTTCTTCGATGAAGCGGGCGGCATGCAGCTCGTCGTCCATTCGCCCTATGGCGGGCGGATCAACCGCGCCTGGGGCCTCGCGCTTCGGAAGCGATTCTGTCGCAAGTTCAATTTCGAGCTTCAGGCGGCCGCGACCGAGGACAATATCATCCTGTCGCTGACCTCGGCGCACAGCTTCGAGCTTCAAGAGGTCGCGCGCTATCTCCATTCGGCGAGCGTGCGGCGCGTGCTGGTGCAGGCGCTGCTCGACGCACCGATGTTCAATACGCGCTGGCGCTGGGTCGCGGGGATTTCGCTTGCCCTGCCCCGCTTTCAGGGCGGTCGGCGCGTGCCGCCGCAATTCGCCCGCATGCAGGCCGAGGATTTGATCGGCGCGGTGTTTCCGGACCAGATCGCCTGTGCCGAGAATCTCGTCGGCGAACGCGAGATTCCGGACCACCCCCTCACCAACCAGACGATTTCGGATTGCCTCAACGAGGCGATGGACATTGGCGGGCTTGAACGGTTGCTGTCGCGGATCGAGGCGGGCGAGATCGAGATCGTGGCCTGCGATCTGACCCAGCCTTCGCCCTTGGCGCTCGAAGTCCTGTCGGCGCGGCCTTATGCCTTTCTCGACGATGCCCCCTTGGAGGAGCGCCGCACCCAGGCGGTGATGGCGCGGCGCTGGATATCGCCGGAGGATGCGGCGGAGCTGGGCCGGCTCGATACCGAGGCGATCGCGCGCGTCAAATCCGAGGCCTGGCCCGATCCCACGAATGAGGAAGAACTGCACGACGCGCTGCTATGGCTCGGCTGCCTTGGCGCCGGCGAGATCACGGCCAATCCCGAATGGGCAGTATGGCTCAAATCGCTGGCGAAGGATCGGCGCGTCACGAAATTGCAGATCGGAACTCCTTTCCGTCATTCCCGCGAAAGCAGGGACGACGAAAATAGTCTCTGGATTCCGGCCGAACGGGTCGAGGAATTTCGCGCGGTGTGGCCCAAGGCGGAATTGATCCCCTCCGTCGCGCCACCCGACAACGCGCCATCGCGCCAATGGACGCGCGAGGCGGCGCTGATCGAGATCGTGCGCGGACGGCTTGAAGGGTCAGGACCGGTGACGGCATCGGCGCTCGCCGAGATATTGGGCCTGGCGGTCGAGGAGATCGATGCCGCGTTGCTGGCGCTCCAAACCGAAGGCTTCGCGCTGCGCGGCCGGTTCAGCCCCGGCGCCAATGGCGAGGAATGGTGCGAGCGGCGGCTATTGGCGCGGATCCACCATTACACGATCCGGCGCCTCCGGGCCGAGATCGAGCCGGTGGCGGCAAAGGATTTCCTGCGCTTTTTATTCACCTGGAGCCGCGTCGCCAAGTCGGCGCGGCTTGAAGGGCCGGATGCGGTCGCGGTCGTGACCGCGTTCCTCGAAGGGTTCGAGGCGCCGGCCGGCGCCTGGGAGACGGAGTTGCTGCCGGCGCGGATCGACGCCTATGAACCGCAATGGCTCGACGATCAGTGCCTTGCGGGGCATGTCGTGTGGGCACGGCTGACGCCGGGCGCCGGCGCCGCGAGCGGGCGCGAGCGCGGGCCAGGCCCGGTGCGATCGACACCCATCACCCTGATGGGCCGGCGCCATGCCGGCCATTGGGCGGTGCTGTCGGGGCCGCTTGTCGCGGCACCGCCGGGGCCCCGCGCCGATGCCGTATTGAAGGCATTGCAGCGCGAGGGCGCGCTGTTCTTCGATGAGTTGGCCGAAGCATCGGGCTTGCTGACGCCGCAGGTGGAGGACGCGCTCGGCGAGCTGGTCGCGCTCGGCCGCGTCACCTCGGACGGATTCGGCGGCCTGCGCGCCCTTCTGGTGCCGGCGGAGAAGCGTAAATCCTATGCCGGCGCGCGGCGGCGGCGCATCCTGCCATTCGGCATGGATGGCGCCGGACGCTGGGCCGTGACGCGCCGCGCGCCGATCGAGGCGATCGACCGCGAGGCCAAGGACGCGGCCGTCGAGCATGTCGCGCGGATGCTGTTGCGCCGCTATGGCGTTGTGTTCTGGCGCCTCCTCGCGCGGGAGGCGGACTGGCTGCCGCCGTGGCGCGATCTCCTGCGGGTCTATCGCCGGCTCGAGGCGCGCGGCGAGATCCGGGGCGGTCGCTTCGTCGCCGGCTTCGCGGGCGAGCAATACGCCCTGCCGGAAGCGGTCGGCCTCCTGCGCGAGACGCGGCGGCAGCCGGCGACCGGCGAATGGATTTCACTCTCGGGCGCCGATCCCTTGAATCTCGTCGGCATTCTGACGCCCGGCGCCAAGCTTCCGGCGCTGACCGGCAACCGCCTCGTCTTCCGCGACGGGATTCCCATCGCGATGCTCGCGGGCGGCAAGGAGCACTATCTCACCGCGCTCGACACCGCGACGGAATGGCAGGTGCGGAAAATCCTGTTGCGCGCCGCCGGCTCCCGCCAACTCGCCGATCCGGCTTAGGGTTTGCGGCCCAGCAAGGGATCGGGCTGCACGTTCTCATAGGGCATTTCATGCCATTCGCGCTCGATTTGGTGGGCATGGACATCCCTGGCGCCGGCCTTCGTCAAGACCTCGAGCGCACGCTGCTCGCGCTCCGGGTTGGGCGCGCTGACCCAGACGACGAGGCCGCCTTTCTGCAACTGCGCGGCGACGTTGTCGGTGTGATGCTCGGCGATGGTGCCGGCCAGCACCGCGCCAAGCCCGCCACCGACGGCACCGCCGAGGATCGCGGCGCCGATGGCGAAGGCCAGCGCGCCGCCGCTCGCCACGACCGCGATCGCCCCGGCAACGCCGCCGATATAGAGCGGCACGGCGATGGCGACGCCTTCGCCCTCGATGCGATCGTCGCGATTGACATAGACGGCCTGCGGTGCCTTGCCGCTATCCTCGATCTGCTTCACGTTATGGTAGAATCGGTCGATTCGCGCCCGCGCCGCGGCGTCGGTCGCAAGCACGGAAATCTGAGCACGGTCGAAGCCGGCCTTTTCCAATTGGGTGACCGCCTCATCCAGCACCTCGGCATCGCCGAAGACGCCGACCGCCTCACGCGCGGTATAGGTGATGTTGGTGCCGGTTGCTGCTTTGCTCATAAATCCGCTCCTCATATGGTGCTTTCGCTTTGCCTGCGGGGCAACGAGGCCTATGCGTTAACAGGTCGGCAAGGGGCCGGCCCTGATCCCGGTCAAACCGCGTCCGTAGAAAGGAACACGCCATGGCCCAGCCACTCACCGGGATCGGCGCCTGCGTCTTCGATGCCTACGGCACTTTGTTCGATTATGCCGCGGCGGCGGCCCAATGCCGCGATGTGCTCGGCGACAAGTTTACGCCCTTGACGAATTTGTGGCGCGAAAAACAGCTTCAATATAGCTGGCTGCGCGCGATCCAAGGTCGCCACGCCGATTTCTGGCAGATCACCGGCGATGCCCTCGACTTCGCCTTGGAGACACTCGACATCGCCACGCCGGCGCTGCGGGACCGGCTGATGAATCTCTATCTCACCCTCGACACCTTTCCGGAAGTGCCCGAGGTGCTGGACCGATTGAAGCGCGCCGGCCTTCGGACCGCGATCCTGTCGAACGGTACGCCGGAGATGCTGCGTGCCGCGGTCGCGGGCGCCAAGATCGGGCCGCTCCTCGATGCCGTGCTGTCGGTGGAGGAGGTCGGCGTGTTCAAGCCCGATCCCAAGGTCTATCGGCTCACGCTCGACCGGCTCGGCCTCGCCGCCGATGCGATCGCCTTTCAATCCTCCAATGCGTGGGACGCCTATGCCGCGTCGGCCTTCGGCATGCGTGCCGTCTGGTGCAACCGCTATCGCCAGCGCGCCGAGCGGCTGCCCGGCAATCCCGACCGGGAGATCGCCACCCTGTCGGAATTGCCGGCCCTGGTCGGTGCCTGACGCGACGGCCCGGCGCTATCCGCCCTGGGTCAGCGGGATCGCGGCCTGAGGCGAGAGCAGCCAGAAGGTGAAACTCTCCTCGAGGTACAGTTCGACCTTCTCGCTGTCATGGCTCAAATAGCCGATCGAGAAATCCTGGCCGATGGTGATCTCAAAATCGCCGCCGCGCTGCGAGATGACGAGGCCGCGATCGAGTCCCGGCGCCCAGACGATCGGGCCCTCGGTTAACCGCTTCACATGCTGTAGCACCGGATAGCCGTCACGGGTGGTCTCGGTGAGGCCGGCAAACGCCGCCTCGCCCAAGGCGATGGCATAAGGGCCCTCAACGCCATTGTCGCGCAGGCGGTTGAGCGCCGCCGCGATCGCATCGGGATAGTCGCGGAAATTCGCGCTTACCGGGACCGCGGCAGCGGCCTGCGCCTCGCAGATGCCGCGAATCCCGGCGGCGGGATAGCCATCGAACACGGCCCGATCCTCCGCGATCGCGATGGCACGCGCCGCCTTGATCACGGGATCGAGGTCAGGGTCTCGCGCGCCGCGATCGACGGCGTTGAGTTCGGAGCGCTTCACCGAGAAGCCCGCGCGCAATTCGACCAGCGGCAGCACCCGCCTGAGGCGTGCCGCGATGCCGGCGCCCGGAGAATCGATCGCCTCGCTGCGTCCGGTCGGGACGGCGCCCGCGCTCCAGCCGGTCGGTCCGACGAAATCGACGAGGCGCCGCGCCGCCAGCGTTGTCTTCAGGGTGCGTTTTGCTTCCTTCTCGATTTCGGCCCAGCCGGCTTGGGAGATCGGCGCGAGGTCGCGATGGAGGTGGTTCATCTCGGCTTACCCCGCATCCCGAAGGGCGCCGATGCCGAGGCTGCCGTCACCGTCCGGGTTAGCGGCGGCGCCCGCGGCGGCCGCGGCGGCTTCGATCTGGGTCACCTCGCCCGTCGTGAAGAGGTAGGTTTTGAGGTGATCGGCGAGCTTATCGTCGTGGCGGCGGAGCCATTCCAGCACCATCGATGCGTGTTCCTTCTCCTCGTCGCGGTTATGGGCGAGAATCACTTTGAGCGCGGGATCGTCCGTCGCGGCGGCACGCTGATCGTACCAATCGACTGCTTCGAGTTCCTCGATGAGAGAGGTGAACGCGCGATGCCGATCCACCACCGCGGGGCCGATCTTCGCCGCATCCTCGTGAAGTGTCTCGCTTGACATGCTCTCGCTGCTCCTCTGGGCTGGCTTCGGGCATTTGACCCCGGCGCGCCTCGTTATGCAACCCGCGCACGACCAGGTAAGTTTCAATCCCGGACAAATTACCCCGGTTCGGCGATGAGCACCGCCACCGGCAAGGTCCGGAACATTTCATGGGCGCGCCATCCCCGGTCCTCGCCATCGCCCGCCAACAGCACTCGCTCGCCGCTGAGGAGATTGGACCAGCCGCGCGCGGCAAGCGAGGCCGGCGCGACAATCATCGAATCGGTCCAGGCCGAGCCCACCGGCATCCGTCCCTGGCCGGCGCCAAGCCCGACCACGAGACGCGGCACGATGACGACCATCGCCGATTCGTCATGCCGGCGCGCGAAGGCACAAAGCCGGCGGCCGAATTCGCCGCGCGTCTGGAGCGGGAGGTAGCCGCCTGCCGCGAACAGCAACGGGCGTTCACGTCGCGCCCTGAGCAGCGCCGCGGCGAGATGGAGCTTGATCCGGCCATCGGGCCAGGCATCGAGCAACGCCGCGACGGCGGCGCTGTCGCCCGGCGCCGGCAACGCCGCAAGCGCCGCCGCGCGCGCCGCGAAATCCACGGCGCGGCGATTGTCGGGGTCCACCAGATTCAAATCCCAAAATTCGCCGCCCTGGTAGATGTCGGGAACGCCCGGCACGGTGAGCTTCAGCACAAGCTGGGCCAAGCCATTGATCATGCCGGGGAGCGCGATGCGAGTCGCGAAATTCTGGAGATCGGCGAAAAATCCGGCCGAGCGCGCCGGATCGAGCAGCCGCTCAATAAAGGCCTCGAGCGCGGCCTCGTAGGCGAGATTGGGCGTCGCCCAGCGGGAGTTGAGTTTTGCCTCGCGCACCGCCTTCACCATGTAGCCGGCGATGCGGTCCCGGAATGTCGCGAGCGGCGTCGCATCCGGCTCCTTCTCGCCCAAAAACGCCATCGGCCAGGCGCCGAGCAGGGTCTGATAGAGCAGGAATTCGTCATCGGCCGACGGTGCCGGAACGCCATCCACCGCCGATTTCGCCGAACGATTGAGCACGCTCCACCGCCGCAGCCTTTGCCCCCATTCCGCCGGAAATTCGGTCAGCACATCAAGACGCGCCCGCGCATCCTCGCCGCGCTTGGTATCGTGGGTCGCGGTTGCGATCATGGTGTGCGGCCAATGGCGCTGGCGATCGCGATTCAAATGGTGAAAGGCGGCGCGGGTCACGGCGAACCGGCCGGGATCACCGCCGACCTCGTTCAGCGACAAAAGGCGGGTGTAGCGATAGAACGCCGTATCTTCCACCGCCTTCGCCGTCACCGGCCCGGTCAATTGTTGGAACTTCATCGCGAAATTGATTACAGCCTCGCGCGGAAACACGTGCGGCGCGCGATAGGCAATGTCGGCAGTGAGCGCGTCATGCACGAAATCGAAGATCGTGGTCTCGCCGCTCGTGCTTTTGCGCCGCGCCTGCGCCACCGCCCAATCGATGTCGCGGCGGTCATCGGCGGCGGTGCCGCGTTCCGTCACATAGGTGCGATAGACGGGAAAGCACGCCACCACCTCGCGCAAGGCCGCCTTGAGGCCGGCGAACGTAAAATCGCGGGTGTGCCAGCTCGCTTCCGAAATACGGTCGAGCCCGGCCGTCAGCACCTCCAACTCGCCGGCCAGCAGCGTATCCATGACGAGGCGCTTCGCGTCATAAATCACCTCGTCGAGATCGAGCGCGCGGCCGATGAACCGGCGATAGACGCGGTTGACCGCGCGTTCGGCGCGACCCTCGACGAAGAGGCCGTTGAGGAGGTTCAACGCATCATAGCCGGTGGTGCCCGCGATCGGCCATTCGCGGCGCCGCGTCTCATGCCGGGCCAGAATCTTTTCGACGACCAGATAGCGCGCGCCCGGCACCGTCGAGACCTCGTCAAGGCGATCGGCCAGCCGCCGGCAATATTCCTCGGGATCGTAGAGGCCGTCGATGTGATCGATGCGCAAGCCATCGATCTTGCCCTCGGCGACGAGACGCAGCACGAGGCCGTGCACCGTCTTGAACACGTCCGGCTTCTCGACGCGGACGCCGGCGAGCTCGTTGATGTCGAAAAAGCGGCGATAATTGATTTCGTCCGCCGCCACTCGCCAATAGGCGAGCCGATAATGCTGACCTTCGAGCAGGCGATGAAGCGGCACGAAGCTCGACCGATCGCCCTTGACGCCGCTAAAATGACGCAGCGCGCGGTCGATCGTGGCGCGCAACGCCGGATCCTCCCCAACCTTTCGCGCGAGCGCCGCCTTCAGCGCCTCGGCCCGGGTCCGCGTCTCGGCCCGCGCGCGTTGCGATTCCGCCGGGCGGAGCTTGCGAAATTCATCCGCGAGCGCGGCGAGCGCGGCATGATCGCCTGCCGCAGCAATGAAGGCGCCATAGCTGTGCGGGGTCAGCGGAAAGCGATGCTCGTAATACCAGACGCTGAAGCTGCCGGACGCGGCATCGAACGCGGGAACGAGTTCGCCCGCTTCCAACACCGCGCCATAATGGTCGCCGAGGAACGGCAGCAGCACCTTGCCGCGCAAATCCGGCTTCGATGTCTCCCAGCCAACGTCGAAATAGTCGGCAAAGGACGAGGCCTCGCCCCATTCGAGAACGTCGAGCCACCAGGCATTGTCGGCGCGCCCGACGCCCATATGGTTCGGCACGAAATCGAGGATGAGGCCCATACCGTGTTGGTGGAGGGCCGCGACCAGCGCATCGAATTCGGCGGCGTCCCCGATCTCGGGATTGAGCGAATTGTAATCGGTGATGTCATAGCCATGCTGGCTGCCGGCGCGCGATTTGAGGAACGGCGAGGCATAGAGGTGACTGATGCCGAGCCGATCAAGATAGGGCACGAGGCGGGCCGCGTCGCGAAAGGTGAAGTCGCGGCTGAACTGCAACCGATAGGTCGCGCGCGGGATCGCCGGCGCGGTCATTTGTCGATCAGCCATCGAACGAACCAGGCCGGCCAATCGCCGTCCCGCCAATCGTCATGCGTCGTGAAAAGGACGCGACCCGTTGGTGCCTCCGTTTCGGGCGTCAACGGCGTCGGAGCGAGATTGGCGCACAGACTGAGCCGCGCGCCATCGCCCAATTGCCAGGAAGCGCGCAAACCTCGCTCGCCTTCCTGCGCAAACGCGCCGGCATGTCCGGCGATGCCGAAGAGCCGCGGCATGATCTCCCGCCGACGCAAGGCGAGGAGATCGCGATAATAATCGCGCCGGGCGCGGTGCGGCGGCAGATCGGCCTCGGCCCGGTCGAGGACGGCGCGGGTGAAGGTCGCATCGGTCATCGGATCGGGAATCCGCGCGCGGGCCGCGGCGTCGCGGAAGGCGGCAAAGTGCGCGAATTCGCGGCGACGACCGTCACGCACCGCATCCGCAAGTTCAGGACCGAAATCGCAAAAGAATTGGAACGGCGCAGAGGCATCCCATTCCTCGCCCATGAACAGCATCGGCGGCGACGGCGCCAACAGCGTGATCGCGATGAGGGCACGCATCGCCGCATCGGAGGTTAGGGCGCCGAGCCGCTCGCCAAAGGCGCGGTTGCCGATCTGGTCATGATTCTGAAGGAAATTGACGAAGGCGGTGGGCGGCAGATCGCCGCTCGCCGTGCCGCGCGGCCGGCCGCCGCGGTGGCACGAGGCCTCGCCCTGATAGACGAAGCCTTCGGCCAGCGCACGGCCGAGCCCGCGGATCGGCGCATCGGCGTAATCCTCATAATAGCTTTCACGCTCCCCGGTCGCGATGACGTGGCAGGCGTGATGGAAATCGTCATTCCATTGCGCAGTGTACCAGCGCGGCCGGCCGTCGGGCCGCCGGGCCAGATAATGCGCGGCATTGTCGTCGTTCTCGAGCACGAGATGGACATGGCGCGATCCATCAAACCGCGCGCGAACCCGTTCGGCAAGCTCCTCCAGGATGGGGCGCGGCGATTCGTCGAATATCGCATGCACGGCATCGAACCGCAGCCCGTCGAGATGATATTCCTCGAGCCAGAAGAGCGCATTTTCGATGAAGAAGTCGCGCACCCATCGGCCGCCCATGGTGAAATCGATCGCCGCGCCCCAGGGCGTCGCGTGACGGTCGGTAAAGAATTCGGGCGCGTAGAGGCCGAGATAGTTCCCTTCGGGGCCGAAATGATTATAGACGACATCAAGGAACACCATGAGGCCCTTGCCATGGGCCGCCGCGATCAGCGCCTTCAAATCATCCGGCCGACCGTAACGGGAATCCGGCGCATAAAGAAAAACGCCGTTATAGCCCCAGTCCCGGCGGCCGGGGAAATCCGCAACCGGCATCAATTCGATCGCGGTGATGCCGAGCGCGACGAGATCGTCAAGCCGCGATTGGACACCAGCAAAGGTGCCAGCGGCGGTGAAGCTGCCGACATGAAGTTCGTACAGCACGGTTTCTTCCCACGGCCGGCCGCGCCATGCGGCATCGGGCCAGTCGAATTGGCGCGGGTCGAACACCTCGCTCGCGCCATGGACATCATCGGGCTGAAACCGCGACGCGGGATCGGGAATCGCCAGTCCGCCATCGATGACGAAGCGATAGCGCGTGCCGGCGCCGGCACCCTCAAGCCGCAGCGCGAACCAGCCATCGTCGTTGCGATTCATCCGGTGCGAGACCTTTTCCGCTGATCGCTCGATCAGCAAATCAACATGATCGACGTTCGGCGCCCAGAGGCGGAAATGCGTGCCGGCGTCATCGATCTCGGCGCCAAACGGCATCAGGTGGCGGTGTTCTATCGACATATTGCGATCCTGCCGGCGATGGTGCGTCAAGACTATCCGGGCGCGCGCTTGAAACTAAGGCTGATTGGAACTTTTTACACGCTTGCGATTTACACATTGACTGTTCGTCCTAATATATAAACCATTGTGGCCCGTGCGAATGGCCATTGAACAAGCGACGGGAGTGGCGGGCAAGCCAGCAATGAACCAACGCCAAGACGCCCCGCATACCATGCCAGCCGCGTGGAATCCCTTAAGCCGCATCGTGATCGAAGCGGTCGAACCGGAGCTCGACGGCGGGCGCTATGCGGTGAAACGCGTCGTCGGCGACGGGTTCGAGGTTTGCGCCGACATCTTCCGCGATGGTCATGACGTCATCGCGGCCACGATCCGTTATCGCGCGCCGGGCGATGAGCCGGGCGATGAATGGCACACCGCACCGATGATCTTTGAGGACAATGACCGTTGGCGCGGCGGCTTTGCGCTCGACCGCATCGGCCGCTATTTCTACACCATCGAGGCATGGACCGACCGGTTCGAATCCTGGAAGCAGGATTTCACGAAGAAGCGCGATGCCGGGCAAGAGGTCGCGCTCGAACTGGGCGAGGGCCGCAAGATCGTGGCGGAAGCGGCGGCCGCCGCCACGGGCGACGAGGCCGCACAACTGGCGCGCATCGCCGCCGAGGCGGACCAACTCGGCACCATGGAATTGCGTGCCGCGGCGCTGCTTTCCGACGGGGCGGCAGCGCTGATGGCGCGATTGGGGCCGCGCGCCGATGTCACGCGGTATCACCGCGAGCTTGAGCTTTATGTCGATCGCGAGGTCGCGCGGTTTTCCGCCTGGTATGAGATGTTTCAGCGCAGCCAGGGCACGGTTCCCGGCACGGGCGCGACCTTCGCCGATTGCATCCGGCGCCTGCCCGATATCGAGGCGTTGGGCTTCGATGTCTTGTATCTCGTGCCGATCCATCCCATCGGCCGCGCGCACCGCAAGGGGCGCAACAATGATCCCATCGCCGGACCCGACGATCCGGGCAGCCCCTATGCGATCGGCTCGGCCGAGGGCGGGCACGAGGCGGTGCATCCCGAGCTCGGCTCCATCGCGGATTTTCGCGCACTCGTCAAGGAAGCGGGCGAGCATGGGATGGAGGTCGCGCTCGATTTCGCGATTCAATGCGCGCCGGACCATCCTTGGGTGAAGCAGCATCCGGAATGGTTCCAGTTCCGGCCCGACGGCAGCATCAAATACGCCGAAAACCCGCCGAAGAAATATCAGGACATCGTCAATGTGGATTTCTATGGCCCGCATCGCGAGGCGCTGTGGAATGAATTGCGCGATGTCGTGTTGTACTGGGCAGGCGAAGGGGTAAAGATTTTTCGCGTCGATAATCCGCACACCAAGCCAGTGCCGTTCTGGGAATGGCTTATCCGCGATGTGCAGGCGCGGCATCCCGAAATCATCTTCCTTGCCGAGGCCTTCACCCGCCCCAAAATGCTGAAGGTGCTGGCGAAGGCCGGCTTCACCCAATCCTACAGCTATTTCACCTGGCGCAACTTCAAGCAGGAATTCATCGATTATATGATTGAGCTGACCCAAAGCGAATGCCGCGACTATCTGCAGCCCAATTTCTTCACCAACACGCCGGACATCCTGCCGCCGATTCTACAGCGCGGCGGCCGGCCGGCATTCCAGATGCGCCTGGTGCTGGCGGCGACGCTGTCGAGCGTCTATGGCATCTATAACGGGTTCGAGCTGTGCGAGGCGGCGGCCCTCCCCGACAGCGAGGAATATGCCGATTCCGAAAAATACCAATACAAGGTCTGGGACTGGGATCGGCCGGGCAACATCAAGGATTATATCCGCCGGGTGAACGCGGCGCGGCGCGACAATCCCGCGCTTCATCTCTTCACCAATCTGCGCTTCCATGACGCCGATTCGGATGCCATCCTGTTCTACGGCAAGATGACCGCCGATCGCGACAGCATGATCTTTGTCGCCGTCAATCTCGACCCCTTCGAGGCGCATGAAGCGACCCTCGAATTCCCGCTTTCCGATATGAAGATCGGCGCCGACGATGCCTTCGAGGTCGAGGATCTGCTCGCGGATGAGCGCCATCTCTGGCGCGGCGCGCGCCAGCATCTGCGGCTCGATCCGCAGACCAACCCCGCCGCGATCTTCCGGGTGACGCCGTTCCGCGCCGTCGCTTATCGCGAGCCCCGTTTCTAGGCGCCGCGCGATGCTGTCGGACGATCCCGTCTGGTTCAAGGACGTCGTTATCTATGAGGCGCATGTGAAGGCGTTCTCCGACGCCAACAATGACGGCATCGGCGATTTCAAGGGCCTTACCCAGCGGCTCGACTATTTGCAGGACCTCGGCGTCACGGCGATCTGGCTGTTGCCGTTCTATCCCTCGCCCCAGCGCGACGACGGCTATGACATCGCCGACTATCGCGGCATCCATCCCGCCTATGGCACGATGCAGGATTTCCGCCACTTCACGAGGGAGGCGCAGCGGCGCGGTCTACGCGTCATTACCGAGCTGGTCATCAACCATACCTCCGATCAGCATCCCTGGTTTCAGCGCGCGCGCCGGATGAAACCAGGTTCGCGCCTGCGCGACTGGTATGTCTGGAGCGAGGATGGCAAGAAATATGCCGATACGCGCGTCATCTTCACCGATACGGAAAAATCGAACTGGACCTGGGACCCGGTCGCGAACGCCTATTACTGGCACCGCTTCTTCAGCCATCAGCCGGATTTGAATTTCGACAATCCCCAGGTGGTGAAGGCGGTCACCAACACCATGCGGTTCTGGTTCGAGATGGGCGTCGATGGCATGCGGCTCGACGCGATCCCCTATCTTTGCGAGCGCGAGGGCACGGCCAGCGAAAATTTGCCCGAGACGCATGCCGTGCTGAAACAACTGCGCGCGGACCTCGACCGGAACTTCAAAAACAAGATGTTTCTCGCCGAGGCCAATCAATGGCCCGAGGACGTTCAGGCCTATTTCGGCAGCGGCGACGAATGCCACATGGCCTATCATTTCCCGCTGATGCCGCGCATCTACTCGGCGATCGCACAAGAAGACCGGCATCCGATCACCGACATCATGCGCCAGACGCCGGAGATTCCCGAGAATTGCCAATGGGCGATCTTCCTCAGGAATCACGACGAGCTGACGCTCGAAATGGTAACCGATTCCGAGCGCGATTATCTCTGGAAGACCTATGCCGCCGAAAGCCGCGCCCGGCTCAACCTCGGCATCCGCCGGCGGCTCGCGCCGCTCATGGACAATGACCGGCGCAAGATCGAGCTGATGAACAGCCTGCTGCTGTCGATGCCGGGCAGCCCGATCATCTATTACGGCGACGAGATCGGCATGGGCGACAACATCTTTTTGGGCGATCGCGACGGCGTGCGCACGCCGATGCAATGGACGCCCGACCGGAATGGCGGGTTCTCGCGCGCCGATCCCGCGCGGCTTTATCTGCCGCCGCTGATGGACCCGATCTACGGCTATCAGGCGGTCAATGTCGAAGCGCAGAGCGGCAATCCCTCCTCGCTCCTCAACTGGATGAAGCGCCTCATCGCCGCCCGCCAGGCTCGCAAGGTATTCGGCCGCGGCACCTTGACCTTCCTCTATCCCTCGAACCGGCGAATCTTCGTCTACGTCCGTGAATATGAGGACGAGACGGTGCTGTGCGTCGCCAATCTCGCCCGCTCCGCCGAAGCAACCGATCTCGACCTCTCCACCTATCACGGCCGGGTGCCGGTCGAACTCATCAGCCGCACCCGCTTTCCCCAGATCGGCGAAGGCTATTATCGCCTGACGCTGTCGGGCCATTCCTTCTACTGGTTCCTCTTGGCAAATCCCGCCGAGCTGGCGGATACCGGGCCGACCATCGTCGAGCCGCTGCCGGAATTCGTGACGCTGGTGCTCGGCGACGATTGGCGGGCGCTCTTGAACGGCCGCAACAAGGCGCTCTTCGAGCGGGACGCCTTGAGCCACTATCTGCCGATGCGGCGCTGGTACGGCGCGAAAGACGCGACCTTGCGCGAAGTGGAGGTGACGAATGTGGTGCCGTTCCTCGCCGATGGCGAGGGCTGGCTCCTCGCTTTTGTCGAGGCGCGATTCGCCGGCACAACGCCACCGCAGCACTATTTCCTGCCGCTGGCGATGGAATGGCGCGAGGCTCATACCTTGCCGCCGGAGCGCATCGGCCTCACCCTCGCCACCTTGCGCCGCGGCGCAAAGAGCGGCGCGTTGGTCGAGGCGGTGCGCGATGAGCAATTCACCCTCGCCATGGTGGACGCGATCCGCACCGGGGCAAGGCTCGACTATGCGGGCGGACACATCGAATTCCGCCCGACGCGCGCGCTCTTCGAACGGTCGGCGCCCGAACAGCCGGTGGTGCGGCCGCTCGCCGTGGAGCAGAGCAATTCCTCGATCCTGATCGAGGATTACCTGGTCCTCAAATTCTACCGCCGTATCGAGGCCGGGATTCATCCCGAGGTCGAGATGGGCCGTTTCCTCACCGAAAGCGCCGGCTTTGCCAACGCGCCGGCACTCCTCGGCGATATCGCGCTGGTCGGCGCCAAGGGCGAGCCGACGGCGCTCGCCTCAATGCATGCTTTCGTCCGCAATCAGGGCGATGGCTGGTCGCACACGCAAAGCTATCTCGAACGCCATCTCGATGAAGCCGCGGTCCTGCCATCGGACGAATTGGCCGCACGCCAGGATCCGCACGCCGTATATCTGGCTCAGATCCGCACGCTAGGGGAACGCACGGCGGAACTTCATCGTGCGCTGTGCCCTGCCGCGGCCACGGCGGATTTCGCGCCGCGGGCAATGACCGCCACCGATATCGAACGCTATCAGCGCCAGGTGGCAGCCGGCGCGCGGGCGGCACTCTATCTCCTCGCCGCGCAACGCAAATCGCTGACCCAGGAGGCGGCCGAATATGCGGCACGCCTGCTCCGCCACCGACACGACATCCGCGACCAAATCATGGCGCCGGTTGCCGCGCCCGGCAAATTGATGAAGACGCGCTATCATGGCGACTATCATCTGGGCCAGGTCGTCATCGCCCAGAACGATTTCTACATCCTCGATTTCGAGGGCGAGCCGCGGCGCAGCCTGGCCCAGCGCCGGGTCAAGCACACGCCGTTGAAGGATATCGCCGGGATGCTGCGTTCCTTCGATTACGCCGCCTGGGCGGCGCTCGATCATCAAACGCGCCATCATCCTGACCAACGGGCGGCGCTTCGTCCCTATGTGCTGGCGTGGCGCGACGAGACACAGAAGGCATTCGTCACGGCCTATCGCGAGCGCATGGCGGATTGTCCGTCCTTTCCCGCCGACGACAAGGTTGAGGCCGGTCTCCTGAAGCTCGCGATGCTCGAAAAACTGTTCTACGAAATCGGCTATGAGCTGGCGAACCGGCCGACCTGGGTGTGGATTCCGTTGGCCGGCGCCGAGACCCTCCTCTTTCCGGCAACTTGATCGGAGGTGAAATGCCCCAAAGTGGCAGCAAGCAATTCGACGATATCGCGGCGATCATCAAGGGCGATCATCCGAACCCGTTCGGCTATCTCGGGCTACAGCGCGACGGCGACGACATGGTGGTGCGCGCCTTCCTGCCGGACGCGCGCAGCGCCAGCCTGGTCGAGACGCTGGCCCCGAACCCCATGCCGCTCGAACGCGTCAACGAAGCCGGCCTCTTCATTGGAAGAGTGGCGAAGAAACGCCGCTTCGCCTATCGGCTGCGTGTCGACTGGAACGGCCACGAGATCGAGTTCGAAGATCCCTATCGCTTCCCGCCCTGGCTCGGCGAGCTCGATTTGCACCTGTTCGCGGAAGGCTCACATCAGAGCGCCTATGAAAAGCTCGGCGCGCATGTGGCGACGATCGAGGACGTGGCGGGCGTGGCATTTACCGTTTGGGCGCCGAACGCGCGGCGCGTCAGCGTCGTCGGCGATTTCAATAATTGGGATGGGCGCCGCCACCCGATGCGGCTTCACCCCGGCGCCGGCATTTGGGAAATCTTCATTCCGGGGTTGAGTGAGGGCGAGCGCTACAAATACGAGATCAAGGGGCCGGACGGCGCGCCGCTGCCGCTCAAGGCCGATCCGTTCGCCTTTGCCGCGGAACACCCGCCGTTGACCGCCTCGATCGTCGCGGCCCCAGGCGATGATCCCTGGCAGGACGGTGCCTGGCTCGATATGCGCGAGCGCCGCATTGCGCGCGACGCGCCGGTTTCGATCTATGAGGCGCATTTGGGCTCGTGGCGCCGTAAGCCCGAGGAGGGCAATCGCTATCTTTCCTATCGCGAACTCGCGGACGAGCTCGTCCCCTATGTGAAGGATATGGGCTTCAGCCATATCGAGCTCTTGCCGATCACCGAATATCCGTTCGACGGCTCCTGGGGTTATCAGCCGACCGGCCTTTTCGCGCCGACCAGTCGCTTTGGCAGTCCCGCGGATTTCCGCGCGCTGGTCGAGGCGGCGCATGGCGCCGGCATCGGCCTCATCCTCGATTGGGTGCCGGCTCATTTCCCGAACGATCCCCACGGCCTCGCACAATTCGACGGCACCCATCTTTATGACCATGCCGATCCGCGCCAGGGATTCCATAAGGACTGGAACACCCTCATCTATAATTACGGCCGGCGGGAGGTAGCCAATTTCCTCCTGGCAAGCGGGCTCTTCTGGCTCGACCGCTATCACGCCGACGGCTTGCGCGTCGATGCCGTCGCTTCGATGCTCTATCTCGATTACAGCCGCGAGCCCGGCGAGTGGGTTCCGAACAAGTTCGGCGGGCGTGAGAATCTCGACGCCGTCCAATTCCTGCGCGGCCTCAACGAGATCGGCTATGGCCACCATCCCGGTATCACCACGGTGGCCGAGGAATCCACCGCCTGGCCGATGGTGTCGCGCCCGGTCTATCTCGGCGGGCTCGGCTTCGGCTACAAATGGAACATGGGCTGGATGCACGATACGCTCGAGTACATCAGCCGCGATCCGATTCATCGCACCCATCATCATCATGAGCTGACCTTCGGGCTGCTTTACGCCTTCAGCGAAAACTTCGTCCTCCCCTTGAGCCATGATGAAGTGGTGCATGGCAAACGCTCGCTCTTGGGCAAGATGCCGGGCGATCCTTGGCAGCGCTTTGCCAATCTGCGGCTCTATTTCACGTTCATGTTCGGCCATCCGGGAAAGAAACTGCTGTTCATGGGCGGCGAGTTCGCGCAGGAGCGGGAATGGGACCATGACACCAGCCTCGACTGGCATCTCATCGGCGATCCGATGCATGCCGGCGTGCAGCGCCTCGTCCGTGACTTGAACCGGCTCTATCGTGACGTCCCGGCGCTCCATCGCCGCGATTGCGAGAGCGACGGCTTCGCCTGGATCGATGCCAACGATGCCGGCAACAGCGTCCTATCCTTCCTGCGCTTTGGCGAACCGGGTGATCCGCCGGCCGTGATCCTGTGCAATTTCACCCCGGTGCCGCGCCAGGGCTATCGCATCGGCGTGCCCGAAGCTGGTTTTTATCGCGAGCTTTTGAATTCCGACGCCGCAACCTATGGCGGCGGCAATATGGGGAACGGCGGCGGCATCGAAGCCGAGCCGACGCCGTGGCATGGCCGCCCGTTCTCGATCAATGTCACGTTGCCGCCGCTCGCCGGCCTGATCCTCGTCCACGCCGGCCGCTGAACCCGCGCATGGCAGGCAACCATGCCCGGGTCGAGGCCGGCGCGCCCTATCCGCTCGGCGCCACCTGGGACGGCAAGGGTGTCAATTTCGCGCTGTTCTCGGCGCATGCCGAGCAAGTGCAATTGTGCCTCTTCGATCGCGGCGGGCGGCGCGAGATCGATCGCGTCGATCTGCCCGAATACACCCACCAGATCTGGCATGGCTATCTGCCGGATGTACGGCCGGGCCAGCTCTATGGCTACCGCGTCAACGGCCCCTATGAGCCGCGGGCGGGGCACCGCTTCAATGCCAACAAGCTGCTGATCGATCCCTATGCGAAGGCGCTGCATGGCCGCGTCGTCTGGACCGACGCGCATCTCGGCTATCGCGTCGGCACGCGCCAGGCGGATCTGACCTTCGATCGGCGCGACAATGCCCGCGGCGTGCCAAAGGGGATCGTGGTCGATCCGGCTTTCACTTGGGGCGACGACCGACGCCCTGACATTCCCTGGAGCCAATCGGTCATTTACGAACTTCATGTCCGCGGCTTCACCATGCAGCGGGAAGAGATTCCGCTGGCGCAGCGCGGCAGCTTCGCCGCGCTCGGCCATCCCGCCACGGTCGATCATCTGCGCCGTCTCGGCATCACCGCGATCGAGCTGCTTCCGGTCCACGCCTTCATCGACGATCGCGCCCTCATCGAACGCAATCTCGTCAATTACTGGGGCTACAACCCGATCGGTTTCTTCGCCCTGATGCCGCGCTATCTCGGCAACGGCCATATCGGCGAGTTCAAGTCGATGGTGCGCACGCTGCATGAAGCGGGGATCGAGGTGATCCTCGATGTCGTCTACAATCACACCGCCGAGGGCAACCAGCTCGGCCCCACCTTTTCCTTTCGCGGCATCGACAATCGTTCCTATTACCGCCTCGTCCCGGGGGACGAGCGCTATTACGAGGATTTCACCGGCTGCGGCAATGCGTTGCGCCTTCATCATCCGCGCGTCTTGCAACTCGTCGCGGATTCGCTGCGCTATTGGGTCGAGGAGATGCACGTCGACGGCTTCCGCTTCGATCTCGCCACCACCCTCGCGCGCGAACGGGATGGCGCGTTCGATCCCAATGCCGGGTTCCTCGACGCACTGCGCCAGGATCCGGCGCTGTCACGGGTGAAGCTGATCGCGGAGCCGTGGGATGTCGGGCCGGGCGGCTATCAGCTCGGCGCGTTTCCGCCCGACTGGGCCGAATGGAACGATAAATTCCGCAGCACCGTGCGCCGATTCTGGAAGGGCGAAGGCGGCCTCATCGGCGATCTTGCGGCGCGCATTACCGGCTCGCAGGACATTTTCGACCATGCCGGACGGCGGCCATGGTCCAGCGTCAATTTCATCACCGCCCATGATGGCTTCACCCTGGCCGATCTCGTCTGTTACCAATCGAAACACAACGAAGCCAATGGCGAAGACAATCGCGACGGCAACGATTCCAACAACAGCTCCAATGGCGGGATCGAGGGACCGACCGACGATCCCGGCGTGCGCGCGCTCCGCGCCCGCCAGCAACGCAACTTCCTCGCGACGCTGTTGTTATCGCAAGGCGTGCCGATGCTGCTTGCCGGCGATGAGATGGGCAACCGCCAGGAGGGCAACAACAACGCCTATTGCCAGGACAATTCGATCGGCTGGACGGATTGGCATGCGCTTGAAACGCCGGAAGGACGCGATCTCCTCGCCTTCGTGCGCGGCCTTGTCACGTTGCGCCGCGACCATCCGGCGATACGCCGGGATAATTTTCTCTCCGGCAGGAACATCGGTGATGGGCCGCTGAAAGACATCGCCTGGTTGGTGCCGGACGGTCGTGAGGCCAACGAGGCCGATTGGAAGTTTCCCGAAGCGCGAAGCCTTTGTTTCCTCATCGCCGATGGGGAAGGGTCGCAAGCGGACGATCCGCTCCTTATCTTCCTCAACGCGCATTTCGAGGCGACGGTCTATCGCCTGCCGACGGTAGACGGAATCGCCGGGTGGCAGCGACTTCTCGATACCGCCAACCCCGCGATGGAGGCAGATGCGGCCACGATCGCCGCCGATGCCGAGATCGAAATCACGCCCCGCACGGTGGTCGTGCTGCGCGGCCGCCGCGATCGCGGGCATTGAGGATCAGGATGACGAAGCCCGGCAACATTGAAGAACGCGACGTGAAAGGAGCGGCCCGGCCCTGTCCGATCTGCGGCAAGCCGGCGGGCGAGCGCTATCGGCCGTTCTGCTCGGCACGCTGCCAAACGATCGACCTTGCGCGCTGGATCGGCGGCAATTACCGCATCCCGTCGATGGAAGATGACGATCCGCCGGACCCAGAGGACGCGCCGGGCTAAACCACCCAGCCGGCCCCTTCGGTTGCGGCGAGCGGATCGTCATGGCGCCAACGATTGGCGACGACGCGACGGCCTGTGACGCCATCCGCCGCCACCGAGGCGAGCCACAAAAGCGGCGCCACCACGATCGCGGGATCGAGCAACGAGGCCCGCGCCGCGATGGGAAAACCGTCCGGAATCATGCCGGTGGCGGTGGCGCCGCCGGGAAGCAGCGCGTTGACGGTGACGCCGGTGCCGGCAAGGTCGTCTGCCCAAATCGCGGTCTCCGATTCGAGCGCGGCCTTCGACGGCCCATAGGGCGAAAAGCCACGGCGGCGCATCGTCGAATGGTTCATGGAAATATTGACGATGCGCCCCCACCCCGCGGCCAGCAGATGCGGCACCGCCGCCCGCGCCATCAGAAACGGCCCGTTGACATTGGTATCGATGACGAGGCGCCAGGTCGTCGGCGCGACCTCCCAAAACCGGGTCGGCTCGGTCATGAAATCGGCGCTCACATATTTCATGCCGCGGCCGGCATTGTTGACGAGGATGTCGAGCCGGCCGAAATGATGGAGCGCCGCCGCGACCACCCGCTCGGCGTCCGTCGCCTGCGTGACATCGGCACGGAGCGGCAGGATGCGATCTTCACCCGTAACCGCCCGGCTTGCGGCCACGACCGCGTCGACCTCCGCCGGTTCGCGCGCCGCCGTCGCGACGACATGAACCCCGGCTTCGGCAAGGCCCATGGCCATCGCCCGGCCGAGGCCCCGGCCGGCGCCGGTGACGATTGCCACCCGGTCGGCCACGCTCACTCTTGCCCCGATTTCACGACCTGGCGCACCTCGAACCCCTCGAACTCGGGATGAGAGAGGGTCAAGGAGCGGCCTTCGCCGGCGTCGCGATGGGCCGCACGAAATGCTTCGGAGCGGGTCCAAGCCTCGAAATCGGGGTAGGACCGCCACAGCGTGTGCGAGGCGTAGAGCACGTGATCTTCGCGCTCGGGGCCTTTTAAAAGATGAAATTCGATGAAGCCCGGCACGTCGCCGAGATGTGTTTCGCGTTCGAGCCAGCGCGCCTCGAACGCGCGCTCTTCGCCCTGACGCACCTTGAACCGGTTCATGGCGATGAACATGGCGGCTATTCCTTTGCGAGCGCCCGGTTGACGAGTTCACTGACATTCTTCGAGAGGCTCGCGCTTGCGGCGATGCGGGCGAGTTGTTCGCGCATCAAGGCGCCGAGCGCGGGGGCGTAGCGCGCCCAATCCGCCAGCGGCTGAACCAGCCTCGCCGCGGTCATGGGGTTGAATAGATCGACGGCGAGAACCTGATCCGCAAGGAAGCGATAGCCGGCGCCACTCGGATCGTGGAACCGGGCGGGGTTGGCACTGGCGAAGGTCTGCACCAGCGCGCGCAGGCGATTGGGGTTCCGGGCATCGAACGCCGGATGGGCGGTCAGTCGTATGACGCGTTGCAGCGCATCCGGGGCCGGATCGCGTGCCTGAAGCGCAAACCATTTGTCGATGACCAGCGGCTCGCCCTGCCAGCGCTCAAAGAATTCGGCGAGCGCCGATTGGTAGTCCGCGCCACCGAGCAGCATCAGGGCGCCGAGTCCAGCCATCGCATCGGTCATGTTGGCGGCCGTGGCAAAGTGGTTGCGCGCCAGCGCGCGATTGGGCCCGGCCGGATCCGCGACCAAGAGATCGAGCGCGGCATTGCGCAAGGCGCGACGTCCCGCCGCATCGGCATCCGCCGAATAGGCGCCGGGCGCGTGAGGCGTGCCGTGAAGACGTTGAAGAGCCTCCGCCAGCTTTGCGGCCATGCGTTGCCGCAACGCGTCGCGGGCTTGGTGGATCGCGGTCGGATCGGCGCCCTGCCAGGCAAGCGCCAGGTCGGATTCCGACGGCGGGGTAAGCAGCAGCGCCTTGAAGGCCGGATCGGCCGATTGATCGCCGAGGGCGCGGCCCATCGCCTCGGCAAAGCGCGTCTCGCCGGCCTCGTCCGGCGCGCCCTGCGCCCGGGCGAGAATGAGGTTTCGGGCCAAAATCTGGCCGGCTTCCCAGCGGTTGAAAAGATCAGAATCCGCGGAAAGAAGTACATAAGCATCGCCGGCGGGCGCATCGGTGACGAGATTGACGGGGGCCGAAAAGCCGCGTAGCGCCGACAGCACCGGCCGGCGCCCCACCCCGTCGAGGCGCAGATGTCGTTCAGGACCGTCAAGCACGATCATTTCACTCTCGCGCTGCGCGCGCCCATCCTCATCGAGGAGGCCCAACGCCACCGGGATCGGCAGCGCCCGCTTCGCCGCCTGGCCCGGCGTCGGTGCCGTCTTTTGCGTCAGCGTCAGATCGAGCGTCCGGGCGGCGGAGTCATAGCGCGTCGCGATTTCGAGGCGCGGCGTCCCCGCCTGCTCATACCAGCCGAAGAATTCGTGAAGATCGCGTCCCGTCGCGTCGGCGAAGCATTGAATAAAGGCCTCGACCGTGGTCGCGTGCCCGTCCCAGCGTTCGAAATAAAGATCCATGCCGGCGCGGAAACCGGGGGCGCCAAGCAGGGTGCGGAGCATCCGAATGATTTCGGCGCCTTTCTCATAGACGGTCGCGGTATAGAAATTGTCGATCTTCTGATAGCGCGACGGCCGCACCGGATGGGCAAGCGGCCCCGCATCCTCGGCGAATTGCCGCGCGCGGAGCGCCCTCACCTCCTTGATGCGCTGCACCGCCTCACCGCGCTGATCGGCGGAAAAGGCGCGGTCGCGGAACACCGTCAACCCTTCCTTGAGGCAGAGCTGGAACCAGTCGCGACAGGTGATCCGGTCGCCGGTCCAGTTGTGGAAATATTCATGCGCGACGACACCCTCGATCCGTTCGTAATCGGCATCGGTCGCGGTCGCCGGATCCGCCAGCAGCACCGACGAATTGAAGATGTTGAGACCCTTGTTCTCCATGGCGCCGAAATTGAAGTCGCGCACCGCGACGATCATGAAGAGATCGAGATCATATTCGCGGCCGAAGGCGGTTTCGTCCCAGCGCATGGCGCGCTTCAAACTGTCCATGGCATAAAGCGCGCGCGGCGCCATGCCGGGATCGACGAGGATGCGCAAGGTCACTTCGCGGCCGCTCATGGTGACGAAGCGGTCCTCGATGACGTCGAGTTCGCCGGCAACCAGCGCAAAGAGATAGCACGGCTTCGGAAACGGGTCGCGCCATGCCGCGAAATGCCGTCCGTCGGGGAGATCGCCGCCGGCAACGCGGTTGCCGTTCGAGAGCAGATGCCGAAATTCGCGCGGCGCCGCGATGCGCACGCTGTAACGGGCAAGGACGTCCGGTCGGTCGGCGAACCAGGTGATGCGGCGAAAGCCTTCGGCTTCGCATTGGGTGCAGAATCGTCCGCCCGACATATAAAGCCCGCTCAGCACGGTATTGGCGGCAGGATCGATCTCGACCTCGCTCTCGAGGGTGAAGGCATCCGGCACCTCGGGAATGGTGAGCCATTCCGCATCGATGGTATAACGCGCCGCATCGAGCGTGCGGTCATCGATCATCAATGAGACCGGCTTCAGCCGCTCGCCATTGAGGCGGAGCGGTTCCGCATGATTGCCGTTGCGGCGCAGCGTCAGCTTCGCCTTCACCTTCGTTGCGTGCGGGTCGAGGTCGAAATCGAGATCGACCGTGTCGATCAGGAAAGCGGGCGGGCGATAATCCTCAAGCCGGATCGGCTGTGGCGTTTCGGTGTTCATGGTGGACATGATCGGACAGGACGGCCAAGCCGTCCATTCGTTTTCGCAGTGACGCAGGGGGGCACGACCGGGTGATTGCCATTGACAAAGACGTTCCACCGGACCTAAGCGCAACCCCTTGCAGAAGAGTCGGCCGACGCCCATAAACAGGCGATTTCCGGCAGAAGTCGGCCACAAGGATTAAGAACGAGGAGGGCGGGATGACAGCGATCACCAGAAGAGCTTTCGGACTTCAATTGACGGCCGGTTCGGCCGCCCTCGCCACGCTTGCGACACCCTTGTCGCGCGCCTTCGCCGCCGACAAGGTCAAGGTCGGCATCCTGCCCTTTACCTCCCATTCGCCGGACATCATCGCCAAGGGCCGGGGCTATTTCGCGCACCATGGCATCGACGCCAGCTTCGTCGTTTTTCTCGCCGCCGAGCCGATGGCCGTGGCGATCGCGTCGGGCGACGTCGATTTCGGCATCACGGCGATTACGGGAAGCCTCATCAACCTGTCCGACAAGGGTGTCGTCAAGGTAATTGGCGGCGCGCTCGAAGAGGTGCCGGGCATTGAGGGCGAGAAGATTCTGGCGTCGCGGAAGGCCTATGATGCCGGCCTCACGACACCGGCGAAGCTCAAGGGCCGCACCTTCGGCATCACCACGGCGGGCTCATCCTTCCAATACATGGCCCACAAGATCGCGCAGAAGGAAGGCTTTCCCGATTCCGAAATCATTCTGAAGCCGCTGCAGCAGGTGCCGACCATCATCGCCGCCTTGAAGAGCGGCGAAATCGATGCGTGGTCGATCGTGCCCAACATTGCCGACGCCCTGACAAGGGGACACCGCGTCGTCGAGATCGGCAAGATTTCCGACTTCATTCCCCATTATCAGGTGACGACCGTGTTCACCTCGACGGCGAACGTCGAGAAGCGGCCCGGCCTCGTGAAGCGCTTTCTCGCCGGCTACTCGAAGGGCGTGGCCGATTACAACGCGGCGCTGGTCGACAAGACCATGAACCCGAAAGAAACGGCGGCGATCGTCGCCATGATCCATCAATATGTCTATTCCAACATGCCGCTCGCCAAGGCGTCACCGCGGATTCGCGAAGGCGCGATGCGCATCAGTCCGCATGCGACGCTCAATCTCGAAAGCGTCAAGGACCAGCTCGATTGGTTCAAGGCCCAAGACATGGTGCCGGCCGATTCGACGATGGCGAAACTGGTCGATCCGCACTTCGTCAAGACCATTTGAGCGTTATGGACGTCATCGTTGACAATATCAGTCATGACTACGCGGAGACCGAGGTCCTTCGCGACATCACCTTCACGGTGAACGACGGCGAGATCGTCGCGATCATCGGCCCCTCGGGGTGTGGGAAATCGACGCTGTTGCGGTTCATCGGCGGGCTCGAACGGCCGAAGGCGGGCCGGGTCCTGCTGGCCGGCGCGCCGCCGCCCGGCTCGCTCAACCCGCTGACCTACATCTTCCAGGATTTTGCCTTGCTGCCGTGGCGCACCGTCGAAGGCAATGTCAGCCTGGTGCTTGAGGATCACGGCATCAAGGGCCGCGTGGCCCGCGCCATCATCGACGACGTGCTGGCCCGAACCAAGCTGTCCGAATTTCGCAAAGCGCTGCCGCGCCAGCTTTCCGGCGGCATGAAGCAGCGGGTCGCCATCGCCCGCGCATTGAGCGTCCGGCCCGCGGTGATGCTGATGGACGAGCCGCTTTCCGCGCTCGACGCGCAGACCCGTGAATTGCTGATGGACGATCTCATCGAACTCTGGAGCCGGGAGCGGTTTTCCGCCTGCTACGTCACCCATAACCTCGCCGAGGCGGTGCGCCTTGGGCACAAGATCATCGTGCTGTCCCGGCGCCCCGGCCGCGTCCGGGAGGTGGTCGCGATCGACATGCCGATCGCGGCCCGGGCCGATCACGGCGCCGAGCTCGGCCGCCTGCAACGTCGGATCTGGGACATCATGCGGGACGAGGCACGCGAGGCCGACCGGGAACTGAGCCATGTTGCCTGACGCGGCCGCGGCACCATCCGCACCGCCCTCCCTCCCGCCGAGCGGCCCCGTGGCGCGGCCGGTGCCGTTCCGCGGCGGCGGGTTCAAGCACCGGCCGCTTCGCTTCATCTCGCCACTCGTCTTCATCGCGGTGATCGGGCTGTGGCAGCTTGGCTGCCGCTACGGCATCATCAGCAGCATCGCCCTGCCGGCGCCGTCACAGGCCTTCGGCGCCTTCATGGACCTCGTCCATACCGGCATGCTGTGGAAGAATCTGAGTGTCAGCCTCTACCGCCTCATCGTCGGCTGGACACTGGGCACCATCCTCGGCGTCGCGATCGGCATCCTGGTCGGGCTGTTCTCGCTGGCCCGCGCCGGAGTCCTGCCCGTGGTCTCGGCGCTGTTCCCGATTCCGAAGATCGCGCTGCTGCCGCTGTTCGTGGTGTGGTTCGGTATCGGCGAGGGTTCGAAAATCGCGACCATCCTGTTCGGCACCCTGTTTCCGACCGTGATCGCGACCTATGGCGGCCTCGACAATGTCGATCGCAACCTGATCCGGATGGGCCAGTCCTTTGGGCTTACCTGGTTCTCGATCGTGCGCAAGATCATCATCCCGGGGGCGATGCCCGCGATCCTGTCGGGGTTCCGCATCTCCGCCTCGATCGCCATCGTGCTCCTGGTCGCGGCCGAGATGATCGGCGCGCGATACGGCATCGGCGCCTATATCCTGATGGCCGGCTCGCTCTTTGCGATCGACAAGCTGATCGCGGGGGTGGCCATCCTCTCGGTGATCGGGCTGGTATTCGCCTGGATCATCGGGCGGGCCGAGAAGCATTTCCTCGATTGGCGGACATGACCGGTCGGACGATATTGACGATCGGGCTCGCTCCGGGGCATGTTCCCCCGCCACGGTCGAGTTCCGATGTCACGGCGCCCAGGTAGCTCAGTTGGTAGAGCAGCGGACTGAAAATCCGCGTGTCGGTGGTTCAAATCCGCCCCTGGGCACCATTCTTTCAATGACTTAGGACCTTATCAAAGGTTCTTTTCGCTCATCCTTCCTGCATGTCCGCCGAACTCGACGCCCTCCTCCCATCCATGCTCGACCACGCCTTCCGCGGCGACCTGTAAGGAAACCGATATGATGGCAGTCGTCATGGCCCTTGATATTGGCGGCATCGCCGCGGTGTTATTGCCTTCGCGACCCCAATCAGAGATGACCCCTTAGCCGGGCTCCTGGTG
>JBOHLV010000027.1:0-14951 GCA_050729815.1 Allostellaceae bacterium
CGAGGACGGCGCCAATCTCTTGGTGGCCTATCGTCGCGCCGCGAACATCGTCGGGATCGAACAAAAGCGCGACGGTGTTGAATACGATGCGCCGCCCGACGCAGAAGAATTCGTGACCACCGAAGAAACCCTGCTCGCCAAACGATTGGATGAAGCGGCACGGCAATCGGGCGCGGCCCTCGACGCGGAGGATTTCGGCGCGGCGATGGCGGCGTTGGCGCGGCTGCGCGGGCCGGTCGATTTATTTTTCGCCAAAGTGACGGTGAACGACGAGAATAGGAAACTTCGGGAGAATCGCTTGCGGCTGCTGGCGCGGCTTCGCAGTAGTTTCGATCGCGTCGCGGTGTTTTCGCTGATCGAAGGATAGGGGTCGATGACGAAATGGGTCTATGGCTTCGGTGGCGGCGCGGCCGAAGGGCGCGCGGAGATGAAGAATCTCCTTGGCGGCAAAGGCGCCAATCTTGCCGAGATGAGCCATCTCGGCCTGCGGGTGCCGCCCGGCTTTACCATCACGACCGAGCTCTGCACCTATTTCTATGACAATCGCCAGACCTATCCCGACGATCTAGCCGATCAGGTGACGGCGGCTCTCGGCAAAGTCGAGCAGCGCATCGGTGCCCGTTTCGGCGATGCCGGGACCCCGTTGCTCGTCTCGGTGCGATCCGGCGCGCGCGCCTCGATGCCCGGAATGTTGGATACAGTTCTCAATCTCGGCCTCAATGACGAGACGGTGGAAGGCCTCGCCAAGAACAGCGGCGATCCGCGTTTTGCCTATGATTCCTATCGCCGGTTTATCCAGATGTATGGCCAGGTCGTGCTCGGGATCGACCATCATCATTTCGAGGATGTCGTCGAGGCGCAGAAACAGCGTCGCGACCTTGTGCTCGACACGGCGCTCACTGCCGAGGATTGGCAGGAGGTCATCGCCGCCTACAAGAAGCTGGTCAACCGTGAGGTCGGCAAGCCGTTCCCGCAGGACCCCAAGACGCAGCTTTGGGGCGCCATCGGCGCGGTGTTCGGCTCGTGGATGAATGCGCGCGCCGTCACCTATCGCCGGCTTCACGACATCCCGAAAAGCTGGGGCACCGCCGTCACGGTGCAGGCAATGGTATTCGGCAATATGGGCGAGGGCTGCGCGACCGGGGTCGCCTTCACGCGCAACCCCTCGACCGGCGCCAACGAGTTCTATGGCGAGTTCCTGGTCAATGCCCAGGGCGAGGATGTCGTTGCCGGCATCCGCACGCCGCAGCACCTGACGATCGCCGGGACGGAGGCCAACGGCTCGCAGCTTCCGGCGATGGAAGAGGTGATGCCGGCGGTGTTCGCGGAGCTGCAAGAAGTGCGGGAGACGCTCGAGGCGCATTACCGCGACATGCAGGACATCGAATTCACGGTGCAGCAGAAGAAGCTCTATATGCTGCAGACCCGCACCGGCAAGCGCACCGCGCAGGCGGCGTTGAAGATTGCGGTCGATTGCGCGGAAGGCGGGCTGATCTCGCACAATGAGGCGGTCGCGCGGATCGATCCCGCTTCGCTTGACCAGCTCCTTCATCCGCGGCTCGATCCCAAGGCCAAGCGCGAGGTTCTGGCGAAAGGGCTGCCGGCCTCGCCGGGCGCGGCGTCGGGCAAGGTCGTGTTCTCCGCCGATGAGGCCGAGGCGCGCGCCGCCTATGGCGAGGCGGTGATCCTGGTACGGATCGAAACCAGCCCCGAAGACATCAACGGCATGCATGCCGCGAAGGGCACTCTGACGACGCGTGGTGGCATGACCAGCCACGCCGCCGTGGTGGCGCGCGGCATGGGCAAGCCCTGCGTCGCCGGTGCCGGCGATCTTCGGGTCGATTATCAGGAGGGCACCGTCACGGTGCATGGCAAGGTGGTGCGCGGGGGTGAGGTGCTGACCATCGACGGCTCGACCGGCGAGGTCATGCTGGGCGAGGTATCGACCATCCAGCCGGAACTCTCCGGCGATTTCGCCATCCTCATGGGTTGGGCCGATAAGGTGCGGCGGATGCGTGTGCGCGCCAATGCCGACACGCCCGGCGATGCCGAGACCGCGCGCCGCTTCGGTGCCGAGGGCATCGGCCTGTGCCGGACCGAGCATATGTTCTTCGAGGGCAATCGCATCGTCGCGGTGCGCGAGATGATCATGGCAGAGGATGTCGAGGGCCGGCGCCGGGCGCTCCAGAAACTGTTGCCGATGCAACGCCAGGACTTCATCGGGATTTACGAGGCGATGGGCGATTTGCCGGTGACGATCCGACTCCTCGATCCGCCGCTTCATGAATTCCTGCCGCGAACCGAGGCCGAGATGCGGGAACTTGCCGCCGCGACCGGCAGGGACATCGCGGCGATCCGCCATCGCGCCGCGCAGCTCCACGAGGCGAACCCGATGCTGGGGCATCGCGGCTGCCGGCTTGCCATCACCTCGCCCGAAATCTACGAGATGCAGGTGCGCGCCATTTTCGAGGCGGCGGCCCATCTCGGCCCGCAGATCACGCCCGAGATCATGATCCCGCTGGTGGCGACGCGGAAGGAGCTCGACATCATCAAGGCGCTGATCGACCGCGTCGCCAGCGAGGTGGTGGCGGAGACCGGCGTCAAAGTGTCGTATCTCGTCGGTACCATGATCGAGCTGCCGCGCGCCGCGTTGCGTGCCGGCGAAATCGCCGAGAGCGCCGAGTTCTTCAGCTTCGGCACCAACGATCTGACCCAGACCTGCCTTGGCCTGTCGCGCGACGATGCCGGCAGCTTCCTCGGCGCCTATGAAAAGGCCGGCATTCTGGAGCACGACCCGTTCGTCACCATCGACCGCGACGGCGTCGGCGAGCTGGTGGAGATCGCGGTCCAGCGCGGACGGGAAACGCGCGCCGACTTGAAGCTCGGCATCTGCGGCGAGCACGGCGGCGATCCCGCCTCGATCCATTTCTGCGAAGGGGTCGGGCTCGATTACGTCTCGTGCTCGCCCTACCGGGTGCCGATCGCCCGCCTCGCCGCCGCGCAGGCGGCGCTGGCGACAGAACGGCTCGACGCGACGGCGTGAGGCGTCGAAAAATGGGTACGCTTTATGTCGCGCGCAGCGCCAAGCTCTCGGGGTGGGCGTCCGAAGTCGGGCTGTCGAAGCATGTCTTCAAGGTCGGCTATACCGATGAACCGCTCCGTGAGGCCGTGAAATCCGGCTGGGCCGGTGGCGACGATTGGGTCATCGTCAGAAAACTAAAGGCCGACGGGCTCGATGAGGACGCGATCGTTGCGCGGCTCCAGCGCAAGGAAAAGATGATCGATCCCGCCTATTACCCGCGTCTCAAAGGCGCGACGGGAATCTTCAAGGTCGTGCCCGAACATGTCGAGAATCACATCATCGTCGCCAAATCGTTGGAAGGCGGCGAATTGCCCAAAATCACCAAACTCAAGCCGATCGATTTCGCCGACTATCTCATCCATAACGCGACGCGATGATCGGGCGGCGCGGATCGGCCTCCGGCGCGGTGCCGGAGGCCGTCGCAATCTTCTGCCCCTAGTTCGTGTGCTTGGTGGCATGTACGTGATGGATCACCTTATGGTGCATGACCTTATGGTGCATGACCTTGTGGTGGACCATCCGGTGATGCACGACCCTGCGGTGATGGACGACTTTCCTGTGATGCACGACCCGGTGATGAACGACCTTGCGGTGACGCACGACCCGGTGATGAACGACCGTGCGGTGATGCGCGACCCGATGATGGACCACTTTCTTGTGGTGCATGGTCGTCCCATGACTGCTACCCGTCTCCGCCGCCGAAGCCACCACCGGTACGGTTGAAGCAGCCACGAGCGACAGGAGAGCGAACGCTGTCAGCAACGCTTTCATAACGAACTCCTGAATGAAAGAATTTTGGTCCCGGGTTTATCGAAAACGACCGAACCCCGGCCGATTCGGACGCTTCCTCATTCTAGCACGATTGCGGCGCGCGCACGCTGGATTTTGCCCGGCTCGCGAAGCACTCTTGCCGCGGAATTGCGCCTCCGACCGGCACTGACGGCCGGCTGTCAGGTGACGGCGCCGCGCACCGTCGCGGCGTCCTGTCCGAAGAGTATCTTGCGTGCCTCCTCGCTGGTCGGCGCGATGTTCTGGGTCTGATATTGCTTGGCCCGTTCGTAGGCCCGCTGGCTGGCGGGACGTGCCTTGATGGTGTCTTGCCAGCGCTTCAGGTTCGGAAAATCGTCGATATTCTGGCCCATCCGGGCATAAGCGGTGGTCCACGGATAGCACGCCATATCGGCGATCGAATAATCGCCGGCGAGAAACGCGTGATTGCCGAGGCGCCCGTCCATCACCGCGAACAGCCGCGCCGTTTCCTTGACATAGCGGTCGATCGCATAGGGAATCTTCTCCGGCGCGTAATGGGCGAAATGGTTGTTCTGTCCGGCCATCGGCCCAAGCCCGCCCATCTGCCAGAACAGCCATTCGAGCACCTCGACCCGGCCGCGCAGGTCCGGGGCGATGAACTTGCCGGTCTTCTCGGCGAGATAGAGCAGGATGGCGCCCGATTCGAAAACGCTGATCGGCGCGCCGCCATCGGCCGGGGCATTGTCGATGATGGCGGGCATGCGGTTATTGGGCGAGATCTTAAGGAAGTCCCGCTTGAACTGATCGCCCTTGCCGATATTGACGGGATGGATTTCGTAGGGGATTTCGGTTTCCTCAAGGAAGAGGGTGACCTTGTGGCCGTTGGGGGTCGGCCAATAGTAGAGATGGATCATGGCGTGCCTCGGTTTCCTCGCGCAGACGGCGGCCGGCTTCAGCCGGAAGGCCGACTATGGCCGGGGGCTGGTGCCGTGACAAGGCTTTGCCCGAGTGCGGCGACGAGTCCGCGGACCGCCGCCTCGGGATGGGCGCTGCGCATCGCCGCTCCCATGACGGCGATCCCGGCGGCGCCCGCCTCAAGGCATTTGCCGGCATTACTGGCATCGACCCCGCCCAGTGCATAGACCGGTATCGGCAAGGTCTTGGCAATGGCGGACAATTCATCGAACCCGATCGTCGGGCCGTAGCCGGGCTTGCTGCGGCTGGCGAAGATCGGGCTGAGCGTGACATAGTCGGCGCCGAGCGCAACCGCGCGCTCCGCCTCGTTTCGGTCGTGTGCCGAAACGCCGATCACGGCAGTGCCGCCAAGGAACTGACGAGCCTTTTGAACCGAGCCGTTGCGCGGCATATGAACGCCTTTGGCGCCGGCGGCGAGAGCGGCGTCGTAATCCTCGTGGATGCTGACCATGGCCTTCCAGCGCTCGCCCACCGTAACGAGGCGATAGAGCAGCCGCAGCCGCTCCGGCGGCGGCAGATCGTATTCGCGCAAGCTGATCCAGCGGCAGCCGCCAGCAAAGATTCCCTCCACCATGGCTTCAAGGCGTAAGGGGGCAAGTTTTCGGTCGGTAATGACGAGGAGTTTCGGCAGCGGCGGTTTCAACGGGTCGCCCTAGCCGCCGACTAGTCCGAGTTCGGGGCTCGACGGCTCGGCATTGAGGCGCTTTGGACTCCGCCCGGCGAGTCGCGCTTCACGCCCGGCTTCGATCGCCTTCCGCATGGCCCGCGCCATCCGTGCCGGCTCCCGCGCCTTGGCGACCGCAGTGTTGAGGAGGACGCCGTCGCAGCCGAGTTCCATGGCGAGCGTGGCGTCCGAGGCGGTGCCGATGCCGGCATCGAGAATGACCGGCACGGGGCTGGTGAGGACGATACGCTCGATGTTGTGGGGGTTGGCAATACCGAGTCCGGAGCCGATCGGCGAGCCCAGCGGCATCACCGCCGCGGCACCGCGGTCGGCCAGCTTGCGGCAGGTCACCGGATCGTCATTGCAATAGGGCAGGATGGTAAAGCCTTCTCTCACCAACTCCTCGGTCGCGCGGAGCAACTGCTCAACGTCAGGATAGAGCGTTTCCCGGTCGCCAATAAGCTCCAGCTTGATCCATGTCGTATCGAGCGCTTCCCGAGCGAGATGAGCGGTCAGCACTGCATCCTTGACGGTGGCGCACCCCGCGGTATTCGGCAATAGCGTGTATCGCCCACCAACCAGGTCAACCAGACTTCCGACATAGGCTTCGAGGCTGATGCGGCGAATCGCGACCGTGACCAACGCCGGTTCGGCCGCCGCGAGCGAATCGATGAGAAGCTGCTGGTTCGGGTAGCCGCCCGAGCCCATGAAGAGGCGCGATGGCAAAATCTTGCCGGCAATGGTGAGTTGGTCGGAAGTCATGGTCTCATCCGCCACCGAATGGGCGCACGATTTCAACCGCGTCGCCTGGGTTGAGCTTGGTTTCGGGCCATAGCAGCGTCGGCACCACCGCGCCATTCACCGCAACGGCAAGGCCGCGCTTTTCCGCGATGCCGCGCGCTTGGAGCAGCGCCGCCACACTCATTGCCGCGAAGGGCTGATCCTCGCCATTGATGCGCAAAGGCTCGGTCATGATCGTGCCTCGGCCGGCGCCGCGAACCGGTTCCGGCCGAAGGGCCGGATCGCGGGTTCGGTCTCGCCGGTCAGGATCAAATGCGCGACGGCGCGTGCGGTGACCGGGGTCAAGAGAATGCCATTACGGTAGTGGCCGGTGGCGAGGACGAGGCCCGGAAGGCCGCTGTCGCCGAGGATCGGCGCGTCGTCCCGAGAGCCGGGGCGATGGCCGGTCCACAGTTCCGCGATCGGCAATTCCTCGATTCCTGGCACCGCCCGCCATGCGCCTTCGAGAATGGCGAGCACGCCGCCGGCAGTCAGATCGGCATCGAAGCCGCGCTCCTCGACCGTGCCGCCGATCAGGAGCCGGCCATCCCCGCGCGGAACGAGATAGGATTTCGGCGCCCAGACGACATGGCGCAGCAGTGGCGCTTTCGCGTCCATGCGGAGCGCCAGCATCTGGCCCTTGACCGGCCGCACTGGCGGTCGCCGCTCCGGCGCGATACCGTCGATCGTGTTCGACCAGGCGCCCGCCGCCAGCACCACGGTCCCGGCGCGATGGCTCTCGCCGTTGGCGTGGAGACCGACGACGCGTCCGGCTGCGGTCTCGATCGCCGCGACCGGGGTGTCCTCGCGCAAGGCGCCGCCCGCCGCGATGAAAGCGCGGGCTAGCGCCGGGACCAGAAGGCGGTTGTCGACCTGATGATCCTCGCGCCGCCGCATGGCGCCGGCAAGGTTGGGGATCACATGGGGTTCGAGCGTTCTTGCGTCGCCGATGGTCAGCCAATCGATCTCGACGCCGAGGCCGCGCAGGAAATCATAAGAAAAGCGCAGCCGTGCGAGGTCGTCACGGTTGAGGGCGACCATCAGCGTGCCCTCGCTCTTGAGGCCGATCGTCATGCCCGCGGCGGCTTCGAGTTCGGCGGCGAAACGCGGCCACATTGCCTGGCTTTCGCGGTTCAAGGCGAGGAGGGCCTCTTCGCCCGGCTCGGCCTCGAGCCCCGCGGCGAGCATGCCGGCGGCGGCCCAGCTTGCGCCGTGTCCGGCCTTGCCGCGCTCGAACACGGTTACGTTTAAGCCGGCTTGCGCGAGGCGCCAGCCGATCGAGAGGCCGATCACGCCGCCGCCGATGATGGCGACCGCGCCGCTTGGATCAGGGGTGGTTCGAGGCGTCGCGGGCTCCCTTCGCTGGCATGATCCAGACAGGTTCCGTGGGTGTGTTCTCAGCCGGCCTCATGCCGGCACCCCAGCCGTACCCCGTCAATCTGGCAACTGCCGCCGTCCCCCGCAAGTCCTTTCGGCGGCCCTATTCCGCGGCCGATTTCTTCTGTGCCACCTCGGCGAAATGCCGCTCGATGGTTCGGCGCATGGCGTCGTCGCGCTTTTCCGAAAAGCCGACCCGATTGTCGCGCAGCCATTCCATCGATTCGTTGCGCATTTGGTTGGTGCGGTTGAATTTCGGCAGCACATAGCGGGCGAACAATTCATAGGAGCGTTTCGTCGCCTCCCAATCGGCGAAATCATGCGCCAGAAGAAGAATCGTGCCGAAGCCGCCGGACTTCTCCCAGAACCGTTCCAAGACGGCGACCGCATCATCGGGCGTGCCGAACACGCCATAGCCGCCTTCATTGACGCCGGCGATCGAGGGCAGGCCGATCGAGGCACCGCCAAGGGGGCTGACGGCATAGCCATAGCTCTGCCATTTGTCGAAGCCGGCACGGCAATTCGCGATCGCCTTTTCGCGCGTTTCGGCGATGTGGAAGGGCGCCATCAGTCGCCATTCCGCGCGTTGCATGGTGCGGCCATGCTCGGTCGCGATCTCGTTGGCGAGGCGCCAATTGGTATCGAGCGCGTCATAGCCGTCGCGGGCACCGGCGGCGACGCTGATCATGCCGAGATTGTACTTGCCGGCGAGCTTGCCGCCGTTCGGCGTCACCGAGCTCGCGATCGCCATATAGGGCCGCGGATGGGAATAGGGTTGAAGATGGAGCCGCGCTTTGCGCAGATCGTACCAGTCGCTCTTCTGGGTGATGATCTCGCCGTCGAGCAGGCGGGTGATGATGTCGATGCCTTCGATCATGCGGTCGCGCTGTTGCACCGGCTCGATGCCGAGCATCATTGCGTCGGATGGGAGCAGGCCGGGGCCGAAGCCGATCATCGAGCGGCCGCGCGTCTGATGATCGAGCTGGACGATGCGGTCCGCAAGCAGCAGCGGATTGTGATAGGGCACGGAGACGACCCCGGTGCCGAGCCGGATGTTCCGAGTGCGCACCGCGGCGGCGGCGATGAACAACTCCGGCGAGCCATAGATTTCATACCCGCCCGAATGATGCTCGCCGATCCAGGCCTCGGCGAAGCCGAGCTTGTCGAGCCACTCCATCAGCTCGAAATCGCGCTCCATGAGGAGCGTCGTATCCTCGTCAGTATGGTGGAACGGCGGCAGGAAAATGCCCGCTTTCAGATTGCGCGATTGGGTCATGGCTTGCTCCCTCGGGTCTGGCGCGCATATTGGTCCGATCTCGTGGCCCGGTGCAACCCGCGCCGATGCCACGCCGCCATGACCGCCGCGCTGGCGGAAGAGAGTGGGTGTCGAACCCACCAAGGACCGGCTGACGGCCCCTACCGGATTTGAAGTCCGGCCGCCCCACCGGGGACGCTTCTCTTCCGTCGTCATGGCGATCATAGACGTTTGGCGCCGATAGCGCGGAGGGAGATCGCATCAGTCGAAATTGTTGCGCTTGCCCTTCCGGACATAGGCGACCGCGTCGCCGATATGCTGTTTGCCATGGACGGCGCGCTGCTTTGCCAGATGGGCGAACATCTGGATGCCGAACCCGCCATCGAGGCTGTCGGTGATCTGGCGCCGCCACGGCCGGCGCACGATCTGGGTCGTCAGGCGCCGCGTCGTGCGCGGCTGGGTCATGATGTGGTCGGCGATCGCGTAGGCACGCTCGATGAGCCGGTCGCGCGGCACGATCTCATTGACCATGCCGTATTCAAGCGCGGTCTTGGCGTCGATCGCCTGTCCCGTCAGGAGCGCGTAGGCGGCGCGCTTGACGCCCAACAGCTCCTGGAAGCAGCTATGGACGCCGTCGCCCGGCACCGAGCCGATATCGTAATGGAGGTCGTAGATGATTGCGTCCTCGGCGCAGATCGTGATGTCGCACATGAGGCACATTTCGGTATGAAAGCCGGGGCCATTCAAGACGCCGATGGTCGGAATCTCGAGATCGTTGACGAGCGCGCTGACATTGGCGCGGCCGTCCTTATAGGCATATTCATAGGCCCAATAGGCAAGGTCCTCCTGCTCCAGCTTGAAGCCTTCGGGATCGGCATCCATCATGAATTCGTCGCCCGAGCCGGTGAAGATCAGGATTTCGTTCTCGGGATCGGCGCCGACCGTCTTGAACATCTGCCCGACCGCGCGGTGATTCTCGACGCTGAGCTGGATCGGCCCGCCTTGGGTGTGCGCCTGGACCAGGATGACGCCGTCGGCGCGGCGTTCCATCTTGTAGCAATCCTTGAAACGCTCCTTGTAATCCACGAATTTCGGGTTCGGGACGAACGGTGTGAGGGACATGATGGGGGCTCCTTTGCTCTGGGACTGTGCCGGCGTCATCCGCATGGTTTTGTGAAACCGGCCTAAGGCGCCGTCACACCGGGGAATATTCGCCGGGCTGGGCGGCGGGCGGCGTGATATCGGGCAGCGGGCGATTGATCGCGAGCGCTTGCCACACGGCGGCGACGATGTCGCTTGTGCCGAGGCCATATTTCGCGAAAAGGTATTCGCGGCTCCCCGATTCGGCAAAGGTATCGGCAATGCCGACGCGGCGCAGCGGCGTCGCGACCCCGGCCTCGGCCAGCGCCTCCGCCACCGCCGAGCCGAGGCCGCCGATGACGGTATGGTTCTCAGCGGTGACGACGATGCGGGCGCGCCGGGCGGCGGCGACCACCGTTTCGGCATCAAGCGGCTTTATCACCGGCACGTTGAGGACCGATGCGGCGATGCCCGCCCCGCGCAACACCTGTGCCGCGGCGAGCGCGGCCGGCACCATCATGCCGGCGGCCAGGATCGCGGCCTCGACCGGCCCGTCGCCGAGCAGTATCTCGGCGTGGTCGAGATCGAGCCGGTGCGCGCCGTCCTCGAAAATCTCCGGCACCTCGCCGCGCTTGAGGCGCAGATAGACCGGCCCCGGCCGATCGGCGATCAGGGCCACCGCCTGGCGCACCTCGGTCGCGTCGGCGGGATCGACCACCATCATGTTGGGGAGCGCGCGCATCAGCGCGACATCCTCGATCGCCTGATGGCTCGGGCCGCCGGGGCTGGAGAGGCCGGGCATGAAGCCGACGATCTTGACGTTGAGCCGCGGATAGGCGACCGACATCGCGATCTGGTCATAGCAGCGTCGGGTCGCGAACACGCCGAAGGTATTGACGAAGACGATGTGGCCGGCACGGGCGAGGCCGCCGGCGATCCCGATCATGTTCGCTTCGGCCATGCCGATATTGAAGAAGCGGTCGGGGATTTCGTCGCGGAACAGGTCGGTTTCGGTCTGGCGCGTCAAATCGGCGCCGAGGCAGACGATCTCCGGCCGCCGCCGCGCCAGCGCCACCAGCGCCTGGCCATAGGGCTTCAAGACGGTGGGGTAGGGCGGTTCACGCAAGCGCGGCCTCGATCTCGTTCTCGATCGCGCGTTGAAGCACCGGATCGAGCTTCAGGAAATGGCCGTCGGCGGTCGCCGGGATCGACTTCATGCGGCCCAGAATGTCGGTGCGCGCGATGACGATGCGCGGCTTGCCGCGGCCGGTTGGGGGCGCGAGCGCGCGCTGGAGCGCCGCGACATCATGGCCATCGAGTTCGGTGACGCGCCAGCCGAAGGCGCGCCATTTCGCTGCCACCGGCTCCAATGTCGTCACCGAGGCGACCGGACCATCGACCTGCGAATTGTTGGCGTCGAGCACCACGGTCAGCCGGTCGAGCCGGTGATGCGCTGCGAACATCGCGGCTTCCCAGGTCTGGCCCTCTTCGAGTTCGCCATCGCTGATGAAGGCGAAGGTGCGGCGATCCTCGCCGGCGAGCCGCGCCGCGAGGGCGAAGCCGATGGCGGCCGAAAGCCCTTGCCCCAGCGAGCCGCAGACGAGATCGGCAACCGGCGTGCGCTCCGTCCCGATGGCTTCGAGGAGGGCGCCGTCGGCACCGTAACGGGCAAGCTCGGCGGCATCGATGAACCCAAGTTCAGCCGCGACGGCATAAAGTGCGATGACGTAATGGCCAGGCGACAGCACGAATCGGTCGCGCCCCCGTTGCATCACGCCGCCGCCATAGAGTACGGCGAAAATTTCCGCCGACGACAAGGCCTGGCCGAGATAGCCGAAGCCCTGAAGCGCGACCATCCGCGTCGCGTTGAGCCGGATGCGGGCGACGAGGCGTTGTAATTCCTGGGCGTCGGCGCGCGCCATCTCGTCTCGTTCCTCCGCGTCTTTTCCGGGGCGACGAGCCCGGGTATGTGCGATCCTTCGCGCAACATGCGACGGCAAACCGCCAGCGTCAATCGAGCGGCCCGGCATGGCCACTTGATGCTTTTCGCGTTCCGGTTCATGGATCGGCAGTGGTATTACCGGCCGCGAGGTCTTGAGAGCTTGGGGTAAAGGCGATGATCACGGGCATCCACCATCACGTCTATCGCTGTCGCGATGCAGGCGCGACGCGCGAATTTTATGAGGATTTCCTCGGCCTGCCGTTGGTGCGGACTTTTCGAGCGCGGCGCACCGCGACGGGGCGCGCGGTCGATTTGCTCCACACCACCTACCGCCTCGGCGACCGATCCTTCCTAGAATTCTTCGAGGTGCCAGGCCAGCCCTTCCTTTTCAAGGACCAGCACGATTTCGACCTCCATCTCGCGATCGAAATGGATGCCGAGACCCAGGCGCGGCTAGGTGCGCTGGCGCGCGCCCGCGGCATGCAAGTGCGCGGGCCGTCGGATCACGGGCCGATGGCCTCGCTCTATGTTCGCGATCCGAGCGGCTATGTCGTCGAGTTGACCGCCTATAAGCCCGGAGAGGCGGCGACGTCGATGGCGCCCCAGGCGGAGGCCCGCGCCACGTTGGATGACTGGCAGGCGACCAAGCCGGCCGCGACATCCTAGCCGGGTCGGGACGCCGTCAGGTCGCGCCGGGGCGGCCAGGATGGATCAGGTTCCGCCGCTCCGCGTGAATCCGGCCCTTGCCGCATACCACCCTCGTATAGGTGCCGGTCGCGGGATCGCGCGCCGCCATCGCGAGCGCGACCTCGCTGCACTCGCTTTCGTCCATGGGCAGCGACAGCATATGCGCCACCCGCTGGCCGGCATCGCGGAACCAGATGCGCATCATGGTGGCATGGTCGCCCGGATAGGGCAGCAGCGGCAGGATCAGCAACAGCAAAGCTGGCACCAAGATCACCGCCAGGACCACGTCCCGCCAAGTGAAACGGCCGCCTGAACCATCCCTGGCGGCGATCGGGTGCTTCTTCCCGTCGCGTCGCATGGCCGGCTCTCTCCGAAACCTGCGTCACCTTACTATAGACACGTATTGGACGATCTGTCCCCTCTCGCTTTCAAGGCGACGAAGGTTTAGGGTAAAAGCCGGTTCGATTTCCCATCTGCCCGATGAACGCCATGCAAGAAGAATTCTATCGCATCAAGCGCTTGCCGCCCTATGTTTTCGCCGAGGTCAATGCCCTGAAGGCGGCGGCGCGGGCGGCGGGCCGCGACGTCATCGATCTCGGCATGGGCAATCCCGACGGTGCGACGCCGCCCCATATCGTCCAGAAGCTGGTCGAGACCGTACAGAATCCACGCGCCCATGGCTATTCGGTGTCGCGCGGCATCCTCGGCCTCCGGCGGGCGCAGGCGGCCTATTACCGGCGCCGCTTCGGCGTTGAGCTTGATCCCGACAGCGAGATCATCGTCACCTTGGGCTCGAAGGAAGGCCTTGCCAACCTCGCCCAGGCGATCACCGCGCCGGGTGATGTCGTGCTGGTGCCGAACCCGTGCTATCCGATCCATGCCTTCGGCTTCATCATGGCGGGCGCGGCGGTGCGCCATGTCCCGGCAGGGCCGGGCGATGATTTCCTGACGGAGCTGAAGAAGGCGGTCGCCCATTCGGTGCCGCCGCCGATCGCGATCGTCCTCAACTATCCCGCCAACCCGACGGCGCAGGTGGTCGGCCTCGATTTCTATGCCGAGGTGGTGGATTTTTGCCGCCGGCACGGGATTTTCGTGCTCTCCGACATCGCCTATGCCGAGATCTATTTCGACGACAACCCGCCGCCCTCGGTGCTCCAGGTGCCGGGCGCGCGCGACATCGCGGTCGAATTCTCCTCGGTTTCCAAGACCTACAACATGGCGGGCTGGCGGATCGGCTTCGCGGTCGGCAACCAGCGGCTCATCGCGGCGCTATCCCGGGTCAAATCCTATCTCGATTACGGCGCCTTCACGCCGATCCAGGTGGCGGCGACGGCGGCCCTGAACGGACCGCAGGACTGCGTCGCCGAAATCCGCGAGCGCTATCGCGCGCGGCGCGACGTGCTCGTCGATGGGCTTCACCAGGCCGGCTGGGACATTCCGGTGCCGCCCGCGACCATGTTCGCCTGGGCCCCGATCCCGGAGCGGTTTCGCAATCTTGGCAGCCTCGAATTCTCGAAGCTGCTCTTGGAAGAGGCGAATGTCGCGGTCTCGCCCGGCGCCGGCTTCGGCGAGTATGGCGAGCATTTCGTCCGCATCGCGATCGTCGAGAACCGCCAGCGGCTGCGCCAGGCGACGCGCAACATCAAGCAATTCCTCCAGGGGCGCTCATCCGGTGGCGGCAAGACCAAGGAGCGCGCGGTCGCGGCGCAAGAGACGCGCTAATGTCGGAACAACAATATAATCGTGTTGTGGAGATCAGCTTTGAATATAAGATGCATCTCTTCTGTTAGAAATTGCAAATTTACCGCAGATTTCTGGTCCGTGGGCAAAACAACCCAATCGCGGTTATATCGAATGGCGGCGGCGTGCGTACGAATCAGTTTCCGGTAGTTCCACTCCGACGATACATCGAGCCCGCCAGCGGGGGACGATCTATCTCGGCGTAGATAATAGGCGAGCCCCCACCGCATCGCGGTGTTTTGGGCCAGAATGATCCCATCACCTGGCATCAGGCTTTCCTCAATGATTGCTGCCGCCTGTTTAATGGGCGGATTGGGTGAGAGGAAATAATTATGCAGTCCCCAGATTTCACCCAAAATGATCGCGCCGAGCAACATTACGCCCACGACTCGCCGGCGAAGGTGAATAATCGCGTAGCCGACAAGAATCGTATATGGAATCAAAATAAATAAGAAATTTCCAATAATGTAACCGAATATTGGATGGACGAATATAAAATCAAGAACGCAAACAAAAATCGGAACAAGGATTGGGATCAATATTGGAATTGCCCCGGCGCGTCGCCGAATTAAGGTAATTGCTCAACCGGTGTCGAACAGCGGCCGGCTGGCGAGCGTGT
>JBOHLV010000028.1:0-40094 GCA_050729815.1 Allostellaceae bacterium
GAGGACCCTGCATGCCACTCCTGCCGAGCAAATTCTTGAGTTGGTCGCATGAGCCGATAACATCCCCGCTGGAGATGACCGCCATCAACAATTTCCACCACCTTCGCGACGCGACCAATCCGGGACATCGCCCTTCTTCTTTTACTTGCGGTAGCAATATGCTTGCACTATGAAGACAGTTAGTGAGATAGGTAAAAAAATTGCGCTAATTTGCACGACTGAATTGGAAAGGCGCGGCCGCCGCGGGACAATCATGCGGTGGGTACAGTGCGGTCAGCCTCTAACAAAGACCACCGCGGGGGAAACACAATGGAACCGAAATTCGCCAACCCAGCGCCGCTCGGATTGATCGGCTTCGGGACGACGACGTGGCTGCTCAGCATGATCAACGCTGGCTGGTTCGATGAGAAAAGCTTGTCCGTGGTTCTCGCCATGGCGTTGGTGTACGGAGGCAGCGCGCAAGCGCTGGCCGGGATACTTTCCTTTGTTCGGGGCAATACCTTCGCCACCGTGGCGTTCCTAAGCTACGGCGCGTTCTGGATATCACTGGTTGCGCTCTTCAAGGTATTCGGTGGCGGGCCGGCTTCGATGATAGGCTGGTATTTGTTCGTCTGGGGTGTCTTTACGTTCTACATGTGGATTGCGACATTCAAGCACAACATGGTGCTGCAGCTCGTGTTCCTGACCTTGTGGATTACCTACTTTCTGCTTGCCATCGGCGATTGGACCGGGGTGCATGTGATCGGTTTTGCCGGGGGTTATCTCGGGCTGATCTGTGCCTTGCTGGCGGGCTATCTTTCGGCCGCGGAAGTCATCAATGGCGACTATGGCCGGCAGGTTCTTCCGGTCGGCGTGTTCGTCCGCCGGGCAGTCGTATAGCATCCTGCACCGGGCTGGCGGCGCTCCCAAGGCGCCGCCAGCAGCGGCGGACGGGTCATAGGCAGCGGCTCTACGAGGCCGCTCAAGGCCGGACATTCTTGTTCTCCCCTTGAGGGCATGTTAGAGATTTGTTTAAGGTTCGGCTCTGTCCCGTCTTCGGCAAACCATTGTGCCGGTATGACCTTTTGAGGTCCGATACGGACGATCCGTGACAAAAACAGAGGAGGAAGGCAATGGCAGACAAGGTTGAAGCAACCGATGATGTCTCCGAGGCTGCAATTGCAGTTCATTGGCAGGAAGAGGGATATTACCATCCCTCCGCGAAGTTTATCGCGCAGGCTAATCTGACGGACGCGGGAATATTCGAGCGTTTTAGCCTGGACAACTTCCCGGAGTGTTTTAAGGAATATGGGGATCTTTTAACCTGGTACAAATATTGGGAGAAGACCCTCGACACGAGCAACGCGCCGTTCTGGCGCTGGTTCGTCGGCGGCAAGATCAACGCATCTTACAATTGCGTCGACCGCCATCTCGATAAGTACCGCAACAAGACGGCGATTCATTTCGTTCCGGAGCCTGAGAACGAGGCGATCCAGCACATCACCTATCAGGAACTCTATACGCGGGTGAACGAGGTTGCCGCGGTGCTGCGCGATTTCTGCGGCTTGAAGGCGGGCGACCGGGTGACGCTGCATATGCCGATGATGGCGGAGCTGCCGATCACCATGCTGGCCTGCGCCCGCATCGGCGTCATTCACTCCCAGGTGTTCAGCGGCTTCAGCGGCAAGGCCTGCGCCGATCGCATCGTCGATTCGGGGAGCGACGTCCTCATCACCTCGGACGGCTATTACCGCAGCGGCGCCATGCAGGACCAGAAGGAGAAGGCCGACATCGCCTGCGACGATGCCGCGGCACAGGGTCACAAGGTCGCCAAGGTTCTGATCTGGCAACGCCATCCCGGCACGTATTCGAGCCCCCGGCCGCTCGTCAAGGGCCGCGACTTCATCGTGAACGACGTGCTCAAGGACTACCGGCACGCGCACATCGATCCGGTGGAGATGCTGGCCGAGGACCCGCTGTTCCTCATGTATACCAGTGGCACGACCGGCAAGCCGAAGGGCTGCCAGCATTCCACCGGCGGCTATCTCGCCTACGCGGCCGCGACCTCGAAGTATTTCCAGGACATTCATCCGGAGGACGTCTACTGGTGCATGGCCGATATCGGCTGGATCACCGGTCACACCTATATCGTTTACGGGCCCTTGGCGCTCGGCGCCTCGACCGTGATGTACGAAGGGACCCCGACCTACCCCGACGCCGGTCGCCCGTGGCGCATCGCGGAGGAACTTGGCGTCAACATCTTCCACACCTCGCCGACCGCGATCCGGGCGCTGCGCCGCGTCGGGCCGGATGAGCCGAAGAAATACAATTATCACTTCAAGCACATGACGACGGTGGGCGAACCGATCGAACCCCTGGTCTGGCGCTGGTACCACGAGGTCGTAGGCAAGGGTGAAGCGGTGATCGTCGATACCTGGTGGCAGACGGAGACCGGCGGTTTCCTGTGCAGCACGGTACCCGCGCTGCATCCGATGAAACCGGGGAGTGCCGGTCCCGCGCTGCCCGGCATCCATCCCGTGATCTTTGACGAGGATGGCAAGGAAATCGCGCGTGGCGCCGGCACGGCGGGCAACATCTGCATCCGCAATCCGTGGCCGGGGATCTTCGAGACCATCTGGGGCGATCCCGACCGCTTCGTGCGGCAGTATTACGAACGCTATAACAAGAAGAAGGGCAGCACCGATTGGCGCGACTGGCCCTATTTCGCGGGTGACGGCGCGGTCCAGGCCGAGGACGGCTATTACCGCATCCTCGGCCGCATCGACGACGTGATCAACGTCGCCGGCCATCGGCTGGGCACCAAGGAGATCGAGTCGGCAGCGCTGACCGTGCCGGAGGTGACGGAAGCCGCGGTGGTTCCGGTGGCGGACGAGATCAAGGGGCGCGTCCCGGATCTCTATGTCGCATTGAAACCCGGACTCCAGGCGACCCCAGAACTGCGGGAGCGCATCTCGCAAGCCGTGGTGACCGAGATCAGCCCGATCGCCCGGCCGCGCAAGGTCTGGATCGTGCCCGACATGCCGAAGACGCGCTCGGGCAAGATCATGCGCCGGGTTCTGGCCGCGATCTCGGCCGGCCAGGACGCAGGCGATGTCTCCACCCTCGCCAATCCCGAGATTGTCGAGGAAATCCGCAAATTGGCGAAGCTCTAGCGACTCTTCGCCGCGAACCCGGCCGGAGGGGCGCCGGCGCCGGCACGTGCGGATAATCATGTCAAATCCCACCGATCCGAACTGCAAAGCCGGATCGGTGGGGCCGATCGGCCGGGCGCCGATAATGGCGGCGTTGCAGACGATGCGCGGCATGCCGCCGGTTGACGCGGCGACGCCGATCGCCGAACCCGCCGCCGAGCGAAATCCCCCGAGAAATCGGCGCACCTGACGCCGGTGCCATGCCCGACGGCGTGATATTGGCTTCGTTTTGGCTTCGTTTTGGCTTCGTTTTTTGGCCACCTTGCCTTGAAATCATTCACCAAATCGGCGTCGTTCGGCAAAATTAAATATCTTCCCCTCCACCGCGACGATCCCGAACAGGTTCATTATGAACAAACAGAGAACATTGTCAAGGAGATTTGCCGAGGCGGCTCTTGGAAGAAGGGCCTCGCAACCGTCCCCGCTCGCAGCGTTGGCGGAATTTGGCTGAGGCTATAATTTAGCCGAGGCTATCCGGGCTTTCCCGATGCCGCGGGCCGCGACCGGATCAAAAATTGCGAATTGGCCGCATCGAGAGCGGCTCAGCGCCGGACGATAGGCTGATTCGGATCGGTCTTGACGAAGAAGGCATTGCCCCAATCAAGCTTGTTGAGATCGATCGCCTTCAAGCGGAAACCGTGCTCCTTCAAAAGGGCCATGATTCCCTCGAAGGGGACATCGCCATCGTAAAGGCCGCCTTCCGACACCTCGGCAAAGACGAAGCGGCATTGACGGAGCGTCCGTGTCGCTCCCTTCAGCACCTTGGCCTCCGCACCCTGAACGTCCATGACGAGATAGTCGAACGGCGTCGGATCGAGGCCCGGCGTGTTGAAGATAAGGGAGTCGAGCGTCGTGGTGCGAAGGCGGAGCGTCGAGACATAAGTGACGCGCGGGTAATAGATCGCGTGGCTGCCCAACGGGAAGATGCTGGACGAGCCGCCATTGTTCGAGGAAACATGAAAATCGACCTCGTCGCCGTCGCGATCGGTACATAGCGCCTGGATCGGATGGAAGCGTGAATCGACCGAGACCCGCTCCTTGAGCTTCTCGAACACCTCTGGAATCGGCTCGACATAGACCACGCTTTCGAGCCCGTCGCGGCGATAGTCCTCAAATTCCTGGCCGATATGTGCGCCGACATGAATGACGCCGCGGCAGGTCAAATCGAGGCGGCGCACCATGTCAACCGGATCGGTGAGATTGTTGACGGTTTGGACGCGCTCGGTATAGAGGCCGAGGCGGCGGCAGGCCTTCTTGGTGATCCAGCGCCGCATGTGTCGCCGGAAGTGCGCTAGCATAAGTGAAGTACCCGTTTCAACATCATCGCGTCCTCGACATGGCGGGAGAAAAACTATGCGGCCGGCCGTTTCTTGTCCATTGCGATCTCGGGCGCGATCTGGCCTCCCGTTGCCTTTGGGATGCCTTGAAGCGGGCACGTGCGAGGCGCGGCTCTCGTCATCGCGGATCATCGCGCACACATTCCAACCGCACCGGCCCAAGGCGCCAAACCCTAGGGTTCGGACCTTTCAGGGAGATAGCCGGAAGACGCAATCGAGGCGCTCGACACATGCTGTTGTAGCGGTAAGACCCGCCAACCCAAATGCTCGCTCGCCCATCCCCAAATACCCTTCGGCATCCGCAACATGACGATGATCGCGACGAGACCCAGCAACATCAGATAGATCGTGCCGAGATTATAGAGTTCCTGGCGAAACACGAAAAAGATGACGGCGCCGATCACCGGCCCTTCGACGGAGCCGACGCCGCCGATCACCGCCATGAAAATCACCAGCCCAGTCCAGTCGTCGACACTGAACGCCGCATCGGGTGAGATCCTGAGCTTCTGGAGAAAGATCAGGCCCCCCACCATCGACGTTGCAAATCCGGCAAACACATAAACCACGAGCTTCACCCGTCCGACATCGATGCCGCTGGAGCGCGCCGCAACCTCGTTATCGCGCACGGCCGTCAGTGCCATGCCGTAGCGCGAGCGCAACAGCCAGACAATCGTGCCCATCACGAGTACGAGCAGCACGAATGCCGACCAGTAGATGACCGATTCGCGCGGGCCGGGCCGATGGCCCAGCATCAGGATGACGGATACCGGCAGGCTGGTGCCCGAGCCGCTACCAAGCGCGCGGATCTGCGCGAACACCAGCTTCAACGTGTCCGCCAGCACCCAGGAGCCGATGGCGAAATAAGCGCCGCGCAACCGGAAAAGCAGCGCCGCCGACGGTACTGCGACGATGGCACCGACGAGGCCGGCAAGCGGAAAGGCCCAGAGCGGATTGGCACCCGCCGTGATGGCGTAGGAGAACAGCGCATAGCCGCCGAGCCCGACAAAGGCCTGTTGTCCGATGGAAATGAGGCCCGCATAGCCCGCCAGCAGATTCCACAAGCTTGCCAGCATCACATAGCCGAACAGCTCCGACAGAAGCTGGAGATCCTGTGTGCCCGCCCAGTACGGCGCCGTCGCCAACACGACCATGCCGACCAGGACACCACGCATCGCCCAACGGCTTCCCCGGGTCGAGCGCGTGACGACGAATTGCGTCGCCGTCGTCACCACACCACCCCCTTATGGAAGAGGCCCGTAGGCCGCACCGCCAGCACGAAGAGAAACACGAGATTTCCGGCCAGGATCTGCCAACTCGGATCGAGCTTGGCACCCACCGCCTGGGCGACGCCGACGATCACACCACCGGCGAGCGTACCCCATAAATTGCCGAGGCCGCCGATGATCACGGCCTCGAACCCGTAGATCAGGCGGGACGGGCCGATCGTCGGATTAAAATCGGTTTGCACGGCGAGAAGGATTCCGGCGACGGCAACCACCGCAAGCGAGATCGCCATCGCCAGGCCGTAGACATGGCGGTTGTCGATGCCCATCAGCCGCGCCACTTCCTGATCGTCGGAGACGGCACGGAAACTGCGCCCCAAGTCGGTCCGGGAGAGCATGAATTGGAGCCCGCCAATCAGAACGACGGCAGCCACGAACTGAATAAGCGGGAGAACGCCCACCACCAAGCCGTTGGCCAGATCGAGACTGGCAACGGTGACGGCGCCGGCATGCAGCTTCTGGCTGTCGGCCGTGAAGATTTCCTGAAGGCCGCTTTGCAGGATGATGGAAATCCCGAAGGTCACGAGAAGCGGCGGCAGCAGATCGTCGCCCAACGTCGCGTTAAGGATGCCGCGCTGCAACGCGTAGCCGACCACCGACATCAGGATTACCACGATCACCAGTGCCGGGATGATCGAAAACCCGGTCGCCTCCATGACCACGAGGCCGAGATACGCGGCAAGGACGATGAGATCGCCATGGGCGATATTGACGAGCCGCATGATCCCGAAGACCAGCGAAAGCCCGGCCGCGAAGATCGCATAAAGGCCGCCTAAGAGAATGCCTTGAATGATGGTGTCGAGCCATTGCATGACGGGGCTACACTCCGAAATAGGCGGCCGAGATGTCCTGTTGCGTCAGGCCCGCCGCGGCGCCTTCAAGCGAAATACGACCCTCCTGCAGGCAATAGACATAATGGGCGGATTTGAGGGCCTGGCCGATATCCTGCTCCACGATGATGACGGAGAGTCCGTCCGCGATCACGGCGGCGATCCCGATATAGACATCCTGAATCACGGCAGGCGAGAGACCGAGGCTGACTTCGTCGAGCAGCAACAGGCTTGGGTTGGACATCAGCGCACGGCCGATCGCCGCCATTTGCTGCTGGCCTCCAGAGAGCGCGGTGCTCGGCAAATGACGGCGAGCCCGCAGGTCGGGGAACAAGTCATAGACGCGGTCCAGCGTCCAGTTTCCCGGTCGCCGAAGTCGGCCGCCGATGCGCAGATTCTCCTCAACCGACAGCGACGGAAAAAGACGCCGCCCCTCCGGCACGAGGGCAATGCCTTTGGCCACCACCCGGTGCGCCGGCAAGCCACCAAGCGGCTGCCCGTCGAACAGCATGACGCCAGAGGGGGCGGCGATCAGCCCCGCGATGGTTTTGAGAAGCGTCGTCTTGCCGGCGCCATTGGCGCCGATGATGGCAACCACCTGTCCCCGCGCGACGCGCAAGGAGACACCGAAAAGGGCTTGGAAATCGCCGTAGAATGCTTCGAGGTCAGTCACCGACAGAAGGGGCGAACCGGACGCGTGCTCAGATGGCATCCGCGGCGATGCCCAGGTAAATCTGCCGCACGTTCGGGCTTTCGATCACCGTCCTCGGTGCGCCATCGGCAATGAAACGACCGCCATGCAGCACCGCCAGCCGGTCAACGACCGCAATCAGCGCATGGACCACATGCTCGACCCAAACGATCGTGACCCCGGCCTCCCGCACCGTCCTGATCAGGTCGATGACCACCGCGCATTCATGCTCGGTCAGCCCGCCGACCACTTCGTCGAGCAAGAGCAATTTCGGGTTGGCGGCAAGGGCGCGAGCGAGCTCGAGACGCTTGCGATCCAGGAGGGTCAAGGCACCGGCGAGCCGGTTTGCCTTCGGGGCCAGCCCGCAACGCTCGAGGATCGCCATGCAATGAATCTGCGCGGCGCGCTCCGCGAGCCTTGGGCCGAACGATGCCGCCACCATGGTATTTTCGAACACCGTCATGCCGGTGAATGGTTGCGGGATCTGGAACGATCGCGCAACGCCGAGGTGACATCGCCGTGCGGGCGATAACCGGGTGATGTTTTCGCCGGCGAAGGTCACCTCGCCCGAATCGGGCTGTACCGTCCCGGTAATCATGCCGAAGAGCGTGGTCTTGCCGGCGCCGTTCGGTCCGATGATGCCGACCGCCGTCCCGCGCTCAACCGCGAAATCAAGCTCGCTCGCCACCACGACGGCGCCGAAACGCTTCGAAATCCTGGATAGCCGCAGAAGATCATCCGCGCCCGCCATTGGCATCATCGGCCATTGCGCCGCTAGATTGGCCGCAGCGCGCCTCCCACCGGGATTTCCGGGGCGGTCTTGTTCTCGCAGATCACCAGATCGAATTTGCCCGCGCTCGACACGCGCCACTGACCGGCGACAACGGGGGTCAGCGCGATATTCTTCACCGGCTTGCCGGTCCATTCAACGTGTCCAACGACGGAATTATAGTTGGTGGTGGCGATCGCGTGGAGGATGGATTTGGGATCGCCGGCGTCCGCCGTGCGTTTCAGCACATCGACCGCAACCTCGAAGAGCGCGTGTTGGTAGCCCAAAGGCTGGGTCCACATGTGCCCCGTCGCCTTCGAATAGGCATCGCAGAGTTGCGCGGCGGTCTGGCCGGTCAGCCCTGATTTGAACGGAAAATTCGGCGTCCACCAGATTTCGCTCGACAGGTTATTGCCGCGCGCGCCGAGCGCCCGGATCGACGACGGGAACAGATTCGCCTTGCCGATCGTGACAATTTTCGCGTGAAGCCCCTGCTGCGCGGCCTGGGTCCAGAAGGTCGCAAAATCGGGCGGCAGCATGTTGCCGGTGATGATGTCGACCCCCGCCGCCTTGAAGGCATTGATCTGGGCGGTGAAGTCGCTGGTCAGGTCCTGATAGCGTCCGGGCTGAATCAGCTTGTACCCCGCTTTTTTCAATGCCGGCGGGAAGCCGAAATGCGGATCGGCCCAGGCGTTCCCGGTCGCATCGTTGCCGAACATCGCGCCGATGATGTGATTCGTCTTCGCCGAATCCCACAGCGCGATGTAGGCATCAACGACCTGTTCCAGACCCCAGAAGAAGTCGTAGGTCCATTCGAAACCGACTTTGGGATCGCCCCGGCGACCAAAGAAATAGGATTGCCATGGTCCGTTGGTGCTGAGGCATGGCACGCCATTGAGCTCGGCCTGATCGGCGGCCGGGTTGTTGGTGGCCGATGTCCCTTGCGAGGTCAGGAGATCGACCTTCTCGCCAAGAATGAGATCGGACGCGACGGACGCGGCACGGTTCGGGTTCGATTCGCTGTCGCGTTTCAGAATCGACACTTGATAGGTCTTGCCCCCGATCGTCAGTCCCGGCTCCAGCACCTTGCGTACCTGACCCAGGATGAAATCGTCGGGCGCGGCAAACGGCGCCAGCGGGCCGGTCGCGGGGCTTACATAGCCGATTTTGATGGTCCTGTTTGCGGCAAGCGCGCTTTTGGCGACAAACGGCGCGGCCAGCAAGGCGCCGCCGGCCGCAATCCCCTTCAGAACCGGACGGCGTCCGATCTTCCCGTGATCTACTCCCTCACTCGGCATCGCATATTCCTCCCTCATAATGTTGTTCGTCGTCCCGACAGCGCGGCAGCCGTTAGTAAATCGGCGAATTGCTGCCTTTCCCCAAAAGTATCCGGCCATAAATCTCCGCGCTCGCGTCGATGACGAGAAGCGCGTGCATGTTGATGGCGTGAAGATCGCGCGCGGCTCGCTGTATACTGCTCTTCAGCGACAGCACGCTGGCGCCGCCACCGATATAAAGCTTGTCCACCGCCTCCATCAACAGGCGCACCCCATAGGAGCAGTCCATCCGAATGCGCCCGCGCATCTCGGGAGCCATCTGTCGGCCGAGTTTCGCATAGTGATCGATGTCGTCGGCGGCCCGATAGAGCACGAGGTCCGCCGCATGGATCATGGCGGCGGCGTGACCCAGCGTGGTTTGCGTCGGGATCCATTCGTCCGCGATATGATTGGTATAGGCGATGGCCTTGCCCTTGACGACCCGGCTGAATTCCTGAACCGTTGCCCGCGCGATGCCAAGCGCCGAGCCGCAAATGCAAAGACCCAGCACCGGAACAGCCTGCGCGCGCAACAGCCAATCGGTATCTGGCGCATCGTAGCCGGGCGCCTTCCCTTCGATGAGACCCGGCAGCGACAGCGTGCGGTGCCCGGGCACCGTCACGTCCTTTGCCATCACCGTCGCGCTGCCGGTGCCCTGCAAGCCCGCGACATACCAATCATCGAGGATGGTGATGTCGTTTTTCGGAACCAGCACATCCGCCTCGTCGATCACGGCGCCGGCCGCATCGCGAATCTCCGCGCCGAGGAGCAGCCATTCAGCATGCTCGCAGCCGGACGCGAACGGCCAGCGGCCATTCAGGATCAACGAGCCGTCGGCCTGTCTGATGGCCTTGCCGCGCGGCGCGATCACGGCCGAGACGAGCGTGTTCGGATCGCGGCCATAGACTTCGGTCTGGGCGGCACGGGAAAAATGCCCCAAGAGCCAGCTATGGGCGTGGCCGACCCCGACAACCCAGGCGGTGGCGCCGCATCCCTCCGCCACGGTCGAGACGATGTCGAGATGCGCGCGCATCGAGAGGCCGAAGCCGCCGCAACTGGGCGACAGAATCGTGCGCAGCAGATCGTGCGTCCTGACCAGTTCCATGGACTCGTCGGGGAGCCGCCGCAACCGATCCGCTTCCGCCGCCAGTTCCCGCAATCGCGGAACCAGCGCCGCGGCGCGGGCCTTCATTTCCGCTTCCGTCGGTATGGTGACGGCGCGCCCCTCAGCGCCAACGCTCATTGCTTACCTCCAGCGTCCCTTTTTTTCCGAACCCAATACGATGGCAACTTGTCGGATGGGTCAAGTTCCTAATGCCGGTGCGGGGTTCGGACGCAGCCGCGTGCGATCGCGCCACATTTGCAAAGACGGGATCACGCCGTAACCCCTGATGCCTGTCCTTGAAGTTGCCGCGCAACCTCGGTCCAGCGAAAGCCGGTGAGGTCGGGAGCCGGGTGTATCGCACCACATGTCGCGCAGGTGCGACGCGTTAAATCGCCGGCGAAGCGTTGGCTGATCTCGAGGAACTTGGCTTGCGATGGAACGCTGTCAGCATCCCATACGGCACGGTCGAGTTCGGCGCCGCAACCATCGCAATACCAGGCCAAGCCTTCAAGGCCGGCAGGTTGCGGTTTGTAGCGCAGCACCACGCTTTCACCATCCGGCAGGATGCGGTGCGGCGTGCCGGCCGGAACGTAGACGCAATCACCGGGCTTCAGCGCGAAGCGTTCGACCGGCGCGTCCTTCATCTCCACCGCGCCGCCGCCCGACACCAGAAACAACAGCGTGTCCTTGGCGAAGATCTGGTGGAAAGGCTGTGGCCGATCGTTGCGCGAGAGATGCACCTGAACCTGGAGCTCTTCCGGCAACATCGGCATGTCATCATAGGCGCCAAGCTTCGCGGCTTCGCGCATCACCTGGAATGTCTTCTTGCGAGGCATGACGGCACCTATGTCGTGGTCGGCCGGGTCATCTCCATCAGTGTCTGACGCCCGGCAATCGCGATTTCGCTCTGCGCCGCATATTTGTCCCAACCCCAGGCGGCAACGGGAAATGGTTTGTTGGCATGGCCGCATTTGGGGCAGACGCGGCGCGCCGCGTCGTTGTTGAATTCGGCGAACAACGCCGGCATCGCCGCAATCGAAACGAAGGGATGATCGCCCTCCAAGGCGTCGACCGGCGGCGTCGCATCGAACTCCTTCAAATAGATTTCCTCATGGCATTTTTCGCACCGCAGGCTGCATGCCTCGGTCTGAGGGCCGCTTTCCACCTGACGCTGCGTGATCACCATGATGGCGAAGGATTTCGGGTCCTTCTCATTCTTGAGAAACGAATTGACGCCATGTATGCGCGCGCCGACGAAGACCTGGCCGGTGGCGAGCACCGCGCCGTTGGCGGCCAGCGCCAGCACCACTTCGTCCTGCGTGTTGTGATGGAAGAAATGGCCGTAACCGGCATCGGGCCCGCCAATGATCATGGCGCCCGCCGGCACCATCGCCCCGGGGTGAAGATAGGGGAATAGCGGCACCAGTTGCGTGTTGCTGTGCTGCATCGTCTCGAACACATTGACGCGCAAGGGCGGTCGGTCGGCGCGCGGCGGCGGAATGACGAGATCGTCTTGGGTCATGTTCTGTCCTCCCGCTCATCCCTTGTCGTGTTGCTTCAACATCTGTTCCATGTCGGCGCGTGATTGGCCGAAATGCACCTCGTGCATTTCATCGATCGGGAAGCCGAGCACCTCCATCTGCTCCTCGACCTGCTCCTTGGTGTCGGCCTCAAAAACCGAGACGATGAAGCCCGAGGCGATATTGACGTAGATATGCTGAAATTTGGCAATGTTGGCGCCAAGCACGTTGGCGGCGTTTTGCGCCAGCTCCTCGCGCTTCAGCCCTGGTGAGCGATGGATCGTGATAAATTGGGGCATGCTCTCCTCCCTCGATGGTCTATAACCCGACATCCTCGGCAAACCGATTGGTCCGCATCCGCGCCCATTCGTTGCGTTCGCCGGCGTCACCGTCGAGCCGGCGTTGGATGCGGACAATCAGCCGTTTGAAGGTACGAATTTCCGTCTCCGACAGATCGGACATCGCGCGCTCGTTCACCGCGCGGATCGGCGGCGACATGGTCGCGGCAAGGCGCCGGCCGCGCGGCGTCAGGCGGATGAGGCTCTTGCGCCGGTCAGTCGCGGACCTGACCGCCGTCACCAGCCCCTCGCGTTCGAGCAGCCGGACGGCGACCACGGTGGTCGGACCCTGGCGCCCGACGCGGTGCGTCAACTCGCCATTCGACAGCCCGTCCTCTTCCCACAATTCGCGCAGATAGCGCCATTGGCTGATCGTGACGCCCTGCGCCGCGGCGGCCACATCCATCGCATCCTGCCAGGTCTCGGCGAGTTGGCGGACATGATATCCGACGCTGCGCGCCAGCGGGACGAGCTGGTCGTTCGCGATCGCCGGAACCGGCTTTGCGACCGCGCCAAGATTCCTCATTGCAGGCCCATGGGTAATTCCATAGATATCTACTAATCTAGGCTATACGCCGCCGCCACCGATGTCAAAGGGGCCGAACATGGAAGTCCGGATCGACCGTCCGATCACGCTCCACATGATGGGCGATTGGGGCATCGCCAACCTGCACCGGATCTGCGGCTGGATCGGCGCGGAGTTGTGGCGCCGGTCGCCGCCGGGATCGAAATTCGCGACCTGGGCCGGGCGGGGCGGAACCGATGCGATAGCGGCCGTCCTCGACGGCGAGGTCGATGTCGCGCTGTTCGTGCCCGCCGGATTCGCACGCACCGTCTTCGAAGGCAAAGGCATCTGCCGGCGGCCCGATGTCGATCGGCTGCGCGCGCTCGGTACCTTGCCGCAGGACGATCGACTGGTGCTCGCCATCGACGCGGGCTTCGGCATTGCGAGCTTTGCCGAGCTACGCGCCAAGCGGCCAAGCCTTCGACTCGTCACCGCGCACGATGACGGCGTCAACATGACCGGATTCGCGGCGCATCGCATGCTGGAAGCCTCCGGCGTGTCGGCTGCGACGATCGAATCCTGGGGCGGTAAGATACTGCTGGGCGAAGCGCCCTGGGACACGATTCCGCTGGCGACGCGCGGCGAGGCCGACGCCGTCTTGTTCGAGGCGGTGATGACGCCGTTCTGGAAGGAATTGTGTGCCGCCCGGCCGATGAATTTCATTCCATTCGAGGATGCCGCGCTGAGCGCCGTTGAACTCGACTTCGCCTGGCATCGCGCCACCGTCCCCCAGGATCGCTTTCCGGGCCTGACCGCGCCGTTCGAGGCGCTCGACTTTTCCGACTTTCTGCTGTTCTGCCGCGACGATTTCCCCGACGACGTTGCCTATGTGATCGCCGCGCTTCTGTGCGAGACCCCGGACCTCTTGGAGAGCCAATACCGCCATATTCCGCCGAAGGACAGCCCGGTCACTTATCCGCTCGAACCAGGAAAGATCGCCAAGACCTCAATTGCGCTGGCCCCGGGTGCGCGGCGCTACTATCACGAGCATGGCCATTTGTAGGTTTCTACTCCGCTCGGGGTAAGGGGTCGTTGGTGGCGGCAAGGCCGACGAGTCCGAGAGATTCGCCGATCGTCGCCGAATTCCCCGGAAAGGCGCCCGACCTCCCTGCCGTTTAGAACCATTCGACCAATTGCCGTGGGCTCGCCCATTCCCGTCCTTGCCCCTCTGCCGGCTGGTATGATACTTTGTCAATTGACGAATTAGAGGAATTCGTCAACATGCCACTGTAGCCTCGCGGAGGAAGTCGATGAAACTCATGCCATCCGGCCCGTCGCCGGGCACGCCGCGAGCCGACCGAGCGCCGCACCGGGCGGGCGGTGAGGACCGGCCCACCTTCTCGCTTGCGTTGCGCCTGCCGATCGAATGGCAGGTCCTGGACGGCGCCCCGTCCGATGCGCTGCTCGACCGCCTCGAACACGCCAACGAAGGCGTTCTCGATCTGCTCTTCAAATCGGTCGATCTCGGCGCGCCGCCGACCGAGGACGAGGCGCTGGCCGAGGCATTACGGCCGTTGCAACTCAAGATCGACATGCTGATCGAGATGGTGGCGCGGCTCGCCTATCAGGCCCAGCCGTTGCCGGCGCCCCGCGAGGTGGAGTTGGGGCTGAGCCGTCTCGCCTGGTCCGGGCCGGAAGCGCTCACCCCCGATTCGTGGCTCCTCGCGAAGCTCTATTTCCACGACATCTTCCGTGAGCCGGTAACGCTGGCCGGTCGGGTCGCGAGCGCCCAACGTGACCCGCTGAACGGCGGCGAGCGCGTCGAGATCGAGCTCGCCAACCTCTCGGACGCTTTAAGCGAATCGTTCGCCCGGTTGGTCTTCCTCGAACATCGCCGTCGCCGCGCCCACGGCTCAGGCCGCGCCGCGTCGGCCAGGAGAGAGGCATGATTCCGCTGATTCCTGCCGTTGCCAGCACCATGCTTTCGGACCTGCAAAGCCTTGCCGCCGACACCAACACGCCGGCCACGAATTCGGCGACGGCGGCGCCGGCAACCGGCGCGACATCGTTCACCGCAACCCTCAAGAAGGCCCTCAACGAGGTCAACGGCCAGATCATCGCCGCCAACAGCGACGCGATGTCCTATGCCGCCGGCGATCATTCGATGCCGCTGAGCAGCGTCATGGTCGCGCTGGAGAAAGCCAATCTCGCCTTCCAGACCGCGGTGACGGTACGCGATCGCGTTACCGAGGCCTATAGCAGCGTCATGAACATGCAGGTGTAAGCGGCCTACATCGACGCGGGGCAAGACGGCGATGTTGGCGGTGGGGAGTCATTGGTGGCGGTACTCGATGCGGATTTTGCGAAGACCTTTACGGCGCGTGCCCGCGGGGCGTTTGTCGCCAACCGCCGCCTGACCGTCCTTGCCGCGATCGCCGCCGCGGCAACCTTGATCGCGATGCTGGTGCTGTGGTCGGGCGAGCCGGATTATTCGGTGCTCTATGCCGGATTGAGCGGTCCCGAAGGCGGGGCGGCGATCACCCAGTTGCAGAAGCTCAATATCCCCTACCGCGTCAGCGAAGGCGGGCGAGTGATCCTGGTTCCAACCGCGGCGTTGGGCCAGGCGCGTCTCAAGCTTGCCGTGCGCGGCGTCCCCAAGACCGATGGCGATGCCTGGGACCTCCTCGACAATGAGGCGCTCGGCGTCAGCCCGTTCGTCGAGCAGGTACATTACGTCCGCGGGCTCGAAGCCACCCTGTCGCACACGGTGGGCGAGGTCGACGGCGTGCTCTCGGCCCAGGTCACGCTCGCGTTGCCGAAACGCACCGGATTTCTCGACGACGAGCCAAAGCCCAGTGCCTCGGTGCTGCTGCGCCTCGCACCGGGGTTGCGCTTGTCGAAGCCCCAGGTCAGCGGCATTGTCGGCCTGGTGGCGTCGAGCGTGCCGGGCCTCGCCCGCGGCGCCGTCACCGTGGTCGATCAGGACGGCAACGTCCTCACCACCCGCGGCGGCGCCGGCCTACAGGAAGTGCCGCAGCAGCTCGCCATCATCCAGCAGGTCGACACTAAATACGAACGCCTGATAAGCGATATTCTTATGCCCATTGTTGGTTCCCAGAATTTCCGCGTTTCGGTCGATTCCGATATCGATTTCTCACAATCGAAGCAAAGCCTGGTGCGCTATGGCCAGGGTCATCTCTTGAGCGAGGACCAGACCCAGAGCGTCGGCGGCACCGGCGGCACGCCGATGGGAATCCCGGGCGCGCTTTCGAATCAACCGCCGGCAACGCCAAGCACGGCCCCAGCCACCGCCCGGAAAGCCGCGGCGACACCCGCCAAAGAGAGCCACAACGTCAGCAACTACGACATCGATAAGACAATCCAGTACCTTCAGGCCCCGCCCTGGCGGCTCAAGGCGATCTCGGCGGCGGTTCTGCTGAACGACGCTGGCGGCAGGACATTCGCGCCGGCGCGAATGAAATCGATCAAGACCTTGGTTCAGTCCGTCATCGGTGCCAACGCCGGCCACGTCGTCACCGTTGTCGATTTGCCCTTCGACCAGGCAAAACGGGTAACCAGTCTGCCAACGCCGCTCTGGCAACAGGCCTGGGTTCACGCGGCAGCGCAGAACGCGCTGTTGGCGCTTGCCGGGCTCCTGGCGCTGTTCGGCGGTCTGTTCCCGATCCTGCGCTGGCTCAAGGCCCGTCCAGGTCTGATGCTGCCCGCGATGCCAGCGATGCCCGCCGTCCCGCCGCGGGGCGAAGGCGGCGCAGGCCGGCGCGAACTTGGCGCCAACGATGCCACGGCGACTGCCGCCGGCGGCGCCCAAACCTCCAGTATCGATTTCTCCGGCCTGTCGAGCGACACCTTCAAGGTCGATGTCGACGCCGTGCGCAAGATTGTCGCCAACGACCCGGACCGTACCGCCCAGGTCATCAAGGAGTGGATCAGCCGTGGTATCCCAGGAAATTCGCACAAGTGAACTTTCCGATCTCGACAAGGCCGCCGTCCTCATGGCCTTGATCGGTCAAAAGGAGGCGGCGGAGGTGATCAAGCATCTCGAGCCGCGCGAGATCAACCGCCTCGCCAGCGCCATGGCGCGCCTGCCGAAGGTGCCGAAAGGCACCGCTGAAGAGGTGTTTCAGGAATTCGCCACCTTGATGACGGAGCAGACCGCGACCGGTCTCGGCGTCGAGGAGTATCTGCGCGGCGCCCTCGTCGAGGCGATCGGCGAAAAGCGCGCTTCGGGTCTTCTCGAACGGTTGATGCATGGTGGCGATTCCGCCGGTATCGAAGCGGTCAAATGGCAGGATCCGCGCGTCGTCGCCGAGCTCATTCGCGGCGAACATCCCCAGATCGTCGCCATGATTCTCGCCTATATGGAAAGCGAGCAGGCCATCGAGGTCGTGCAGCTCCTCCCCGACGAACTGGTCGAGCAGGTGATCCCGCGGCTGGCGACGCTCGACATGATACCGCCCAACGCGCTCCAGGAGTTGAACGAGGCCCTCCAGGATCAGCTCGTCGGCGATGCGCCCCAAGTGCGGCTGACCACCGTCGGCGGCGTGAAGGCCGCCGCGGAAATGTTGAACCAGTTCGACGGCAGCCGGTCGCAGACCATGCTTGATTCCATCAAGCAGCATGACCCCGAGCTGGCGCAACGAATCTACGACAACATGTTTGTCTTTGCCGATCTGGTCGAAGTCGATGACCGCAGCATTCAGGTGCTGTTGCGCGAGATCGATCAGAACCTGCTGGTGCCGGCCTTGAAGGGCGTCGACGACGCATTGCGCGAGAAGGTATTCCGCAACATGTCGCAGCGCGCCGCCGAGGGCCTGCGCGAGGAAATCGACACCCGCGGACCGATGCGCCTCGCCGAGGTCGAGGCGGCGCAACGCCAGATCCTGGTTACCGCCCAGAATCTCGAAGCGGAGCGCAAGATCAATCTGCGCACCGACGCAAAAGACCTGGTGGCGTAAGGGGATCGTCCGTGTCCAACATCGTGCGAAATCTTGCTTCCAGCCGCGCCGGAGAGATCGGCGGGTCGACCGCCGCGGGGCGACCGAGAGACGACGGCGCAAGCAATGTCGCCTTTGCCAACCTTGTAAACAGCGCGATCACCGAGACCGGTCCGGCCGACGCCGCCACGGGCGATGGCAAAAGCAGCCCGTCCCCAAAACATGGGCAGCGGTCGGCGGGTGAGGTTGCGCCCGACGATTCTGCCGCCGCCGGGGACACCGGACCGGCGCCGCCGGGAAGCAGCAGCCGCCAGGCAGGAGTCCCCGCCGCTGCCGATAATCCCGGACCAACCGCGGTTGCTACGGCGGCACCCCCACGATCGCCGGTTACCGACGGGGCTGACACCGGAATCACGGTGTTGACCGGCGTGGCGTCGAACCCGCTCGCGGGAAAACATCACGCGGCGCACCATTCCGCCGATCGGGCGGCATCGGCCGGATCGAGCCCCGCCCGCATTTCCCTTGCCCCCGGCGCGGCGATTTCACCGCCGACCCCGATCGACAGCCGAACCGGACATCATGCCGCCAAAGATCCGGCCGGGCCCGGGCCGGCCGCCATGGTTGCGGACAAAATCGCCGCGGACGCCCGACATCTTGGCACGCCAAGCGACGATGTGCTCGCCGCCGGGCAGACGCATCAAAGCCACGCGTCGCCACGCTCGACGCACGCCACCCCAACCATCGAAACGGCATCCGCCCAGGATCAGCAACGACCGGATTCGATGACCGAACCGGCGCTCCTTCCATCGGCAAAGCAGATTGATCCAGAGCAAATATCCGGCAAGCATGCCGTCCCCGCGTCTGATCCGGGCATTTGGCCCGCCACCGGAAGCGATCCCCATATCTCAACGCCTGACGACACCACGCCATCGGCATCGCGGACGATCTTGATGCCGCATCAACCCGGATCGAGCTCCGCGGCACCAACCGATGTCCATAAATTTCCATACGCGCAGCAAACTACCGCTTCGGGGACGAATTCGTCGCCGGGGCAAACCGCGCCCCCGGACCGACCGGCCCCAGGTTCAACGATGACCGTGGCGCCCGGCCCGCCAACAGCCGCGAGCCCGTTGCTCCACGGGTCGCCAGGTCCGGCGAATGGCAAGTTGCCCGGGGCCGATACGACGAATGGTGGCACGGCGGTTGCTCTTGGCGCCAACCAAGCGGGTCCGGACAATACGTCAACCGCGACAGCGGCGACGACATCATCCCCGGCGGCATCGAATATCCACGCCGCGATTGCGCCACCGACGCCGGCCAACCCAGCGATGCTTCAGCCCGCGATGGCTTCTGCCCACGCCGTCGGAGATCAACTCAACCCGGCCCCAAGCCGGACCACCCCGCCGACACCGCGGATCGATCAAGCGCCCATTGGGGGAGTCGCAACGACCGCGGCCGGTCCCGCGACCGGGTCGGCCGCGTCAACGGTCACGAACGGCGCCGGCAACGTCAATGGCGCCATGCAGCAGACCGCGATGGGCAATGACGTCGCCACGCACGTACTCGGCATGATCGCCGCGGGCCACCACGAAGCCACCTTTCAGCTTCAACCGCAGCAGCTTGGCGCCCTCACCGTTAGGATTGTCGTACAGGGCCGCAATGTCTCCGCGTGGTTCGGCGCGGCGCAGCCGCAAGTGCAACAAGCGGTGACACAAGCGATGGATCAGCTTCAAGCCGGGCTCGCCAACGCCGGCTTCAACCTCGCCGGTGCCTGGGTGGGCGCCGATGCCTCGGGCGCGCGCCGGCCCGCGGTTTATCGTGACACCGCCGTCCGCCGACCGAGCTTCGCGACCGCGGCGATTGCGCCGTCATCGGGAACCGAGGTCGATACTGGCCGCCTATCCCCGGGAGTGAATATCTATGTCTGATACGAACGGCGGCGCCGGCGGAGCGATCGTCCGGCCCTACAACCTGTTCGTCCAGGAACAGGCGGCGCCGGCGCGCATGCCGACGCTCGAAGTCGTCAACGACCGGTTCGCCCGAGCCCTACGTGTCGCGCTCTTCCACCATTTGCGCAAGGGCGTCGAATTGGATTCGGGCACGATCGAGCTGATCAAGCATTTCGAGCTGATCGAGCGCCTGAAACAACCGAGCTACATGGTTCTGGTGGGGCTGAAGCCGTTGCGTGGCACCATGTTGATGATCGCGGACGCCCAACTGGTGATCGCCATCGTCGAAAGTCGATTCGGCGGCAACGGGCGCTTTCCGGTGACAAAATCGCAACGCGATTTCACCACCGTCGAGATCAAGGTGATGAACCGGGTGGTCGGCCTCATCCTGGAGCAATTCGCCGCGGCCTGGCAGCGCATCGTCGCCGTCGAACCGGAAGTGCTGCGCTACGAATTCAATCCGCAATTCGCCGGCATCAGTCCCGCCGGTGAAGTGATCGTCACCATCACCTTCAAGATCCGGGTGGATAACGGCGAGGGAACGCTCATGGTGTGCATCCCATCGACCATGCTGGCACCGGTTCACGACGAATTGATGTCCGGGGTCGCGTCCGACCCGGGCGAGCCCGACGGACATTGGTTCGAGCAGCTCAAAACCGGCATTGAGGAAGTCATGTTGCCGGTGCGCGTCGAGCTGACCGAGATCGAGATGACGGTAAATGATCTCCTCGAGCTCCGCCCCGGTCATGTCTTTGAGATCGATCGACCGCAGAGCGTGGTGATCGAGGCCGAAGGCATCCCGCTGTTTCGGGGCCGCTGGGGCCGTTGCGGCCGCAAAAGCGCGGTCCGCATCGAGGAGCCGATCACGCCGGTGGACGATGCCCTCGTAACCACAATGACCTCACGGAGCCAATGAGAGATGGCGGACGAAGATCTACGCCCAACCGAACCGACCCCCGCCAGCGCAACTGAACCGCAGGGCGGGCTCGCCCGCACGGATTCACCTTTTGAGAATCTGGAGGCGCAGGGCAATGGCAAGGCCAATGGCGAAACGAATGGCCGCGCCGTTGAGAGCGGGAAGCTCGATCTCGTCATGGACATTCCGTTGCGGCTTTCGGTCGAGCTCGGACGCACGGAATTGCCGATCCGCGAGGTGATGCGGCTCGGACGCGGCTCGATGGTCGAGCTCGATCGCGGGCCCGGTGCGCCGCTCGATGTGCGCGTTAATGGCATTTTGATCGGACGCGGCGAGGTGGTGGTGGTGAACGAAGAGCGGCTCGGCCTGCGTTTCGTCGAAGTGGTAAGCCCCCTCGAACGGGCAAAGAAACTGCGTTGAAAGGAGGTCGGTTTGGATTCCGTATCTACCGCGGTCAACGGCGCCCTCCTCACCACGCTTCTGGTGGCCGGACCGTTCCTTGGGGTCGTGATGGTGATCGGAATGATCGTGAGCCTGTTCCAGGCGTTGACCCAGATCAATGAGATGACATTGAGCTTCGTCCCGAAATTCCTCGGCACGGCGCTGGTATTGGCGCTGCTCGGGCCGTGGCTCCTGCGTCAGCTTGAAACCTTTGCCATCCAGATTCTGGGCGGCTTCGGCGGCATGCTATCGTGACAGTCGAAGCGGCACCTCGTCGACCCGCATCGGGGCTGCCCGCGTGGCGCAAACACCTGCCTTCCCTTGCGGGGCCGGTCGCCTTCGTCCTCATTCTGGCGATGTTGGTCGTGCCGCTGCCGCCGTTCGCGCTCGACATCTGCTTCACCTTCAATATCTGCTTCGGGCTGATGATCCTGCTGGCGGCCCTCTACACCGAGAAGGCGACGGATTTCGCCTCCTTTCCGACGCTGCTGCTGATCACAACCTTGTTGCGCCTGTCGCTCAACGTCGCGGCGGCGCGGGTCATTCTCCTCAACGGTTATGAGGGCGGCGCCGCCGCCGGCCGGGTGATCGAATCCTTCGGCGACTTCGTCGTCGGCGGCAATTATGCCGTCGGCATCGTCGTCTTTATCATCCTCATCATCATCAATTTCGTCGTCATCACCAAAGGCTCGGGGCGTATCGCCGAGGTGGCGGCGCGCTTTGCCCTCGATGGCATGCCAGGCAAGCAGATGGCGATCGACGCCGATCTCAATGCCGGCCTCATCACGCAGGAAATCGCGACCCGGCGCCGCCGCGAGGTCACGCACGACGCGGATTTCTTCGGTGCCATGGATGGCGCCTCGAAATTCGTCCGCGGCGATGCCATTGCCGCGATCCTGATCCTGTGCATCAATCTCCTGGGCGGACTCATCATCGGCACCTGGCAGCACGGGATGAGCCTTGCCGAAGCGGCGCAGAACTATACCCTCCTCGCGATCGGCGACGGGCTGGTGGCGCAGATACCGGCCCTGGTGATCTCGGTCGCGGCCGGACTTGTCGTGAGCCGCGTTTCAACCGACCGCGATGTCAGCCGCGAAGTCGTGGCCCAGCTCGCGGCGTTCCCGAAGGTGTGGTGGATCGTGGCCGGCATCGTCGGCCTGTTCGGTATCGTCCCGGGCATGCCGCATCTTCCCTTCCTCGTTTTTGCCGGGCTGCTCGGCAGCACCGGCTGGTGGCTCCATCGCCGCACGACACAGGCGCAAGCGAAGGCCGCCGAGCCGCCCGCGAAGCCGGCCGAACCCGAAGAGCTGGATGTCGGCGTCGTCGAACTCGTCGAACCCCTGGAGGTCGAGATCGGCTATCGCCTGGTCGGCCTTGTGGACAAGGAAAAGAATGGCGGGCTGTTGCGCCGACTGCGCGCGGTGCGCAAACAAGTTTCGCGTGAGTTCGGGTTCCTCGTACCGGTCGTGCATGTGCGCGACAATCCCGATCTCAAGGCGTCGGCCTATCGGATTATGGTCTATGGAGTCGAGCGCGCGGCCGGCGAGGTGCATCCCGATAAGCTGCTCGCCATTCCTTCCGACAAGGTGCTGGGCGAGGTCCCGGGCATCAAGGCCCGGGATCCCGTGTTCGGCCGGCCGGCGGTGTGGATCGCACCGGCGCTTGCCGATCAGGCGCGGACATCGGGGCATACCGTATTCGATGCCGCGGTGGTGATCGCTACCCATTTCGAACGCGTGGTGAAAGGTCATGTCGAGGCCTTGTTCGGCCGCACCGAGCTCGACACCCTGCTGGCGATGATTGCGAAACAATCGCCGAAACTGATCGATGAATTGACGCCGAAGCTCTTGCCGCTCGCGACAGTGCACAAGGTGCTGTGCGCGCTCTTGGCGGAAAGGGTGCCGCTGCGGAATCTGCGCACGATCGTGACCACCTTGATCGAAGAGGGCGCGGCGATCCAAGACGTCAAGGGGTTGCTGCGCCTTCTTCGCCTCCGCCTTTCGGGCTTCATCGTTCAGCATATTTTCGGTGCGATCGACGAGGTTCGGGTCATGGCACTTGAACCCGAGCTCGAGCGCCTGTTGCAAGACACTTTGCGCCTTGCCGGAGAAAATACCGAGGAGGTGGGAATCGAGCCGGCACTCGCCGGCGACATCCGCGCGATGGCCGCGGCGACGGCACTGCGCCTCGAAAACATTGCCGGTGCCGCGGCGCTCGTGACGCGCCCCGAGATGCGGCTCTTCCTTGCCCAATTACTGCGACCGGTGCGGCCCTGGATATGGGTGCTGTCCTATGCCGAGATTCCGGCCGACAAACGGATCAAAGTGGTCGAGCTCCTAGGCCGGCAGCAGGAGAGAACCGGGAATGTCCGGCGCTGAAGCCGAGATTGAAGGCCTGCCTTCGGCGCCGCCGGACGACAAGCCGCCGGTATTGTCTTCCCACGACCGCGAGGGCTATGGCATCGCGCAACTCGTCGAGACCGACGAGACCGAAATCATCAAACAATACGCCCCGATGGTGAAGTCGTTGGCCAGTCATCTGAAAGGGCGCCTGCCGGAAAGCATTCTGATCGAGGACCTCGTCCAGGCGGGCATGATCGCGATCCTTCGATTGACGCGGGTGGGCTATCTCAACCAGCTCGGCGGCAAGCCGCTGCGCAACGCCATCCGCAATGCCATGATCGACGAGGCCCGGCGCGAGACCTGGGCGCCCGTGCGCACCATTCGGCGCGCCAAGACGGCGGCGCTCGCGATGCGCGCCGTCGAGGCTCGCCTCGGACGCCACGCCAGCGATGAGGAATTGGCGGCCGAGCTTGGCCTGTCCCTCGAGGATTATCACGAGCTGCTCATCGAGTTGGCGGGGATTCGCCTCCTCGAACTCGATGAAATCGTGGAAAACGAGGGGGAGGACAGTCCCGAATCGGCGCTTCAGCGCGAGCGGATCACCGCGGCCCTTGCCGACGCAATCGAATCGCTGCCAGATCGGGAGAAGCTGGTGGTGTCACTCTACTATGAGCGCAGCCTTAACATGGACGAGGTCGGCGTCATTTTGGGATTCGACAAGTCGACCGTATGCCGCGCGCACGGCCGTGCGCTGCTGCGGCTCAGAAGCGCGCTCGACGGTTGGAAATGACCCGCCGCACGACCACCGGCGAAAGGAGGTAGGATGGATATCTTTTCCATCGGCGCGCTGATATCGGCCTTTGCTTGCATCTGCCTCGCGATGATCCTCGATGGTGGCAGCCTCGTGGCATTGATTCAGGTGCCGGCCTTCATCATGGTGATCGGCGGCACGATCAGCGCCGTGCTGCTGCAGACGCCAGTCAAGATCTTCATAAGCGGGTTGAAGATGGGGCGCTGGATCATCTTCCCGCCGAAAGACAATGCCCGGGAAGCGCTCGACAACATCATGGAATGGGTGCGCATTTCGCGGCGCGAATCGATTCTCGCGCTCGATAAGGTCTCGGAGACGGTCGAGGACTCCTACACCCGCCAGGGATTGCGTCTCGTGGTCGACGGCGTCGAGGCATCACAGATTCGCGCCGTGCTTGAAACCATGATCCACACTCAGGAACATCACGAACATCTGGCATGCGAAATTTACGAGGCAATGGGCGGTTATGCGCCGACAGTAGGTATCTTGGGCGCGGTGCTGGGCCTCATCACGGTGATGTCGCATCTGGGCGACCCATCGAAGCTCGGCGCCGGCATCGCCACCGCCTTCGTCGCCACCGTTTATGGCGTCGGATCGGCGAATCTGCTTTTTCTGCCAATCGGCAACAAGCTGAAAACGCTGGTGCGGTGGCGGGTCCGGCGCATGGACATGATCATGGAAGGACTGATCGGCATTGCGGTGATGGAGAAGCCAATTCAGCTCGAAATGCGGCTGAGGAGCTTCATCCTCGAATCCGGCAAGGCCGAAGCGGACAACGATGCGGGCGCCGAGATCGCCGGCGCCGCCGAACCAGTCCAGCAGACACGCTAGATCGGAGGAACGGGCTTGGCGGCAGACCGGCGGCGGCGCGAACAGGACGATAAGAAGGAGAACAACGAGCGCTGGGTCATCTCCTATGCCGACTTCATGACCTTGCTGCTCGCGACCTTCGTCGTGCTGTACGCCGTTTCCAGCATCAATGTGTCGCGGTATCGCGCTGCCGCCCAGGCATTCTCCAATGTCTTCAACGGCAAGATGGTCGAACAGACCCGCAGCACGGGGGCACAACTCAACGGTATTTTTAACCACAGCCCGACCCCCGTCCCGCTGCCGGTCAATCGACCGACGGTGCCGATTCCCCCCGATCAGCCGAAGGTTCCGAGCAAGGTTCGCGAGCGGGTTAAAAAATTGAATGCCGCCTACGCCAATCTGAGGCGTCTCCTTCACGCCACCATCGCCAAAGGCCAAGTTCAAGTCACCCACAACGGCATGTCCGTTGCAATCAACATCAATGCCAGCGTGCTGTTCCCCAGCGGCAGCGCCGATCTGAACCAATCGGCGCTCGGCGTCATCGACCAGATCGGCTTGGTCTTGAAGGATTTGCCTTACGCCATCCAGGTCAATGGTTATACCGACAACGCGCCGATCCATACCGCGCAGTTCAATTCCAACTGGGAGCTTTCGGCAATGCGCGCCATTTCGGTGGTCAGGCGCTTCGTTGGCGACGGGGTCGATCCGGCGCATCTGGTCGGTGCCGGCTACGGGAAATATCATCCCATCGCAACGAACGACACGCCCGACGGCAGGGCGAAGAACCGCCGCGTCGCAATCATCGTGCGTTCGACAGGCGACCATTTGAGCGACGCCAAGACGTCGGGAACCAACGCGAGGGGCACCTCCAAGCTCACGACGGCGACCGCCGCCAAGGGCATGACTTCGAACACCGCAACACCACTCCAGGGGGCGGTTTCCCATCCGGTGGAAGCAACCAAACCGCCCGTCCAGCATCCGGCGGTGGTAACTCCGGTCATTTCCGCGCCGAAGCCGCCGCTTTCACCCGTCGCCCCCCCCTGAACGGTGCGGGTTGGGGCTCGGACGATATGGCATTCGGTTCAAAGCGGTCCGGCGGCTCGGACAAGACGGCGATCAGTCCCGTGCTGCTGGCCGCCGTTCTGGCCTTGGTCTGGATCGCGCTGTCGCCCGCGGCCCGAACCCCGGCGGGCGCGCCGGAATGGGCACCAATGGTCATCCTCGGCACGCGATTCCTGGCCGGATTCGTCGCCGGGTGGGTGGTGATTTCGTTGCTGCAACTGGTGCTGCGCCTCGCCTGGCTCGCCGCATCGCAGCTCTATCTCTGGACGCGAAAGGAACGGACATGACCCGCCGCGTCAATGTCGGACGTGCCGACGTGGTTCCCTGGCAAGTTCCCGATCTCGGCGCCACAACCGAAGTCGGGGAATTTCGCGAACTTGAATTGGCGGGTGCCCGATCTGCGGCGTCCCCAGTCCGCGACGCGACAGCGGGCCGCACGATAAGCCTCGAGGAAGAGAGAGCGACGGCCGTGGCCAGCGCCACTGCCAACGCCACTGCCGATGCCACGGCAGAAGCCATGCGGCGCGGTCACAGGGACGGGTTTGCGACCGGCCACGGCGAAGGTTTCGCACAAGGTTTTGCGGAGGGCCAACGCCAGGCCGAACAGCATCTCGCCGACGAGCTTCGTCTCGTCGAGGCGATGACCCGTCGTCTTGCCGAACCGGCCCGGACGCTGGAGCGTCCGGTTGAAGAAGCGATCGTCTCACTCGCGCTCGAAGTGGCGCGCTGGGTGATCGGCACCGAGGTGTCGCGTTCGCCCGACTACCTCGTTGGCCTCATTCGCGACGCGGTGGCGCAGGTGCCGATCGATGTCGGCACGCCATCGATCGTGCTCAATCCCATCGACATCGAACTGGTGCGCGGCCTCGCTCCGGATTTCGAAGAAACCGGGATCGCATTGATCGGTGACGAGTCGGTCGAGCCGGGCGGTTGCCTCGTCGTCGCCGATGGTGCCGAAGGCGCGGCGATGAAGGATCGGCGATGGCATCCGCGGGGACATCAAGGCGTCTGCGAAGTCGATCTTACGCTCGCCTCGCGCTGGCGCAATGCCATGCTGGCGATGTTCGAGGGCGAGGAGGCCTGAGTGCTGGCGATCGCACCGCAACGACTCGTCGACACGCTGGAGCGTCACCGGTTGCGCCTCCAGGACTCCGATAATCACGTCATGGTCAGCGGCAGCCTCATCCGAAATGTCGGGTTGGTGATGGAGGTCCGCGGCCTTCATGTCGGCATCGGCGAGCGCTGTTTCGTCGAGAGCGAATCGGGGCGGCAATTCTCGGCCGAGGTGGTCGGTTTCGACGGCGGGCGCACGCTCCTGGTAGCGGAAGGCCATGGCGACGGGTTGGCCGTGGGTGCCCGGGTGACGCCGGTGGGCCGCGCCATGGAGATCGCGGTCGGACCGGAACTGCTCGGTCGCGTGATCGACGGCACCGGCCGGCCGATCGACGATCAAGGCCGGCTCCATGCGGAAGAGCGGGTGCCGTTGTTCGGCCGCGCCATGGACCCGATGAAACGGACCCTGATCGAGAAACCTCTCGATGTCGGCGTGCGCTCGATCAACGCGCTGTTCACCGTCGGGCGCGGGGCGCGTCTTGGCCTCTTCGCCGGCAGTGGCGTTGGCAAGAGCGTGCTCCTCGGCATGATGGCGCGCTATACCGCCGCCGACGTGGTCGTTGTCGGTCTGATCGGCGAGCGTGGCCGCGAGGTGAAGGAATTCATTACCCGCACGCTCGGCCCCGATGGATTGGCCAAAGCAGTGGTGCTGGCAGCCCCCGCGAACGAGTCGGCGCTGATCCGACTCCACGGCGCCTATCGGGCAATGGCGATCGCCGAATATTTCCGCGATTGCGGTCATCATGTGCTGTTGCTGATGGATTCGCTGACGCGCTTCGCCATGGCACAGCGCGAGATCGGCCTTGCCGTCGGCGAACTGCCCTCGTCGCGCGGCTATCCGCCCTCGGTGTTCGGACGAATCGCCGCGCTCGCGGAGCGCGCCGGCAACGGCGAGGACGGCCGCGGCAGCATCACCGCGTTCTATACCGTGCTGGTCGAGAATGATGATCCCAATGACCCCGTCGGCGATGCGGCGCGGTCGATTCTCGACGGGCACCTCATGCTGTCGCGGCGACTCGCCGAGCGCGGACAGTATCCGGCCATCGATGTCGGTGCCTCGGTCAGCCGCGTCATGCCGACCATCGTGTCGGCCGAACACATGATCCGCGCCCAGCGCTTCAAGCAGTTCTATGGGCGACTCGAGGAAAGCCGCGACATGATTGCGATCGGCGGCTATCGCGCCGGCAACGACTCCGAACTCGATCGCGCCGTGCAACGCCGCGAAGCGATGGAAGGTTTCCTGCGCCAGGATATGGCGCTCGCGGTCGATATCGAATCGAGCGTCGACCAACTCAGGGACTCGATCGGCGAGTGAGAAGACAATGTCAGGCTATCAGAATCTTGCGGATTTCGTCGGCAAGGAGGCCAACCGCCAGTTCGTGGCTTGGCGCGGCCTCATGGATCAATGCGATAACGCGAAGCGCAAGCTGGCGCAACTTCGACAATATGCCGAACGCTATCGCCAACAGCTTCAGTCCCAACTTGCCGACGGGTTGGCGGCCAATTCCACCATGGTTTTCCTTGGCTTCATCGGCCAGATCGAAAGCGTGATCGCCAAACAAGAGCGGGACGTGGCCCGCCTCGACCTCGCCTGCCGTCAGCAATGGCAGAAACTGGTCGAAGCGAGACGGGAGCGGCGCATGTACGAAATCCTCGACGACCGCGCCGAAACGGAAAAAATGGCGGCCGACCTGCGCCGTCGGGAAAGAGAGCTCGACGAGCTCCTCGGGAAGGTTGTCAAACTGCTGTGAGGTGAGTAGAGTTGTTCAGGAAATAGACAAAAATCGAAAATTAGGAAATTGGCCAGACAGCTTGAAAAAGGCCGCGTCGCCGCGGCTGGCAAAGGCCGCGCCGCTACGGTTGAAGCGCCGCCCCCGGAACCGGCAAAGAAGAAGCCGTTCAAACTGATTCTGATCGCGGTCGTGGTGCTGCTCATTGGCGCCGGCGGCGGCTGGTATGTCATGTACGGCAAGGCGAAACCCGGTGGGACGGAGAAGCCAGCGCCGGCACTCCCCATCTTCGCCACGGTAAAGCCCATCGTCATCACCTTGAAAGCGACCGATGGCAGCATGCACTACGCCCAGCTCGCCATGAGTCTCGAAGTGCCAAGCGCGGCAGCGATCAAGTCGGCCGATGCGGTGATGCCGGAGATCATCGACATGATTCGGCAGTCGGTGCTGGCATACAAAGCCGACCAGTTGCAGACACCTCAAGGCGTCAACAAGCTGCGCGCCGCCTTGGTGACGGGGGCGAACGAGGTGCTGCTCAAATCCCTTGGAGCGGCAAAGGTGACGGCATTGGGCGGCAAGCACGATGCGCTGGTGAGCGCGATCTACTTTTCCAACCTGGTAATCCAATGAGCGGTTGGCCGGCGGACGCATGACCAGCGGGGTTGATGGCTTTGGTTCCCTGTTTATCGAGATCGCCGGAATTGTCGTGTTGCTATGGCTGGCGCTCTGGTTCTTTACCCGCCGCGGTCGTTCGCCCGGCGCGTGGAGCGCTCGCGACTGCCAGGTGCTGCGCCAACTGCCGCTTGGTCCACGCGAGCGCGTGATCGTCGTACGGATTGGGCAAAGGCAGCTCGTGCTTGGCGTCGGGGCAACGGCCGTTTCGTTGCTCTGCGAATTGTCGGAACCGCTGCCGGTGGGCGATTCGGCCGCTGGCCCGTTTGGCGACGCCATGCGTAAAGCCTTGGGCAAATGGCGCGTCGGCTGACGATCGCGATAGCCGCGGCGACGGCCGCGGTGGTTATCTTCGTCTGGTTGCCGGCCCATGCGGCGGGGTTGGGGGTGCTGCACCTCGACCCGAGCAAGGGCGGCGGAGAGACGTTTTCCGTCCCGATTCAAATTCTGTTGCTGATGTCCGGCCTCGTATTCCTGCCGGCCATCTTGCTTACCATGACCGCGTTCACCCGAATCATCATCGTGCTGGCCTTGTTGCGCCAGGCGCTCGGCCTTACCCAAACGCCGCCGAACCAGATTCTGATTGGGTTGTCGCTGTTCCTCACCGTGTTCGTAATGGGGCCGGTGCTGACGCGGATCAACGGCACGGCGCTGCAACCGCTTCTCAACAACAAGATTTCCGTGACCGAGGCCATCGACCGTTCGGAAGGGCCGATCAAGGCCTTCATGCTGAAGCAGACGCGCCGCGACGATCTCGGCCTGTTCCTGAAGCTGGCCGGCGGTAAGACCTATCCGAGTGCACAGGATGTCCCGTTCCGCCTCGTGGTGCCCGCTTTCGTCACCTCCGAGCTGAAGACCGGATTTCAGATCGGATTTCTGATTTTTCTGCCCTTCATCGTCATCGATATGGTGGTCGCCGCGGTGATGATGTCGCTTGGCATGATGCTGCTGTCGCCGACCACGGTGTCGCTGCCGATCAAGCTGATGCTGTTTGTGCTCGTGAACGGCTGGACCTTGGTGATCGGATCGCTGTCCCAGGGATTTCTCAGATGACGGCGTTCGAGGTGACGATGGCGGCCCGGCATGTGCTGCTGATGACGCTGCTCTTGGTGAGTCCCTTCCTCGGCATCGGTCTCGTGATCGGATTGCTGGTGTCGCTGTTCCAGGCCGGCACGCGGATGAACGATCTGACGCTGCATTTCGTGCCGCGAATGCTCGCCATCATGCTGATTTTGGCGGTCGCGGGGGGGTGGATGGGCGAGCGCATGACGAACTATATCCGTAATTCCGCCGCCCAGATGGTCTCCAATTTGGAGTAGCCGCTTGCCCAGTTGGAGCGAGGCCGAACTTTTCCGCTGGGCCGGCGAGTTTTACTGGCCGTTCGTGCGCACGCTTGCCCTCTTCGCCGCGGCGCCGGTATTCAATACCGCCCTCATCCCGGTGCCGCTGAAGATCGCGCTCGCCGCAATGCTGTCGATCCTGGTCGGCAGCATCGTCAACCGGCCGGTCCCGCTCGATCTGTCCTGGACGATGCTGGTGCTGACCGTGGAGCAGATTCTGATCGGGCTCGCCATCGGCTTTGCGATGCAGCTCGCGCTCGCCGCCATGGCATTCGCGGGCGATCTTATCGGCGTGCATATGGGATTCGGCTTTGCGACGCTGCTCGGGATCGAGGGCGATTTCGCCGTCCCCGTGATGTCCGACTTCTTCAGCATGGTCGGGCTGATGCTGTTTCTCGCCTTCAACGGCCATCTCGTGCTGATCGGCGCGCTGGTTAAGAGCTTTGCCGTGCTGCCGGTGGCAGTCGGCTCGACGGTGCCGATCGCCGGCTGGGGAACGCTGGCGAGGGCCGGCGGCCTGTTGTTCGAGATCGGGGTGTTTCTCTCACTGCCGGTGATCGCCGTGGTCCTGACGCTCAATCTTGCGGTCGGCACGGTGTCGCGCGCGGCACCGCAGATCAACCTCATGTCGGTCGGCTTCCCGCTGTTTCTCTGGGTCGGCATCGCCGCGACGCTGGCGCTGGTGCCGTTCTTCGCGCCCGCGGTCGAGCACATGATGAATGACGGTCTGGACCTCATCGGTGCCGTCATTCGGGCGCCGCACCCATGAGCGATACCAGCAACGAAGACAAAACCGAACAACCGACCCGAAGGCGGCTCGAAAAAGCGCGCGAAGAAGGCACGGTCGTGCGCGCCCAGAGCCTCCCGGGCGCGGCGATCATGGTCACGGCGGCGCTGTTCCTGTCCATGGACGGCGGCGCCTTGCTCCGCGCCATGGAGCGCGCCATGTTTGCCGGATTGCGGCTCGACCCCGCCACGATGCGCGATCCGGCGCTGGCGATGGCGCGGGCGTGGCGGGTGCTGGCGCCGCCGGTCGAAGCGACGGCGGCCTTGCTCCTGTTGCTGTTCGTGATCGGGTTTGTCTCCAACCTTGCGATCGGCGGCTGGGTATTTTCGCCGAAGCTCCTGATGCCTGATACCCAACGCATCAGTCCGCTTGCCGGCCTTAAGCGACTGTTCTCTCACGAGGGTCTCGCGGAACTCCTGAAATCCGTGGCGAAGGTGGTCGTGATCGGCGGCGTCACCTATTGGGTCCTGCGCGATTCGGCGGCGAGCCTGGTCGATCTCAGCCGCGAAAGCTTGCCGGCGGCGACCGTAAACCTTGCCGACTTCATGACCCGCACGCTCCTGATGCTCGCCGCCGCGCTCACGCTTGTCGCGGCGCTGGAGGTGCCCTATCAGCTCTGGAGCCATCAAGGCCGCCTTCGGATGACGCGCCAGGAGGTCCGCGACGAAATGCGCGACGTCGAAGTCAACCCGCATATCAAGCAACGCCTGCGCACCTTGCGGCGGCGCATGGCGCGGATGCGAATGATGACCGAGGTGCCGCGGGCCGACGTCGTCATCACCAACCCCCAGCATTACGCGGCCGCCTTGCGCTATCAGGAAGGCACGATGCGGGCGCCGCGACTCGTCGCCAAAGGCTCCGGCCTCATCGCCCAGCGCATCCGCGAGCTTGCCGACGAGCATGGCGTGCCGATCATCGAGGCACCGCCCCTCGCCCGGGCGATCTGCCGCTATGTCGAGCTCGAGGACGAAATTCCGGTCGGGCTCTATCGGGCGGTGGCCGAAGTGCTCGCCTATCTCTATCGCCTGCGGCTCGCCCGGGATACCGGCCGGCCGGCACCGCCGCCGCCGCGCGACGGCCGCTTCGAGCCGCCCGAGGAATTCCGCGCCGCCGCCGACTAAGGCTCCCCCCGTGGAGGGCGGCGACTGCAGAAAATTGACATTATCCCTGTCAATCCAGCATCATCTGGGGGAATGTCGGCGGTATGAATAGGAGACTTCCATGAAATGCTCGAACTGCAATGCGGATTTGGTACATACAAAACGTAGTCGTATTGATGTCGAGTATTGCCCGTCTTGCAAGGGAATGTGGCTGAGTTCCCAAGAGTTAGAGCAACTTGAAGATGAGGTCTTCGATTTTGGCGACGACGAGAAGGGCAGCTTAATGCTCGGTTCAACCCCGACAGATCGTAAATGTCCCGAGTGCGGGAAACTCTTAAAGGCATTTCAATATCGGTTTTATGACCTTGAAATGGATTACTGCGAAGACGGGCACGGTTATTGGCTGACCGAGAATGAAGACAGACGGGTCTTGGAACTGATGAAGAAGGAGGAAAAGGGTCTCGGAAGAACAGTCCTCGCGGAAGACAGATGGACGGCCCACCTCCAATATTTGCGCTCTGGTTCCTTCAAAGACAAAGTCCGTGATTTGATCCGGCGGGCGATCGATCCTTCGCACTAAAATCTTGCATGGCGTAGCGATTTGGCTGTCTGAGCAAGCGAGAAAAAGAATCGGTCCAGTTGCTCGGGCATCCACAAAAGATGGGCGACGGGCGCCTGCCCGAAACGCGTAGAAATTTCGACAAAGAGGCTTCGCCGATGCAATGGGCGTTTCTCGTCCTGGCCTTGTTCGCCGCGCTGGTCGAGTTGCATACCGGCACCTTCTATCTTGCCGGCGTGGCCGCCGCCGCCCTTCTCACCACCTTGATCGCCTTCTGGGTTCGTGGCGATCTCCTGATTTTCGTGTTTGTGATCCTGTGTGCGATCCTGGTGTTCGCGATCATGCTTTATCGGCGGCGGCGGACGCGTGGCCAGGATCTCGCCGATTTTGACATCGGCCAGACCGTCAAGGTCCAGGGTGTATCGCAGGGAAATCGCCTGACGGTCTTTTATCGCGGCGTGATTTGGGAGGCCGTGATGGAAGACAGCTCGATCCCCGTTCCCGGCGGCACCGCTATCATCACGCGCAAGACCGACAAGCTCCTGCATCTCGCCGTACCGTCCAACCCGCCGCAAATATTAAAATTTTGAGGAGACGCCCCCCGTGCCGCCCAATTTCCTGATCTCATTCGTCCCCTGGATTCTGCTTCTGCTCGTGGCACTTGCCATTCTGCGCTCGGCGCTGCGCATCGTGCCGCAGCAGCGATCGTGGGTGGTCGAGCGTCTCGGCCGCTTCCACCGCGTCCTGGCGCCGGGACTAAACGTCCTGGTGCCGTTCGCCGATCGCGTCGCTTACCGCTTCGATCTGCGCGAGGTGCCCTCGGTCGTGCCGGCGCAGGTTTGCATCTCGCTCGACAATACCACCCTCACCGTCGACGGCTTCCTCTATCTCCAGATCACGGACGCGGTGAAGGCCGCCTATGGCTCGAGCAATCCAATGAACGCCGCGATGCAATTGGCACAGACCAGCATGCGCTCCGAGATCGGCAAGCTGCATCTCGACCAGGCCTTGTCGTCGCGACAGATGCTGAATGCCGCGGTCGCGGAAGCGGTGGAGGAGGCCGCCGTCAATTGGGGAATCAAGGTCCTGCGCTATGAGATCAAGGACATCACGCCGCCGCAGGAAATCCTCCACGCCATGGAGTTGCAGATCACGGCGGAACGCGAAAAGCGCGCGATGATCTTCAAATCCGAAGGCCAGCGCCAGCAGCAGATCAATACTTCCGAGGGCCAGCGCCAGCAGGAGATCAACATCGCGGATGGACGCAAGCAGGCCGAGATCCTGCGCGCCGAGGGCGAGGCCAAGGCCATCGAACTGGTCGCCTCGGCCACCGCCGATGCCATCCGCGCCATCGCCACGGCGGCGATCGTCGATGGCGGCATCGAGGCGCTGCAGATGCAACTTGCCAAGGACTTCATCGACAGATGGGGCAATCTTGCGAAGCAGGGCACCACCATGATCATCCCGGCCGATCTCGGTAACATCGGCGCGCTGGTGGGAACCGCGCTGCAAATCGTCAAGGGAAGTTCGATCACGTCCCCCCGCCCCACCGGTTCGGTGCCATCGGTGGGCTGATCGAGGGACGTCGCATCGGACGGTGCGGCCGGCGGCGTCAGGCGGCGCCGACGAACCGCTGATTGGGCGGGTTCTGCTCGCTGCCGTCGGGCCCATAGGAACGATGCGGCTCCCGCTGGCGCAAGCGGTCGAGTGCCGCGGTGACATGCCGCAGGATTGCGCTGCAAATCACATGGTTCTCGCGATTGTAGCGGGCTAGCTCCATGAGGGTGCGATCCGCCACCTCCGGCCGGAGGCCGGCCGGGGTCGCGCGCTCGACCGCGTCGGCAAGGGCGAGCTTGCACGCGACGGCGGCATCGACCCGCGCGGGATTGCCGGAAAGCAACGCCTTTCGCTCCGCTTCCAGCGCCGCGCGCAGATCTTGAAGCAGATCGGGCAAGGAATTCGACTCGGCCATCAATTCACTCCCGAGGCGTCGCCGAGGCGCAATTCGACCCCACCCGAGCCAGCGACGGTGGCACGGAGGTCCTTTCGACTTTCGGGATTTTGCACCAGAATCGATTCGCCGGCATGGCCGTCCTGAAGCGCGACGACGTTGGTGCGAATGGTGAGGGCGCGGTCTTGAAGCGTCAGCACGATCGTCTCGCCACGATGGACGATCACCGGTTGGGCGAGGAGATCGGCCGGAATCGGCGCCCCGGCCCGAACGTTGGCACGCAAGACCCGACCTTCGGCCGTGGCGGGATCGGTGAGATAGCCGCCATCGGTGGCCATGAGATCGACCCGGGCCAAGGCGAGGTCCTCGGCGCCGAGCGTCGTCCCCGGCGCCAAATTTACCGCCGCCACCACCACGCGTCCCCAGGCAGCGACCCGCAACGGGACGTAAAGCGTCCAGAACGGCGCGTTACAGCGCACTCGTGCGGTCAAGGCCGGCGCCGGCGCATTCGGCACGCTGACCTCGAGCCGAGGGCATTTCGGCAGGTGAATCCGGGGATCGATAGCGCCGACATGAATGTCGAGGCGGGCGCCCTTCGCGGTCGCGATCGCGTCGGTGGCGGCGGCATGAATCGCGTTCCGAATCGCTTGCGGAGCCTCGAAACCGGCCGCCCAGGAGGAGGCACCGGCTGTCGACAAAAGTGGAATGATGGCTAGACCAATCAACCATCGCAATGACATAGCCGAATTTCCTATTGCGTCACATTCAAACCCATCGTAGCCTAAGAATGAAAATATGGCAAATTTCGTGGAACTGATTTGCCTAAGGATCAGGATCGAATGGGCACTATCGATACAGGCTTGGATTTCTATCGCACCGTCCTGGCGTTGCGCGGCTTCCGTCAGGAGCTGCTGTCCGCCGACATCGCCAATGCCTCGACGCCGCATTTCAAGGCGGTCGATCTCGATTTTCGCGAAGCCTTGGCGGAACTCGTCGCCGACAACCCGGCGGCGGCTCCGGCCGCTGGCGGCATGGTGATGCTGGTGGACGATGATCGCCAGTTCGGCGGCCCGTCGGATAACAATTCCATTGCCGCAAGACGCGCATCGGGGGCGGTGAAATACCAGATCGGCGGCCGCGTCACCCTGGACGGCAACAGCGTCGATCTCGATACCGAAAAGCGCGCGGCGGCGCAGAACGCGATCCAATACGAGGCCGTGGCCGACTTTACGAGCCAGACCGTCAACATGTTGATGACGGCGATCAAGGGCTCGAACTCGGGCGGCACCTCGGGCGCGTAAGGATTAGGAGATGTCGCTCTTTTCCGTCTTTTCGATTTCGGGCTCGGGCATGTCCGCCGAATCGCAGCGCCTGACCGCAGTGGCGAGCAACCTCGCCAACGCCAACAGCGTCGCCAATTCGTCGGGCCAACCCTATCGCGCGCGCGAAGTGGTGTTCCGCGCGGTATCGCCCGATGGCGGCGGCGGCGGCGGCGCGGCAGACACCGGCATGGCCGGCGTCGAAGTTGCGGGCGTGGTAACCAGCCCGGCCCCGCTGCGCCGGACCTACGACCCGTCGAACCCGTTCGCCGATGCCCACGGCTATGTCGCGATGCCGAACGTCAATCCGATCGACGAGATAGTCAACATGATCTCGGCGCAGCGGGACTATCAGGCCGATCTTGACGCCTTCAACGTCGCCAAGACGCTGATGATGAAGACGCTGTCGATCTAGGCGAAGGAGCGGGAATTGACGTCGGGCAGGGAAGACAGGACGAAATGACCGGGAGCATTGCGGGCACCGCCATGGCGGCCTCGGTGGTGTCGTTGCCGTCGAGCGACCAGCTTCCGACCGCCGCCAGTGGCACCAGCGCCGCCAATGCGAGTCTCAACGAAAACGATTTCTTCCAGTTGTTGACGGCGCAGCTCGAAAACCAGGATCCGCTCAATCCCGAATCGGCCTCGGATTTCGCCGCCGAGCTGGCGCAATTCTCGACGGCGATCGGCGTCCAGCAACTCCAATCGACCCAAACCTCCTATAGCAATCTCCAGCTTTCCGGGCTGGTCGGCCACAATGTCGCCGTCAACGGCAACTCGCTGATCCTCAACGGGAGCGGCAGCGCGACCGGCGCGCTCAACCTCTCCGGTCCCGCCAGCGACGTGCTCGTCACGATCGTCGATCCCTCGGGCAACCCCGTGCAGGCGCTCAATCTTGGCGCGATGTCGGCCGGGATTCAGAGCTTCTCCTGGAACGGCAGCGAAGCCGACGGTTCGACCGCCGGTGCCGGCACCTACGGATACCAGGCGGCGGCGGTCGGAACCAGCGGCACCACGGTCACCGTAACGCCCTATGCGGTGGCGCCGGTCACGAGCGTCAATCTCGGCGGCAGCAACGGGCCGACCGTCGATCTCAGCGGCGGTCTGTCGCCAGTGAACATCAGCGGAATCTATCAGGTCTTCTAGCGGAATCGAGCCAAAGGAGCTTCTTCCATGTCGCTGCAAACCGAGCTGTCGGGGCTGCAAGCCGCGCAATCGAACATCGACACCATCGGCAACAATGTCGCCAATGTGAACACGGTCGGGTTCAAGGGTTTTACGACCGAGCTTTCCGACCAGTTCAGCAGCTCCCTCAGCGATGCCATCGGCGGTTCCTCGCCCGGCGACGGCGTCGCCGTCAGCGGCCTCTCCCAACTCTTCACCGAAGGCAATCTCAGCCAGACCGGCGACCCCTTGAATGTCGCCGTCAACGGCAGCGGGTTCTTTCAGGTCGCGACCAACTCCGGCACGGCTTATACCCGCGATGGTTCCTTCCAGATCAGCAACGACGGCTACCTCAGCACCGCCGACGGCTCGCAGGTGCTCGGCTTCCCGACCAGCGGTAGTTCGGGAAACGTCGCCCCGATCAAGGTCGATACCGGCAGTGTTCCGGCGGACGCGACCTCGAAGCTTGCGCTCAATGTCAACCTGCCGACCAGCGACAACGCCATCAATACCAGCGGTACGCCCTTCAACGCCGCGAACGCGTCAACCTATAATGAATCGACCACGACCACCGTCTACGACAGCCTGGGTCAGGGCCTGACTCTCTCCACCTATTTCACTCGCGCCAGCGGCTCCGGCTCGCCCAACCAATGGCAGACGAATTATCAGGTCGCCGATTCGAGCGGCGCGCTCGTTGCCTCCGGCGCGGGCCCGACCTTGACCTTCAATTCGTCGGGCCAATTGACGTCGGGCAGCAGCACCATCACCACCGCGGCGCCTTCGGACGGGGCGGCACCGCTCAACATCGCCCTCGATTTCACCGGCTCGACCCTGAGCAGTTCGACCTTCGGCGTTGTCGGCGTTACCAATGACGGCAATGCGGGCGGCCAGTTCAGCGGCGTTGCCATCGGCGCCGACGGTCAGGTCATCGGCCAATACACCAACGGCGCCACCAAGGCGTTCGGCTCCATCGCCCTTGCCAATTTTGGGAATTTGCAGGGCCTCCAACCAATTTCCCAGAACAACTGGGTGGCAACGCCCGACTCGGGCCCGCCGGCAGTGGCGACGCCGCAGAGCGCCGGCCTCGGTTCATTGGATTCGGGCTCGCTCGAAGGCTCGAACGTCGATCTCTCGAGCCAGCTCGTCAATCTCATTGTGGCGCAACAGGCCTATCAGGCCAATGTGCAGGGCATCAATGTCGATCAACAAGACGTGCAGCGCCTGCTGACGATCCAATAGCCGCGTAATTTTTTTGGTTAGGACATTGATTGGATGAGCGGTCAGATTCTCTATCTCCTCATGACGGGCGCCAGCGCGGTGATGGATCGCATGGCGACGACGACCACCGATCTCGCCAATGCCAACACGACCGCCTATAAGGCGGAGGCCGCGGTCTTCCGGGCGGTCCCCTATTACGGCGAAAGCGACCCCGATCAGGTTGGCGTCCAGGCGGGGACCAATTCGACGAAATTCGCCCCCGGGGCCATCGTCGAAACCGGCCGCAAGCTCGATATCGCCGTCAATGGTCCCGGCTGGATCGCGGTTCAGGACGGCGACGGCAAGCCGGCCTATACCAGAAGCGGCTCGCTTCAAATCACCGCCACCGGCCTTCTTGAAACCGATGGCGGCCATCCGGTGTTGGGCCAGGGCGCAACACCCATCACCCTGCCTCCCTTGCAAAGCATCACCATCGGCGCCGATGGCACCGTGTCGGGCGTGCCGATGGGCGGCAACCCCAATCAGCTCGTCGCCTTCGACCGCATCATGCTCGCCAATCCGCCGCAGGCCTCGTTGAAACGGCAGCCGGATGGCCTCTTCACCGATACCAGCGGCGCGCTGCGGATCGACGGCACGGTCAAGCTTCAATCGGGCGCCCTTGAGCAGAGCAACGTCGATCAGGTCGGCATGATGATGAATTTGATCGAGAGCAGTCGGGTCTTCCAGACGGAGACCAGTCTGATGCACAGCACGGCGTCGATGGATTCGGGCGCCAACTCAATCTTGTCCCTGCAATAGGCGCGGCCGGAGGAAATGCGGAGAAGCATGCGATGATGGAATCTTTGGCGGTCGTGCGCACCGGTCTCGAGGGTCAGCAGACCCAAATGGACGTGATCTCGAACAATCTTGCGAACATCAACACGCCCTGATTCAAGCGGTCGCGGGCGGTGTTCGAGGATCTGCTGTATCAAAA
>JBOHLV010000029.1:0-3140 GCA_050729815.1 Allostellaceae bacterium
GGCATGCGCGCTCCCCCGAACGGGGCTTCCGCCCGGCCTATTGGTTCGAGGCGGTGGAGAGGCGAATCTGCCGCGCCCGCGCCAGGATCGCGTTTTCGAGGTCGATATCGGTCTTGGGATCGACCGGAACATCGACCCAATGGCCATCCGGCCCCATCTTCTCGCGGAACACGGCGACGCGCACGCCGTCGGCCCGCAATTCACGGTTCAGGATGAAGATATTGATCTTGAAGCGCTCGTTGATCTCGCCCTTGGGGCTGTACCAATCGGTGATGATGGTGCCGCCGAAGGGGTCGGCCGAGGCAATCGGCATGAAGGAGATGGTATCGAGCGAGGCATGCCAGAGATAGGAATTGACCGCGATGCCGCTGCCGCTGCCGCCGCCCGCCTTCTTGTTGCCGCCGAACAGACTGTCCAGCACACTGAAGCTGTTGCGGTTGCCATTTTCCTGCTTGTTGATATAGGCCTGTGCCACCGGCACATTGGGGTTGTACATGGGGCTGGTATGATAGGGATCGTTGGCCCGCCGCGTGGCGTCGGTATCGGTCCGGTTGGTGTTCACCGGATCGCCGAAGAAATTGCTGCCGCATCCCGCCAGCAGCAAGGTCGTTGCGGCGACCATGGCGAGCGCAAGGATATTTCGTGCCATAAACTGCTCCCCTTCGAGGCCAGGCCCGCGATACTATCGAGCGGGGGGCCGGGCGCAAGGATTGTCGCCCGGCTGGCCCATTCTATACAGGGCGTCGGCGAAACGCCGCAAGAGTGCCGCATGTCGCGGCCGCCGCGGGCCCGGGACGAAGGCATGAGCGATGAATCCTGAGGCGCAGATGACGATCGCCGGGCGGCTCGCGGCGCTTGAGGCGCGGCTCGCGGCGCTTGCCATCGCGGCCGGGCGCCCGCCGGCGGCGGTCGAACTCATGGCGGTGTCGAAGACCCATCCCGCCACCGCGGTTGAGGCCGCGCTCGCCGCCGGGCAGCGCCTCTTCGGCGAGAACCGGGTTCAGGAGGCGCAGGCGAAATATCCCGCCTTGAAGGCGCGCTTTCCCGATTTGCGGCTCCATCTCATCGGCCCCTTGCAGACCAACAAGGCGGCCGAGGCGGTCGCGCTGTTTGACGCCATCGAGACGCTCGACCGGCCGCATCTCGCCGCGGCGCTGGCGCGCGAGATGGCACGGCAGAACCGCCGGCCCGCCCTTTTCATCGAGGTGAATACCGGCGAGGAGCCGCAGAAATCCGGCGTGGCGCCCGACGACGTCGACGATTTCATCCGCCGTGCGCGCGATGAATGGCGGCTTCCCGTGGTCGGCCTCATGTGCATCCCGCCGGAAGGCGAGGAGCCGGCGCCGCATTTCGCACTCTTGGCCGAGATGGCGAAGCGCCACAATTTTCCCCGGCTCAGCATGGGGATGAGCGCCGATTACGAGACCGCGATCCGTTTCGGCTCGACCGAGGTCCGCATCGGCGCCGCCATCTTCGGCGCGCGGGGCACTTATACCGCATCCCGATGAGCATGACTCGTCGGGATACGGTATCGCGAGCAAGTGCGCGCCGGCGATTGAGGTCCCGCTGAGCCGAACCACCGGTTCGGATCAGCGGGATTTGGCTTAAGGCTCGGCGTTGATCGCCGCCATCTCGGCATCGGAATAGCCGAAATGGTGGCCGATCTCATGGATCAGGACATGGCGCACCACGGCGCCGAGACTGTCGCCAGAGCGCGCGGCGAAGGCCAGGATCGGCTGGCGATAGAGGAAGATCATGTCGATGTTGGGGCTCGGGTCGAACACGCTTTTCGCCATCAGCGGCACGCCGCGATAAAGCCCAAGCAAGTCAAAGGGGCTGCCGAGGCCCATCTCCCACGCGGTCCAGGCGTCGGGAAAATCCTCGACCCGGATCACCACCGGCTCGACATATCGGCGCAGGCGCCGCGGGATGGTCTTCAGGGTCTGGCGCGCCAGGGCCTCGATCTCGGCGATTCCCGGCGCCGGTGCCAACTCCGGCTTGATCTCGTCCGCCATCGGCGTCAATGCTCCTCGTCCCCCGTGCTTTCAGGAGAGATGCCATGTCCGAACGCCTTGCCGGTGCCGCCCGCCACGCCGCCCTTCACGAGCTTCACGGCTGGGCCGAGGTCGAGGACCGCGACGCGATCCGCAAGACCTTCCATTTCAGCGATTTCAGCGAGGCCTGGGGCTTCATGAACCGGGTCGCCCTCGCTGCCGAAAAGATGGATCATCATCCCGAATGGCTCAACGTCTATAACCGGGTAGAGATCGTGCTTTCGAGCCACGATGTCGAGGGGGTGTCGGAGCGCGACGTCAAGCTCGCCCACGCCATCGAGGCGCTGGCGCCGCCACGGGACCAGTAGACCAAGCGGCGCGCGCCGATAGGATCGGCGTGGCTTCTATCGGCGCGAAATTGCCGCGATCAGCCTTGGCGCGCGCCGATAGGGTTGGCGTGGCTTCTATCGGCGCGCGACCCGACTCATAACGTCGCGTCGGTGCCGAAGACCAGCGTCACCTGGCTCGAGAGATACCCGCCATTGCCGTTGCAAAGCGCGATCTCGGCGCCTTCCACCTGGCGCTCGCCGGCGGCGCCGCGCAATTGCTCGACCCCCTCGATCATCAGAAACATCCCGTACATGCCGGGATGGACGCACGAAAGCCCGCCGCCATTGGTGTTCAAGGGATGTGCCCCGCCGGGCGCAATATTGCCGGCGGCGACAAAGGGTCCGCCCTCGCCTTTCTTGCAGAAGCCGAAATCTTCGAGGAACAGGATGGTGTTGATGGTGAAGGCGTCATAGAGCTCGACCGCATCCACGTCCGCCGGGCCAAGCTTCGCCATGGCATAGGCGGCCTTTCCGGCCGTCAGCGCGCCGGTCACCGTCAGATCAGGCATGCTGGAGATGTTGGCATGAGTGACCGATTGGCCGCAGCCCAACACATAGGCCGGCGGTTTTCTGAGCGACTTGGCCCGCTCTGCGGACGTCACGATGATGGCACCGCCGCCATCGGTGACCAGACAGCAGTCGCGCACGGTAAAAGGATAGCTCACCATGCGTGACGACAGCACGCCTTCGATCGTCAGAGGCTTTTTCTCCCACGCCGCCGGATTGAGCATCGCCCATTCGCGCGCCGCCACCGCGA
>JBOHLV010000030.1:0-1533 GCA_050729815.1 Allostellaceae bacterium
CGGCAATGGCCCGAAAGGGCCGCCCGTGTCGCACTGTCGCCGCGGATACGCTTCCAATGTTTACAGACACTTGACGAAGGACTGCACAATGACTCAAGCATCGCAATCGGCCGGATTGCACGCTCGACGGTGTTGCTGTCGAGTTCGATGCGGCCATCGTCGAGGAAGCGGGTGAGCCCCTCCCAGCGTGTATGCGCATAGCGGATCGCCTCGGCAAACCGCTGCATGCCAGCGTGCGCAAGACGCTGCGCCAGGCGTGGGAACTCGATGATGCCGACAGTCGTGGGTTGCCGGCCTTCGACACGCCCTGGTCATGCGAAACCGAGCCACTCCGCCAAGGGGTTGGGGCCAACCCTGCATAGGCGGCGACCTGTCGGCGGTTGGCAAAGTGACGGTAGAGTCCTTCCGACCACAACACCCCGGCAAATTCAGGCCCAACGCCCTTGAGGAGCAGCAACGCCGCTGGCGCAGAGGCGCTATTGGCACTATCGGGTGTGGCGAACAACACATCGCGCTCAGCTTCTACGTAAGCATCCGGTGAGAACCACGGTTATGGTGGGATGCGGCGCGAGGAAGACCGCAGCAGGTCAATCGGTCTTTGGATACCGAGCCAGGTGTGGATCGGCCTTATAAATTTTGACGATCTGCGCGAGGTTCTCAACGCCGAGGTCGGTGAAGGAGGTTGTTGATTCTTCGCCGGGTCCCAAAACGGTGAGACGGCCGTCTTCGGGGTCCATTTCGATGGAGATATCCTCCAACCACTCCTCGTTCTCGCCGAGCATTTCCGCGACACGGGTAATGGTGAATACGTGGCTCACAGCAGCCATCGTCAGGCGGCGTGACGCGCCGGCACCCCGCGGGACCGCCAGTTCCATGGCAGGAGTTCGTCGAGCTTGTGAGCGGGATATTCGGCGATACGTGCCAGCACATCGGCGAGCCAGGCCTGGGGATCGATGTCGTTCATCTTGGCCGTCACGATGAGGCTGTACATGACGGCGGCACGCTCGCCCCCGCGATCCGAACCGCAGAACAGCCATGACTTACGTCCCAACGCGATGCCGCGCACGGCCCGTTCGGCGGCGTTGTTCGATAGACAGATCCGGCCATCGTCGAGGAACCGCGTGAACGCGGTCCAGCGCTTGAGCATGTAATCCATGGCCTTGGCGACGTCATTGCCGCGCGAGAGCTTGGCGCGCTGCTCGCGCATCCACGCTTCCAGATCAGCAACCAGTGGCGCACTCAGTTCCTGGCGGACCGCCTTGCGCCGGTCGGCGCTCTGGCCATTGATCGCGCGCTCGATTTCAAACAGCGCGTTGATGCGGCGGACGGCTTCAAACGCCAGGGGCGAGATGACAGCCGGGGTCTTGCCTTGGGCCTTGCGGCGGGCGTTTTCGGCGAGATCCGCCATGACGAAGAACGGGCGCCGGCCATGAACCCAGCAGGCCGCTTCAAGGATGTCCCCAGGACTTCGGCCGGGTTCGTAGAGCTTGCCGTATCCGCCATAGGCGTCGGCCTGGAAGATTCCGGCGTACC
>JBOHLV010000031.1:0-9245 GCA_050729815.1 Allostellaceae bacterium
CGCACCGGCGAACTCGCCCGCCGCGGCTATCGCGTGCTCCAGTTCTGGAACAGCGACGTAATCGGCAATCTCGCCGGCGTGCTCGAAGTCATCCGGCGAGAGCTGGAGTCCCATCGAAAATAGGTGCCCTCTCCGCCCTTTAGGGGGGAGAGGGAGGGGCCCGCGCCAACGGCGCGGGAGGGTGAGGTGGGATGCGCTCCGGAATCCCCCACCTCACCTAACCTCTCCGCCCCTAGGGGCAGAGAGGGATGAACAGGGGGAGCGATGGCATAGACCCGCACCGGCCGGGCGATGTTTTTGAGGCTGTGCTCGCCGCGATCGACGAAGCTCTCCTTCATCCGGTCGCGCACCTGACGCCAGGCATCCTCGGAGAGGCAAATGCCGCCCGGCTCGGCGATGCCTTCGAGGCGGGCCGCGATGTTGACGCCGTCGCCCATCAAATCGCCGTCGGTCTCCTCGACCACGTCGCCGAGATGAATCCCGATGCGGAATTGGATTTGGCGCTCGGGCGGCACGCCTTCATTGCGCTCGATCATCCCGTTCTGCATCTCGATGGCGCAGCGCACGGCATCGACGACGCTGCGGAACTCGATAATGGCGCCGTCGCCGGTGCGCTTCACCACCCGGCCGTGATGGACGGCCGTTATGGGATCGATGAGGTCGCTCCTAAGCGCGCGCAGCCGCGCCAGAGTCAAATCCTCGTCGGCGCCGGTGAGGCGGCTGTACCCCACGACATCGGACGCCAGGATGGCGGCGAGCTTGCGCGCGGTCTCGGCCATTCAGGTTCGTCGCATTTTCGATGGGTCGGGCTGCGGCGCGGTGTTGATGCCGAGGATGCGGCGCAGTTCGTCGGCGCGATCGAAACCCGCCATCACCCGGCCGTGCCATTCCATCACCCATTCCCGCGTTTCCGGGTGGGTGAAGATGAAGAAATCGTCATCCTCGATCGCGCGCAGCACATAACGGCCGATCTGATCGGGCGCCAGGCCCTGTTTCAGGAGCGACGCCATCACCGGCGAAATCTCGCGCTCGAATGGTCCGCCGAACCGCTCGGGCCGGACGCGCCCGGCGCGATAGATGTTGGTGTCGACGCCGGCGGGGCACAGCACCGAGACGCCGATGCCGTGGCGCGCGAGCGCGTCCCGCATGGCGACGGACAGCGCCACCACGGCGAACTTGGTGCCGGCATAGATGCCGTTGTTCATGCCTGGCGCGATGCGCAGGCCGGCGATCGAAGCGGTGTTGACGATATGCCCGCCCTCGCCATGGTTCTTCAGCTTTGGCGCGAACGCCTTGAAGCCGTTGATCGGCCCCATGGTGTTGACCGCGAACATCCAGTCGAAGACCTCGTCCTCGGTCTCGTCGAGCGATGGCCCGCCGGAGCCGACCCCGGCATTGTTGCAGACGATATGCACCTTGCCGAAATCGCGCTCGACCGCGTCGGCGACCTCATAGCATTGCGCCCGGTCGGAAACGTCGAGAAGATAGGCATAAGCGGTGACGCCGAGGCGGGCGATCTCGTCGCGCGCCTCTTCGAGATTGGCGAGATCGATGTCGGCGAGCGCGATATTGACGCCGTGTTGCGCGAAAATGCGCGCCATGCCGCGCCCCATGCCGGAGGCGGCGCCGGTGATGAACGCGGTCTTGCCGATCACGTCTTTCATGCTTTTGCTCCCTCCCACTCTTCTTACGACCATTGCGGCGATTTGCCTAGAACGGGCCGAAACCGGATGCCAAGCTTGGCACCATGCCAGCGCCCCCCGTCATCGTCACCCGCTTCGCCCCAAGCCCGACCGGCCATCTCCATCTCGGCCATGCCTTTGCCGCGCTTTATGCCGCGCACCGGGCGCGGGATGTCGGCGGGCGGTTCCTGTTGCGGATCGAGGACATCGATCGCGCGCGCTGCCGCGACGAATTCGTCGCCGCGATCCTCGAAGATTTGACTTGGCTCGGGCTTCGGTGGGACGGTCCGGTGCGCCACCAGTCCGCGCATTTCGCAGATTATCGCGCGGCGCTCGAAAGGCTCGAAGCGCTGGGCCTCGTCTATCCCTGCTTCTGCACGCGGGGCGACATCGCCCGGGCGGTAGCGGCGCCGCATGGGGCCGAAGGTCCGATCTATCCCGGCACCTGCCGCGATCTATCGGCCGAGGAGCGTCGCCGCCGCATCGGTGCGGGCGGGCCTTATGCGTTGCGGCTCGACACCGCCCGCGCGCTCCAACGCACCGGGCCGCTTCACTGGATCGATGAAGAAGCGGGCGAGATCACCGCCGATCCCGCGTTGCTGGGCGATGTCGTCCTGGCGCGCAAGGAGATGCCGGCGAGCTATCACCTCGCCGTCACGTTCGATGACGCCATCCAAGGCGTGACGCTGGTGACGCGCGCCCGCGACCTCTTCGCCGCGACGCATATTCACCGCTTGTTGCAGGCGCTGCTCGATCTGCCGGTGCCGCGTTGGCACCATCACGCGCTGTTGACGGATGCGACCGGCAAGCGGTTCGCGAAGCGCGACCGGGCGCCGACCTTGCGAGCCTTGCGGGAGGCCGGTCATTCGCCCGAAGATGTGCGCGCTATGGCGGAGGGAATCAGTCCGGCTGGCGGTGCAAGCCCGCGATGAGCGCGTCGTAATCGGGATCGTCATGCGTGATGAGGCCGTGGCGCAACGCGAAATCGATGATGACGAGGTTGACGTTGAACTTGAAATCGTCGGTATCGCGCACCCGTGCCAGCACCTCGCGCGCATCCATGAGCGTAAATTCCACGATCTCGCCATCATTGCCGTGGGGCACGAAATCCGCCGGGGTTTCGAGATCGTAGACATAGAGCATGTCGTCGCGCGAGCCCCGATCCCATTCCATGCGATAGGCGATATGGCCCCGCGGCACGGCTTGCGCTGCGAGCGCGGCGGACATGCCGGCTTCCTCGCCGGCTTCCTTCACCAGCGTATCCATGATGCCGTAGGGATAGCCGATGCCGCCGGCAACGAGATTGTCGAGCTTGTCTGGCTCGACCATCTTGCCAGGTGCGCGCCGACCGATCCAAAGGCGGATGGTGCCGTCGCAGTCGCGGCAATAGCCGTTGAGGTGGACGCCATAGGCCTTGACGCCGAACGCGGGCACCGCACCGCGATCGATCTTGAAGAGCGGCGGTTCGCCCCAGCGCGGTGCCACTGCGAAATATTCGTTACGCCGTCTGGCGACGATGCCGTCCTGCATCAGCCGTTCGGCGACACGATCGATCGCGGCGCTCACCGCCTCGAAACCGCCGCCTGCGACGAGCCGCACCGCGTCGTCGGCGACCGCGAAAATATCGGGGAATTGACCCAACTGTCCGGCGATGTCATGGGGCACGAAACCGATCGAACGGCCGCCGGACGTCAACGGGCGAAAGCGCTCGGCGCGGAAATGATTGCAACGTTCGATATGGCGCAACAGGGACATCGCTGCTCAAAAGATGGTTGGCGGGTCGCGCCTTGAGAAGGGCGCCTCGTCAGCTCGCCTCGAGTTCGCTATCCCAATAAAGGAAGTCGCGCCAGGAGTGATGCAAAAAATTGGGCGGGAATCCCCGCCCGTTTTCTTGCAGGAGATAGCTCGATGGTTGGTGCGGCTGGCGTCGAGGAAACATATGCGCCTCGCGCGGCAGGCGGCTGCCCTTTACAAGATTGCAGGCGGAACAGGCTGTGACGACATTCTCCCAGGTGGTGCGGCCGCCGCGCGAGCGGGGCACCAGATGATCGAAGGTCAGATCGTGCGAGGAAAACGCCTCGCCGCAATACTGGCAGGTGAAACGGTCGCGCAGGAAGACGTTGAACCGGGTGAAGGCGGGGCGCCGCGTCGCCGGAATGTATTCCTTCAAGGAAATCACGCTGGGCAACCGCATCGCGAAAGACGGGCTGCGCACCACGCGATCATATTGCGACACGATATTGACTCGGCCGAGGCACGCCGCCTTTACCGCGTCCTGCCACGACCACAACGACAACGGGAAATAGCTGAGCGGACGAAAATCCGCGTTCAAGACCAGGGCGGGACAATTATCGAGGAGCGACAAGATCAAACCTCACGGTCAACCATCTCCTAGCGCCCGGCACCCTCGCTCAGGCAGGGCGCATCCTGCCATGCGCCGCCGCCGATTGCCAACGCCAAAAAATCGCCACCGGCATGAGGGGCATGCCGGCGGCGCGAGGCTCAATGCGCATTCTTCCACACCCGCCGCTTCGCGCCATAGAGCACGCCCGTCATGGCAAGCAGGAAGATAATCACCTTGGCCCCGGTGCGCTTGCGCTCCTCCATATAGGGTTCGGCGGCCCAGGTGAGGAAGGTGACGACGTCATGCGCCTCCTGGTGCAGCGTCGCCTTGGTGCCGTCCTGATAGGTGACGGTGCCATTGGTCAAGGGCGGCGGCATCGAGATGGCGTGACCCGGAAAATATGTATTGTAATACTTGCCGGGCGGCAGCCGGAATCCCTTGGGCGCCTTGGTGAAGCCGTTCAAGATGGCATAGACGTAATCGGGCCCGCCTTCACCCCAGAGATATTCGAGGCCGCGGCCGCGCGCCTTGACGATATCGGAAAGGTCGGGCGGCGCCGCGCCGTACACGGCCTTCGCCGCTTCGGGATTGGGGAAGGGCGCGACGAACGGGTCGGAGGCTTTGCCCGGCCGAAGGAACATCTTGCCTTTGCTGTTGGGGCCGGCCTTCACCTGCTTCTCGGCCGCGATCGCCTTCACCTCCGCCGCACTGAAGCCGATGCCTCCACCCGGCCCGGCGGGGCCGAGATCGCGATAATGCAAGAGGTTCATCGAATGGCAGTTGGAGCAGACCTGGCTATAGACCTGAAAGCCTCGCTGCAACGCGGCACGGTTGAAAGTGCCGAACACGCCCGCAAAAGACCAGCTCTGATGCGGCGCTTCGGGCGTCTCCATCTGGGCGTGGGCGGCGGCCGCCGTGACGATCAGCGCGGCGCCGGCGAGGGCCGCGAGTAAACCCCGCCTCATGACCCGGCTCCGCTCTGGGCGGGCGCGCCGGCGCCTTCGGGCCGTTTTCGTGTCACCGCCGCGGCGATGCTTTCGGGCAACGGCAAGGGCCGCTCGAACCAGCCGATCAACGGCATGAGAATGATGAAATGAGCGAAGTAATAGAAGGTGGCAATTCGCCCGATCAGGATCCAGGCACCTTCCGGCCGATGCGCGCCGACCGTGCCCAGCACCAGAACATCGATGATCAAGAGCCAGAACACCCACTTATAAATCGGTCGAAACACCGCGCTGCGGACACGCGACGTGTCGAGCCACGGCACGATGAACAGAATGAGGATTGAGCCGAACATCGCCAAGACGCCGATCAGTTTCTGGGGGATCGAGCGCAGGATGGCGTAGAACGGCAAGAGGTACCATTCGGGCGTGATCTCCGGCGGCGTTTGCAACGGGTTCGCGGGAATGTAGTTCTGCGGGTCGCCAAGGAAGTTCGGCAGCTCGAACACGAAGATCGCATAGATGATGAGAAACACGCCCAGCCCGAACATGTCCTTAGCGGTGTAATAGGGATGGAACGGGAGTTGATCTTGCGGTCCCTTGACGGCGATGCCGAGGGGATTGTTGGAGCCATGCTGACGCAGCGCGATGAGATGCAGCATCACCACGCCAACAATGACGAAGGGCAGGAGGTAATGCAGCGAGAAGAACCGGTTCAAGGTCGGGTTGCCGATCGCAAAGCCGCCGAGGAGCCAGGTATGGATCGGGTTGCCGACCCACGGGATCGCCGTGAACAGATTGGTGATGACGGTGGCGCCCCAATAGCTCATCTGGCCCCAAGGCAGCACATAGCCGAAGAACGCGGTCGCCATCATGAGGAGGAAGATCACGACGCCGAGCATCCACAAGAGCTCGCGCGGCTCCTTGTAGGAGCCGTAATAGAGGCCGCGGCAGATATGGATATAGACGACGATGAAGAAGAACGACGCCCCGTTCATATGAATATAGCGCAGGAGCCAGCCGTAATTCACGTCGCGCGTCATCCGCTCGACCGAGTCGAAGGCGAGCCCGGTGTTCGGCGTGTAATACATCGCAAGAAAGATGCCGGTCACGATCATGATCACCAGCATGAGGCCGGCGAGCGAGCCAAAATTCCACCAGTAGTTCAGGTTGCGCGGCTCCGGATAATCCACCATCGCATCCTGCGTGAAGGTGAAGATCGGGAGGCGCGTGTCGATCCAGCGGACGATGCGGCTGTTGGTGCGGACGGTCGATGGGATACCTGACATTAGCCGTCTATTCCCTAAATCTGCACAATGGAACTGAATTGATAGGACTGATTGGGTGGGTTCTCGCCGATGCGAACCGTGGTCTTGTTGACGAAGTGATAGGGTGGAATCGGCAGATTGTAGGGCGCGGGCACACCGTTATAGACGCGGCCGGCGAGATCATAGCGCGAGCCGTGGCACGGACAGAAATAGCCACCGATCCAGCCCGGCATCAGGCTGTTCGGCTGTGGCATGTATTCCGGGATGCAGCCGAGATGGGTGCAGATGCCGACCAGGATGGAATATTCCGGCTTGATCGAGCGATGCCAGTTCTGGGCGTATTTGGGTTGTTGATGAACGGTCGAGTCGGGATCGCTCAAGAGCGCGATATCGGCCTTGCTTTGCAGCACTTTCAACAGCGTCGGCGTGCGATTGACGACGAAGATCGGGCGCGATCGCCACAGCACCAAAATCTGCTGGCCGGGCTGCACCCGCCGAAGATCGACATCGATCGGCGCGCCGGCGGCGAGCGTATCCTTCGCCGGGTTCATGCTGTCGATCAGCGGCCACAGCGCGCTCGCCAAGCCAATGCCGGCGATCGCCGTGCCCGCGATACTAAGAAAATCGCGCCGCGTTGGGCGTTCGTGGCCTCCCGACACTGTCCCTGCTGATTCCGGCTTGTCCTGCGCCAGATCCGCCATTCCAACACCTCGCGAAACTCGACAATCCCCCGCCCGGAAGGCGCACCTTGACCGGGCTCGGCGGCAAGCTATACCGTTGAAGAATCATCGCTATGCGACATTCGGCCGCATAAATCGAGCGGAACGATTCGCCTTGCGAAGCATCCTGTCAAGCCCGTGGGCTTGACCCGCGGGTCCATCGGATTAGCCTTGGCGAAATGGATATCGCCAACGCGCAGAAGTCCGATGCTCGGGCCTGGTTCGAGACGCTGCGCGACCGGCTCTGCGCCGCGTTCGAGGCGATCGAGGACGATTATGCCGCGGCCCGCCCGGACGAAGGTCCGGCGGGGCGATTCGCCCGCAAATCCTGGGCGCGCGAGGGCGGCGGCGGCGGCACCATGGCGCTGATGCGCGGCCGCGTCTTCGAGAAGGTCGGCGTCAATGTCTCGACCGTGTCGGGCGCGTTCAGCCCGGAATTCCGCGGCCAGATCCCCGGCGCCGGCGAGGAGGGCCGATTCTGGGCGAGTGGTGTTTCGCTGGTCGCCCATCCGCGCTCGCCCTTGGTGCCGGCGGCCCATATGAACACGCGCCATCTCGTCACCGCCAAGGGCTGGTTCGGTGGCGGCGCCGATCTGACGCCGATCTACCAGGAGGATGCCGACACCGCAGCCTTTCACGCCGCCTTCAAGGCCGCGTGCGACCGGCACGATCCCGGCTATTATCCGCGCTTCAAGGCCTGGTGCGATGAATATTTCTTCATCAAGCACCGGGACGAGCCGCGCGGAGTCGGCGGGATCTTCTACGATGATCTCGATTCGGGGGACTGGGCGGCCGATTTCGCCTTCACCCGCGATGTCGGCACGGCGTTTCTCGAAATCTATCCGCGACTCGTCCGCCGCCACCTGTTCGAGCCGTGGACGGCGGAGCAGCGCCGGTATCAGCTCGAAAAGCGCGGCCGCTATGTCGAATTCAACCTCATCTATGATCGCGGTACCCTCTTCGGCCTCAAGACCGGTGGCAATATCGAGGCGATCCTGATGTCGCTGCCGCCCGAGGTCACTTGGCCCTGAAGGCCGGCGACTCGACCCTCTCCCGGCGCCTTGCGGCCGGGGGCGTTCCTTGTTAGCTAAGACGGATGCAGCAGCGCATCCGTATCGCGCCCTCGATCCTGTCGGCCGATTTTTCGCGCCTCGGCGAGGAGGTCGAGCGGGTGACCGCGGCGGGCGCGGATCTGATCCATCTCGACATCATGGACGGCCATTTCGTGCCCAACCTCACGATCGGCCCGGTGGTGGTGAAGGCGCTTCGAAAGCACTCGAAACTGCCCTTCGACTGCCATTTGATGATTGCGCCGGCCGACCCCTATATCCCGGAATTCGCCGCGGCCGGCGCCGACATCATCACCGTCCATCCCGAGGCCGGACCGCATCTCTATCGCAGCGTCGAGCTGGTAAAATCCCTGGGCAAGAAGGCGGGCGTCGCGCTCAACCCGGCGACGCCGCTTGACGCGGTGCAGCATGTGCTGGGCCTCGTCGATCTGGTGCTGGTGATGAGCGTCAGCCCCGGTTTCGGCGGCCAGAGCTTCATCGCCGCGATGGCGGACAAGCTGAAGGCGGCGCGCGCCCTCATCGATGCGACCGGGCGGACGATCGATCTCGAGGTCGATGGCGGTATCCATTTCGATACCGCCGGCACGGCGATCGTCGCCGGGGCCGACATCCTGGTCGCCGGCACCGCGACCTTCGCCGACGGGCCGGCCAATTACGCGCGCAATATCAAGCGCTTGCGCGAGGCGGCGGGCTGATGGCGCTGACCAACGCCTATTACGGCTCCGCGCTCTATCATTTGAGCCTGTGGGCGCGGCCGCCGGCGGCGCTCGCCGTCTCCTGGCCGCGGGCCTGGCCGGGCGACGGCGCGCGCGGCGCCGCGATGATCGCGGGCGAGTTCCGCGTGGCGGGCGAGGTGCTGCGCCATCCGGCGCCGCCCTGGGATGGGTCGGAGCCGCTCCGGCCCGAATTCGCCGCCGAACTTCATCGCTTCGCCTGGCTTGCCGATGTGCTGGCCGCGCCGGGGAACAGCGGCCTCTATGCCGCCGGCGAATGGACCAGGGGCTGGATCGACCATTGCGATGTCTGGGCGCCGCTCGCCTGGCGCGCCGACATCCTGGCCGACCGGCTCGTCGCCTGGACCGAGCATTTCAACGCGGTGGCGCGCGACGACGAGTTCCGCGCCCGGCTGCTGCGAAGCTTTGCACGCCAGGCGCGTCATCTGGCCCGGGTCGCCGGACGCGCGGCGCCGGGTCTGCCGCGGCTCGGCGCGCTGCGCGGCGC
>JBOHLV010000032.1:0-28303 GCA_050729815.1 Allostellaceae bacterium
CGCCGAACCGGCTCCAGTATAGCTCCGGCACTTGACCCCGACATAGCTCCAAGGCCCTCCCGAAATAGGGCCAAAACCCTCGCACCCTATCTCCCGTTCCGCAATGTGGGGCCAGGACAACGCTTACCGTTCGGGTATCCTCTCCCAGATTCAAATGTCAGATTTCGAGGCGGCACTGAACTGACGCTGATGCCAGCGCCAGGCGGATTCGATAATAGCATCCAGCTCGGAATGCGTTGCGCACCAGCCAAGCTGCATTTGCGCTTTTCGGGTATCTGCCAGTAAGATCGGGGCATCGCCGGCCCGGCGCGCAACGCGGTTCCGTTTGATCTTCCGGTTGGTCAGGCGCTCCACGGCATCGATTACCTCATCGACGGAATGACCGACTCCGCCACCCAGATTGAGAAAGGACGATGCCTCCCCCGCCGAAAGATGCCCCAGGGCCAGAACATGCGCCGCTGCTAAATCCTCAACATGGACGAAATCGCGCACACAGGTGCCATCCGGCGTCTCCCAATCGCTGCCATAAATGTCGATACCCGCCCGCCGGCCCAGCGCGGCGTCCAGAATGAGCGGAATCAGGTGCGTCTCGGGGTGATGCATCTCGCCGATCTCGCCGGCGCGCGCGGCGCCCGCCGCATTGAAGTAGCGCAAGGCCATGAAGTTGATGCCGTGCGCCGCTCGCGTCCATTTCAGCATCTGCTCGACCATCAGTTTCGTGCCACCATAGGGGCTGACTGGGTTTTGGGGGTGGTCTTCATCGATTGGCAAACGCTCGGGCATGCCATAGACAGCGCAGCTCGAAGAGAACACGATAGTGTTGATTCTCTCCTCCGCCATGGCCTGCAATAGCGTGGCCGAACCAGTGACGTTGATCGTGACGTAATCGAGAGGGCGCGTCACCGAGGCGCCGACCTCGATGACTCCGGCGAGATGAATCACCCCAGCGATCCGGTACTTGCGCAGCGTGGCCACCAGCGCGGCACGATCCAGCACGTCGCCCCGAACAAGCGGCCCCCATCGGGCAGACGCGGCATGGCCGTTCGACAGATTGTCATAGGCGACGGGCACATACCCCGCTTCCGCCAATGCCTTTGACACATGGCTGCCAATATATCCGGCACCGCCGGTGACCATAATCGCCTCTAGCATTTACGGAAATGGCCTCTTCTACGTGTCTGCCGCGCGAGCTTTGCGCCATTGGCGACCGGTTTCAAGACGATTGCAAGCGGGCGTGGGTGCGAGGCAAGACATCGCGCCGTTCAGAATGCCGCCGATCGTCGTGCGACGCCGCGCCCGATAGGGCTTGGGACAGCACGAACCAGATAGTTGCCCGCGCCACGCAATTGCCATAGGAGATCGCACCCGAGCGTTCGAGCGCAGAGATCGAAATCGCCGCGCGCTGGCTGGCGCCACGGTTGCCGTGCTGGATGCGCCGGGGCCGAACGATCAGTTCGTCATCGCGGAAGTTCATGCTGCCGTTGAGGATGTCCAGAGGAAGCGATGGCGCTTCGAATGTTGAGATCGTTGGCCTATTGGTCGCATGCCCCAGCTAGGGGCAAGATCGCGGCACTGAAAATCGTGAATGCCGCCAACCACATGCGGGCCGACCGACGGCCTTTTCCCTTGCCGTCCATGGTTTTGTCGCTGCCGCTCCCCCGGCGCCACACCCAAACCATGCCGACAGCCCGCCAAAGCTCGCCCGATGCCGACGCAGCTTATGACGGGGATCGCGGGGCCTAAAGAAAGGGCCGCGAGATGAGGCGGACGGTTCATTGAGCATGCCGTCGTCGCGACGTGGGAACACCGGCGCACCAGTCCATGGCAGCGGGCAGAGGGTGCGTCGTCGGGCCGGCGGGCTGATTGACAAGACGGGCCGGGACCGATTACCTCGGGACGATTAGCCCTGGGATTGCTTGAGGCATCCGACGATTTTGCCGAGAAGCCGGGGAAGGTCGACTGGCTTGGTGTCGAAGTCGGAGCATCCAACCTGGATGCTCTTGTCGCGGTCGGAATCCAGCGCGTGAGCCGTGAGCGCGATGATGGGGATCGCCGCCGTCAAGGGATCAGCCTTGATTCGTCGGGTCGCTTCCCAGCCGTCCATGTCGCCTAGCGCCACATCCATCAAAATGAGGTCCGGAATCTCGGCCGCCGCCGTTGCGATGCCAGTCGGGCCATCCACGGCGAGGCAAACATCAAAGCCTTGGCGTAGCAGCCGGCGGCTGAGCATGTCTCGGTTCATTTCGTTGTCTTCGACCAGCAAAATCTTTCCGTTCATGAAGCAGATGCCCATTTGATCTTGGGTTGTCGGATATCTTCGGAACTGGGCGATAGCGAGGGATCGATCGTGACGGCCGATAACGGGCCAATGGACGGACTGAGCTTTCGAATCATCTGCACGAGTGACTCTTGCTCGACCGGCTTCACGAGATGACCAGCCGCGCCCAACTCGCGCCCGCGGTGCAGTTCATCGCTAACGGTCAGGAGAACGACAGGACAATCTACCAATTCCGGGTCGGCCTTGAACGCGCGGAGCATCTCCCAACCATCGGGCTCCGGCATCAGGACATCGAGGAGGATCAGCGTGGGTTTGAGTGCCTTGGCGATCGTTAAGGCTTCCCTACCGCCGGTGGCGACTGCTGTGGCGAAGCCGTTCCGCTCCAACATGCGCCGGACCAAAATCAGCACTTCCGGATCGTTATCGATGGCGAGTATCGGGCCGCATGCCGCGTGATCGCCAACGGGGCCACCGACGACCTCGACCCGTGGCGCGGCGACAGCGGCGGTAGGCTGGTTCCCCGCAACGATCGCCGCGGGCACGTCAATGACAAAGCGCGCCCCATTGCCTGCCTCACTTTCGACGGTGACGTCTCCCCCCATCAGCCGGCATAGTCTCTGGCACAGGGCCAAGCCTAGGCGCGTCCCGCCATATTTGCTCGTGGTCGCGCCTTTGGTTTCCCCAAAATTCTGAAACAAATTGGGCACGTCACCCGCCGCGATACCGATGCCGGTATCGCTGACGGCAATCGTCAGTCGGCCAAGATTGTGCGACACGCTTAGCGTCACTCGGCCGTCCTGGGTGAATTTGGCGGCATTGCTCATTAGATGGAGAACCGCATGCCGCAACTTCGCGGCGTCACCGTGTACGCCGCCGAGATCATCGGCGCACTCCACGACCAGCATGTTGCGATTGCGCGCGATGTCATCACGGCAACTCGCGACAATCTCGTCGATGAAAGGGCCAAGAGCGAACGGCTCGGAAAACAATTCCATTTTGCCGGCTTCGAGCTTCGAAAAATCGAGTATATCGGTGATGAGACTCAGGAGATGCTTGCCCGCGTCGTTGATCTTCTTAAGATCCGTGCATTGCTGCTCGCGTCCGGGCGCAGCCATTTCTTCGAGCAACATCTCGCTGTAACCGATCACGGCATTGAGCGGCGTTCGCAGTTCGTGACTCATCTTCGCCAAAAATTCCGATTTCGCCCGATTCGCCCGCTCGGCTTCGACCTTGGCGCGTTCCAGTTCCCGCGCCACCCTGAGATCTCGGTGAACCTTGCGCTCCAGATCCGATTGTGAGGCGATGATCTTGCTGTAATAGAGCGCCATCATCGAAACATATACGGCCGCGCTCAGTGTTGAGATGATGCCGATCCCGGTAAGGCGCTCAAGGGGAATGTTCTGGGGAAAACCGCCTCCGATTTGCACGATCACGAAGAAGCCAATCAGGTTGAGCGCGACAACGGCGAGGACCAGAAGCCGCAGTCGCAAGCTTGGCCCCAAATAGAAAAAGGCCAGCAGCGGAACCGTCAACAACCACGGCATAAAGGGCGAATGGAGCCCGCCATACTGATAACAACCCCAGAGAATCGCGAAGGTCAGGTTCTGAACCGAGAGCAATGCCAGCGGCGTGATTTGGCCGGTCAGGCGGAGGGCAAAGGGATACGCCCAGAAGATCATGATCGACCCGGTCAGCACCCACCAAGCGCGATCCGGTCGTCCGATCAGAAATAGGTAGGAGGTGATCGTGCTGCCGAGGAAGGGGCCGAACAGATGGCTGATCAGAAACATCCGGGTGCGCTGCAGTGTCGCCGGCTCTGTCCGGAGAGGGGCCGGGATGAACCAGTCGATAAGCTGGTACAAGCGCGCTGACGACAGGTACGATCTTGCGATCATTTTCAGCCCTTTGGAAGAACACGCAGCCAATTTTCTAATTCTAAGCCGCGTTTCTTAAACTTCCGTTTCGGCGATCCGTACATTACGCCATGATTTACACGGCAAGATGCGCCAAATTCGTGTTTCGCGGATGAGCCGGGGCCGGTATCGAGCCGGATGTCGCGACGATGCGGTCCCGTGGAAACATCAATTGCACGGACGTACCACGTCCAAGGTCGCTTTCGAGCAGAAGTGCGCCGCCATGGATTTCGTTCATCGCCTTGGTGGCACTTTTACGATGAGCACGCCCCCTCGAGCGGAATAACGATAATCATGCGGCATAGGTCTCTCGCGCAGGCTCTATCTCGTCCGCAACATCATCGCCAGGTTGGGCCGCAGTCCTGGTCGCGACGTAAGCGGGGACGTTAATCGTGAAGCAGGAGCCCTTGCCGAGCTCACTTGTGACCGTAATGTCGCCGCCCATCATCCGGGCGATCTTCCGGCTGAGCGCCAGCCCCAATCCGGTGCCACCGTAAAGGGTTGCTGTCGATGCCTCGGCTTGGTTGAAATCTTGAAACAGTCTTCCGAGATTGTCTCGGCTGATGCCGATGCCGGTATCGTAGACGGAGAGCTTGACCCAGTCGCTGGTTCCGGCATTGTCACGCGTCACCCGGAGCAGCACAACGCCGTCGACGGTGAATTTTCCCGCATTGCTCAACAGGTTCAGGGTCATCTGGCGCAATCGCGTGGGATCGGACATGACGACGCCAAGGTCGGACGCCCGCTCGACTCGGAACTCATTGCTTTTCGCCGTGAACAAGCTTCGGCTCGTCGCCGCGACGTCGTCAACGAAGTCGGCCAGATCGAACGGTGCCATCGTCAACTCCATGCGATCTGCTTCAATTGCCGACATGTCGAGCACGTCGGTGACCAGCGACAGCAGGTGCTTTCCCGCGCCATTAATGCGGCGCAGATCGGCAATATGCTCTCTTTGCCCTTCTGTCTCGGCGTCCTCCAGCAACATTTCACTATAACCGATGACAGCGTTCAGCGGGGTGCGGAGCTGATGGCTCATTTTGGCCAGGAAAACCGATTTGGCCCGGTTCGCGCTTTCGGCAATGGTCATCGCCTCGTGCATGCGCACCGCTTCGGAGCTATAACGCTGGGCTTCCTCGGCGAATTCCGACTGAGACGCGACGGCGTTGGCGTAATAGAACGCCATAATAGAGACATAGACCGTGGCCGAAACGACCGAACTGATACCAACAGGCGACAACGCAGCAAGAGGTACCCGGTCGGGAAAGCCGCCATTGAGCATATAGGCAACGATAAATCCGGCGATGTTGGCGGCGAAATAGCCAATTACCAGAAACGGCCGTTGACCGAGGTAAAAGAACCCTAGCAACAGGGCGACCAGCAGCCAGGGCAGGAAGGGTGAGCTGACGCCGCCATAATAGTAGGAGCCGTAAAGCGTCGCGAATGTCAGGTCGGCGAAGGAGACAAAAGCGATAATCGGCAACTGACCGAAAAACTTCAAGCCGAAAGGCAGCAGGCTGAACCCTGAGATCGACACGGCGATGATCACGAAGGGCGTCCCGGGATGGGGGTCGGCGATATAGAGAAATCCGCAGATCAATGCCCCGAGCAGCGGCCCGAACAAGTGCGTCACTGTGAAGATGCGCGCACGGCCGAGCATGGCCCGATCATCTTTTAGGTTGGGCGGGACAAACCAGTCGATGAAGGTCAGACAGCGCGATCGCAGCGTCATTTTCCTTCCTCCATTCCGCTCATCTGCGCGGGACAGATACTCGTCAAGACCTGGCGCAAAGTGGTGAGGTCAAAGGGCTTCTCAATGTCCGTGGCGACGTTCAGGCGGCGCGCGGCGGCCAGACGGCAGGCGGCCTTGCGCAGCCATTCCACTTGGCCGCTGATGATAACGATCGAGCCCGCGAATTGCCGCTCTTCCAGAAGCGACAGCAGCGCCATGCCATCCTCGTCTGGCATCGCGAGATCGAGCGTCAGGACATTAGGTGTCCAGTCCCGCAATAGCTTTGGCAGCAGAGAAGGATTGTCGAGCGGGCGTGCTTCATAACCGCACCGTTCGGCGACTCGCGAGATCAGCTCCGCCAAAGGCAGGTTGTCGTCGACCGCCAGCAATCGCGCCTTGGCAACATCGCCATCGGCCATCGCTCAGGCTCCTACCGCGCACGCGATGGGTTGCTCGGCTGTCATCCTTTCGCGACGGCAGTCATGGACGATCCGCGCCGTTTCAACCGTGACGAGGAATCGTTTGACGAGTTCCCGGATGTTCGCGGGCGTATGGGTTGCCATGACCTGGAGCCGGAACCGAGCGTTGCCCCTCGGTACCGCGGGAAATTCGACGAGATTCGCCACCACGCCGAGATGCGGCAAATGCTTGCTCACGATGCGAGCGAACGCTTCGTCGCCCATCTTGACCGAGACAATGGCCGAGGGATCGCCATAGACCTCCATGCCCGCATGTTCCAATTCGCCGCGCAGGGACAGGACGTTTCGCATAAGTGCGGCGCGCAGCGCGCGTCCTTCGTTCGACCGCACAATCTCGAACGCACGAAGCGCGATCGCGGCCTGGCTAGGCGACAGGGCGTTCGAGAAAGTTCCCGAACTGCCGAAGTACTTCAGGTATTCCGCAACCGCTGGCGAGCCGCAGGCGACGAAGCCACCATTGGTGGCGAAGGTCTTGGAAAAGGCGCCCATTACGATGTCGACCTGGCCAAGCATCTGCTGCAGGCCGATATGGCCGGTACCGTCCGCGCCAATGTTGCCGAGATCGTGCGCGACGTCGACGAGGAGTCGGGCGTTGTATTCGCGGCAGAGGTCCTGGAGTGCGCCGATGTCGGGCGTGTCCGAATCCATCGAAAACAGCGCCTCGGTCACCACCAGGATGCCATTCGTTGTGTCGTGGGCGCGGATACGGCGCAGTTGCCGGCGTACGGCCTGGACATTGAGATGCGAATAAAAATGAATGTTACGCGTGGCCGCCGCCGCACCATCCTGGAGACAGGCATGACCAAGCACATCGATCACGACGTGATCGTCGGCGCGGACCAGCCCCTTGATTGCGCCATAGCCCGCGGCCCATCCGGTCGGGTAAAGCACGACGTGCTCCAGCCCAAGGAAGTCCGCGATGGTGTGCTGCAGCGCGAGCGAGTATCTCGTGTTGCCTAGAAAGCACTGCGAGCCAGCGCTATGTACCCCGTATGCATCGATTGCTGCCTTCGCGGCGTCGATGATCGAGGGGTGACTGGACAAGCCTAGATAATCCTGCGAGGAAAAGTTCACGCCGGCGAAAGGGTGCCCGCGATCGTCTTTTGCCGAGCATGTCGGCCGTGGCGCCGTTTCTGTAGATTTTGCGTAAGGCCAATAGCCGCGCGCGCGGCGCCCATCTTGCCAGCGGTAGAAATCATCGACGCGGCTAAACAGATCCGCGCCGCGCGGATCGCGATAGTCCCGCAGGCTTCCGGTCAGGCTTTCGCTCTCGACGGGGTCGCTGGTGCGGTTCTCGACGACGCGTTCCAGGAGCTGGATTTGGTCTCTCAATTGGACCGACATCGCGGGCGAAATCCCCTGCACCAAACTCAATCGCGTACGCATGATCGGTCCTCGTCGGTAGTTTTTTGTGCGGCGGAAGCTGTCGCAAATCTCTCTTAAAAATAACGAGCCAAATTTAAAAAACCCTTAGCAATGTGGCGCAGCGAAGGATGTATTTTGCCAAGCCAACCGTACAGGCCGACGGAATAGGATGAATTATGAAATCAGTCAGATGCCGGTGTTACGTCCGGAGAAATACGCGCCGCCGGATCATCCTCGGTCTCAATCCAAGAAGCGGCATCGAAACGGCGCGTTTTCAGATGGCCGATTTCGGGATGATCTTCGAAGAAACGTACGCCCAACCATTCGTGCTTTCGCCAGACGGTCTCGGTATAGATCGGACCGAATGGCTCGACGATCAGCCACGCGTTGATGACGTTCCACGGAAGTACGCCGGCGATCCTGAGTTTGGCGCCGCCAACCGAAATGTCGACCACGTAACACGAAATCCGGACCGGACCGCAGCGCAATTCCGCCGGCCAGTTTGCTCGCATTCGGCGACCCGGAGACGAGGGTTTATGGGCCGGACGGCGGATCCGCCGCACGTTATTGGGTTGTTCGTCCATTGCCGCGCCTCACTGTACGCATAAGCTCTTGCAGCGGCGTTGTTGCTGTGCTGCGCGGACGATTTTAGGCCAAAGGAAATAACAAAAGTCTAAGAGCCGATCCAGGAATTTGCGGGTCGGCCTCGGCGGGCGGATGGCCGAGGACAAGCGTATAGGCGTGGATGAAGGCGAGATACGGCCCCTGTTTTGGCGTGAAGCCCAGTCGCGATGGAGGAGGACCGCCCTCAGCGAGGAGCTGCGGCTTGGTGCCGAGCGCGAGCTCACTGGCATGGAAGAGGCGCTGTTGGTCCGCAAGGACATGTGGTGCATCCCCAGGGTCGATGGCGCCTATGTCGCCCTCATGGAGGACGTGTTCGACCTCTACGCCAAACCCCCTGATCCCAAACGTCCGGCCGTGTGCTTCGATGACAGCCCGACCCAGCTCATTGGCGGGGTGCGCCGGCCAATCCCGGCCGCGCCCGGTCGGCGCGAACGCTACGCCTCCGGGTACCGCCGTCGTGGCGGAGGGTCAAGGTCATCAACCAGCGGACTGCGCGCGAATTCGCCCAATGCATGCGCGAGCAGGTTAATCTCCATTATCCCAAGGCGACGCTGGTGCGGGTCGTCCTCGACAATCTTTCCACCCATGCCGCCGGCGCGCTCTATGAGGCCTTCCCAGCGCCAGAATCCCCCCATCCTACAACGCATCGAGTTCCACTATACCCCAAGCAAGCCAGCTGCCCTGTGCGGAGCTACCAGTACCACAAAGGGACCGACGGTTGGCGACGCCGAAGGAGATCACGCCCTTCCCCCAATTAACCGCAGCGCCGCCGGAGGCATCGCAAACTGCTCGCTACAACGCTATGTTGGGGCGCGCTCGCTCGCGGCTTGCTCGACGCCGACCGGGAGAGCAAACTCGAACGCCGATTGACACGACGATCATTGCGAACCAGAAACGACGCCGTCGGCTTTTCCTCCCAACTTTACGACACGAGTGGCGAGTCCTTCCGCGGGTCTGACTTCCTTGCGCTTGCGCACGCGACGATAGGTGACGCGGCGCGTTTCCTCCTCGCGCACCATGCCGCGCACCTTCAATATGTCTTTCCAGGCAATGTATCCGACCAAATCGGAGCGCTCGCGTGAGATCACCGGCATATGCGCGACGTTCACTTCCATCATGCGCTCGACGATCCCGTCGAGATACTCGTCGGGATAGGCAATGACGGTTTTTGGCATGCCGGCGAAGAGTTCGGCAAGCGTAGCGCTCCGATGATTGCCCGCATGCCTCCAGCCGATCACTGCCGGCGGATCGACGATGCCGAGTACGCGATGATCGCCATCGATCACTGGGAAGGTCGGGTGGCGAGTCTTCCGGTCCGAAAGTAGGCTGCTTGCTTCATGCAGGGTCATCGTCCCCGGGACGGTCTCGACGTTCCTGGCCATCACGGCGCCAACTTGCGTCAGCGCAAAGGGATCGACGTGCCATTCCCGGGTTACATGATGGCCGTGCCGTGCCACCTTTTCGGTCAGGATGTCTCGACGCATCAGAAGCACATCGACGGTGTATGCGGACATACAGGTTACGACGAGCGGCAGCAGCACGTGCGTGTTACCCGTGACGCCAACCGCAAAGAAGACCGCGGTGAGCGGCAAACGTAAGGTTCCGCACAGCACTGCCGACATTGCGAGCAATGGCCAAAAGCCGGGGCTCGCGTGCGGCAGAAAGGCGTTGGCGGCGGCAGCCAACGCCCCTCCCATCATTAGCAGCGGGGCAAGCGTGCCCCCGGAAGTGCCGGAGCCGAGCGCTACTGCCCAGACGACGGCCTTAACAACCAGCAATCGAAGACCGGCATCAGGCGAAAATCCGCCGCGTAATAGCAGTTCGATATTGCTATAGCCAAGGCCGAGCACGTTGGGGTCGATCAATCCGCCAACTCCCACCACGACCGCACCGATGGCGGGCCACCACATCCAGTGAATCGGTAGTCTTCGGAATCCATCCTCGCAAAGATAGACCATCCGCGTGAGCACGCCCGAAAGCAGGCCACCCGCGATGCCGACGATTACCCAGGCACCGACCCCGACGAGCGAAATCGTAACGTCGCCCGTAAATGGAAAGAGCGGGTAGGCGAGCCCTGTGAAGTGCCGCAGGATGTCGGCGACAATGCATGCGGCAGCTACCGGCAGGAAACTGCGCGGTGTCCATTCAAATAGGAGCAATTCAACGCCCAACATCATCGAGGCCACGGGCGTGCCGAACACGATGGTCATGCCGGCGGTCGCCCCTGCCACAAGCAGTGTTTTGCGCTCGGTATCGCTCACCGGAAGCGCCTGGGCGATCAGCGATCCGATCGCGCCACCCGTCATGATGATGGGGCCCTCGGCGCCGAAGGGGCCGCCGGTACCGATCACGATCACGGCCGACGACGGCTTCAGGACCGCCACCTTGGCGTCGAGGCGCGAGCGGCCGAGTAGGATCGCCTCGATCGCCTCCGGTAGGCCATGGCCACGGATTTTATCAGTCCCGTAGCGCGCCATGAATCCAACGATGAGGGAGCCGACGATCGGCACAATCACGGCGATCCAGCCGAGCGGCGATTTGCTGAACGGGACATATTGGAAACTGAAATGACCGAAATAACAGAGGTTGGTAATCAACTCGATCAAACGAAACATGAGCACGCCGACGATCGAGGTCGCGATGCTGGCAAGGACGGCGATCCCCATGATCACCAGAACGCGGCTGTCGGCGGTGAAGTCTCGAAGCTTGCTGTGCGCGGCGCCCTTGTCGACGGCGCCCGGCAGATGCGATTGGTCGTCTTTCATGAGTGGAAACCTGCGGGTCTCAAAACCGGTGCAAAGCGCCGCGGCAGCGTTAAGTCACGCCGCCTCGGAGAACCGAAAAAGGGAGCGAGGCCGTTATCCGGAATGCCGGACGCCGCCGTCGCCGCACATTGCAAACGCCGGACGGCCACACTCATTCAGCCGCGTCCTTGAGCTCGACGCCCGAAGCCCCAAAGCGGGAGGCGGAATCCCCCACAGGCAGCGACGCCCGCGGCGATCACGCGGCGGGTGGAAATAACAAGGGCGCGACGATCGTCGCGAGGCGCGCGGCGTCGGGCGTAACGTGCAAAGGCCCTTCACCGCAGAGACACCGGCCTCTTGCGAGCACCGCGGAACCACTCAATGCACAGTCGTCTCAGTCCAAACCACATGGCCGATGCCCAACCGAAAGAGCGCACGCGTCTCTCGAGTTGAATTCGGCTCTCCGCTTCCGCCTTTTTGAATTCCTGCCGGAGCAAAGACGATTCCGGCAGTTGCTCGAAATCGATCTCAGACGAGCGCGCCCAAAGTAATTGCGGCGATGCGCCGGCGAGGACGCGTCTCGCCAATGCTCTATCGAGGTAATATGACGTCCGCTCCTCCTGGCGACCCTTTCCTTCTCCATTGCCGTTCCGTTGCATGCCACGCCCTCGACAAGTATTGCATTCGCCGACGTATAGTCGGGGGAAACATGTGGAATATATTTGGCGCGCTGACAAACGAGAAGAATTGCACCATGCTATCGGAAATTCCGATTGCTGTGGTTGCCGCCGATATTGCGCCATGGACGGGGCATTGGCCGGCCCTTCTCGGCCCACTATGATGGCTTCAAGACCCGCGCAATTGGCGGTACTCGCGTCGATAGAGTCCCTCTGCGCATCCTCAGATGAGCGCACACGCGAGGCGCCTGGAATTCCGACAGGATTCGTCCGTCAGATTTTATCCGCTAAATCCCGGCTCGCTGCGGGTTCCGCAATGCCGGGATGGATAGCGATGACCGCCGCGAGGCCTTTCAGCATCATATTGACCGCCACCGAGTCGGCGGCCGATGCATAGACGGCATAGATCGGCAGCGCAAACGTGCTTGTTCCAGGCACAAGTCGCGCCGTCCCCGCCGCAACTTGCGGCTCGACCAGGCTTCGCGGGAAATACCCGGAGCCGCCGTTGCGCAGAAGCTGCTCGAAACCGAGGGTCCCCAATCCGATGAACAGTGCGGGAATTTGGAAATCCGGAAATGCCATCCGATGCTGACGGCGAAATTCATCTCCCCAATCCACGTAAACCTGTTCGCTTGCTCCCGCCGCGCCGGTCGTGCCCCCCACTTCGACAAAAACCAGCTCTTCCTCCGCAACGCGGATGATCTCGAGCCCTGCCCGGCTCTGCGGCGAATACATCACGCCGACATCGAGCAATCCTTCGACCAAGGCATTCGTCATCCCGTCGGGCAGCCCCACTTCACAGCGCAATGCGACGTCGGCGGCATTCTGCCGCATCCACGGCACAAGAAGATGCAGCCACCTGTTCCACAAGCCCGCCTCGCTGCCGATCCGGAGGGTCGCACGAAAGCCGTGGGGCAAGGCGAGATCCTGTCGTGCCTGCTGCCATACGCGAATGAGAGCCGCGGCGTGTCGCTGAAACTGCACGCCCGCCTGCGTCAGGGAAACCCCGCCCTTGTTCCGCACGAACAGGCGCACACCCAACTCCTGTTCCAGCAGCCGGATCCGCGTACTTACCGTCGATTGCGTGACATTCAGCCGGTGTCCTGCACCCACGAAACTGCCCGCACCAACCACCTCAAGAAATGTATGTGCGAGTGCGAGATCCATCGTCGGCAGGCGCCGCCACCATTATCTTCGATGCTTATATTCGACGTTTAGGAAGGTGTCCAGGTAACGGTCCCATCGGGGCAGTTGAACGACTTCCACGATCGAACTTCCCTGAAATACGTCTGATCCCAACACCGCAATCGAGCAACATTGCTAAAGAAACGGCCGTCTCAAGAAAGTGACGTAAGTTCCTGGCGAAGCTGTTTGGTCGCAGGCGTCAGGATCGCGATGAAGTATGCTTCCCGGTGCCGACGCTGGGCGCGTGCCGCGCGCAGATAGCCCCGCGCCCCGAGATGGAGCATGGCGGCATGTGCGGCCTTCAGTGAATATTCCGCGGCGTCAAGGCGAAGCCGCAGGACGGCGCGGGTATATTCTATGTCGGTTTCGAAAGGCGTCGCCGCCAAGGCCTTGGTCTGATGCTCGATCTGCGCAAGCCATTGGGCGAGTTGGGCCGGCTGCTCTTCGAGATGCGCGTTGACGGGGCGAAGCGCACGACCCGCCCCCTCGATGATGTCGATACAATCGCGAATGAGCCCGATGGCAAGACCGGTTTGCAGGAGAATGAATCCCGGTCGTATTCTGGGAAACGCCGTCTCGACGGGTCCGCGACGATGACCTCCTCGGGCACGAACACATCGCGCAAGGAAACGGCCCAGGTTCGCGTTCCATCAAGGGCGCAGAATTCGGCGCGCTGCTCCGCACGAAGGCCGGTCATATCGGTATTCAGCAGCGCCATGACGTGGCGGCCGTCTTCGCAGCGGAAAATCACGCCGAACACATGACCGCGCCTGAGATTGGAGACGAACGGGACTTGTCCGGTGACGCGATAGCCGCCGCTTTCTTTTCGCCCATTGACGCGAATCCGTTCAATCCCGGCAAAGGCCTTGACGGGATTGGAAAGCGCGGAGCCCCCGCCCCGTCATTCGCCGATGCCTCCTTGATATGATCCCATGCAGTGTTTCGTCTCTCGCTCGTCTCATCGGGAGTAAATAACACTGATAATATGTTATCTACGGCTAAAATACATTATTAATATGGATCAACCGTGTACACGACAATAATATTATGTTAATAACGAGAAACAGGCTGAAGTCGGCACATGTCGGGCATCTCGGATCGGATCGCCACCCGCGCATAGACATAAATCATCGGCGGCCTTCTCTATCAGCCGTTCCCGGACATCAGAACCATCGTCAATGTCGATGTCCCGTGCGCGAGCAGCCGACCGCGCGAATCGACGATTTTGCCCTCGGCACAGATGATCGCGCGGAGGTGAGAGACATCATTTGAAATCCGTTGACAGCGCCGGGGGGCCAGAGGTGAATCGCATCTGGGAGCATAGAAGGGGGAAACGATGGCAACTCAAACGAAATGGCAGCTTTCCGGCGATTACTTCGAGAACTGTAACTGCGATGTGGTGTGCCCGTGCCTCGTCTCGTCGGGCGCACCGATGACGGCGCGACCGACCGAGGGGGTCTGCGATGTGGCGCTGGTCTTCCACATCGACAAGGGCAATTACGGCGCGGTCTCGCTTGATGGGCTCAACGTCGCGGTGGTCGCCCATACGCCGGGGGCGATGGGCCAAGGCAACTGGACGGCTGCCGCTTATATCGACGAGCGCGCGAACGAGCAGCAGACCGGGGCGCTCGGCGCTATCTTCGGTGGCGCCGAAGGTGGCCCCATGTCGCATCTCGCTCCGTTGATCGGCACACATCTCGACCCAAAGAAAGTACCGATCAGATATACCATCGCCGGCAAGGCCCGCTCGGCCGAGATTCCCGGAATCATGCGGCTCGCCGTGGAGCCGCTCCCCACCATGCATCCAAGCGGTGAAATCTGGGCGGCGGTCGGCCATCCGGTGGCGCCGGACAAGCTCGCCTTTGCGAAGGGCGGCGAGGGCAGCAGCTTTGCCGATCACGGCATGCGCTGGGACAATTCCGGCAAGAACGGCCATTACGCCCCGATACGCTGGTCGAACTAGACAGTCCCCGTGAACGACGCGGCTTCCGATCCGCTGCCGCTGCAACGCAACATCATCCTTGGCCTGTTACTGGTTCTGGCAGCCGGCGCATGGGCGTCGCTTTTGTGGCAGGGCGCCGGCGGGGGCATGGCCGTGTCCTCGCCCACCATGGGGCTAGCCGCGCCGCTATTCCTCGCGGTCTGGGTGGTGATGATGGTGGCGATGATGTTTCCCAGCGCCGCGCCGATGATCCTTACCTTCCACAAGGTACAAGCGGGCAAGCGCTTGCGCGGCGAGGCCTTCGTTTCGACCTGGGTGTTCGTGGCGGCTTATCTTCTGGTGTGGGCGTTCTCGGGCGTCGCCGCCTATGCCGGCGCGTTGGCCGCCGAGGAAATTGGCGCCCGCGCGGCGCTCTCGGCCGCGGCCGCGGCCCGTATTGGCGGGGCGATCCTGGTCGCGGCGGGCATTTATCAACTGACGCCGCTCAAGGATGTGTGCCTCGCGACGTGCCGCTCGCCCTTGGGCTTCATCTTGACATCGTGGCGCGATGGCGCCACCGGCGCCGTGCGCATGGGATTGCTCCATGGTAGCTATTGCCTCGGCTGCTGCTGGCTGCTGTTCGCGATCATGTTCCCGCTCGGCGTGATGAACATCGCCGCGATGGCGGCGATAACGCTGGTGGTGTTCGCCGAGAAGACGTTGCCCTGGGGCCGTCCGGTGGCGCGCGCCACGGCCGTCATGCTGATCGTCTCTGGTGCCGTGGTAATCGTGGCGCCCCAGGCCTTGCCGACATTCGAGGCCGGTGGCATGGCGATGCCGATACCTCAGCGGCATTCACTCCGTGGACGACGCGATCGAGCACGACCTAAGCCCGCAGAGGCACATTTCCAAACGGGGGCTCGGTCAACGGCACGGTGCTGTTCCAGCCCGGCGACATCGTCCTCCTACCCTATGCCCGCTATGTCGTCGATCCCGTGAGGCTCACGATTCGTGATCAGGCACCGATGAAATTGCCCGGGCGCCGCTCGGCAACCGCGCGCACGCCCTCGCCATAATCCTCGGTACGGCGCAGCCGAGTCTGAATCTCAAGCTCGATATCGGTCCGCGCTTTCACCTTGGCGGCCAGCTCGGCACGAAGCGTCGCACGCGTCGCCTCCACCGCGAGCGGCGCGTTCTCGGCCAGCTCGCGCGCCAGCGCCATCGCCGCGTCGCGCAATTTGTCGAGCGGCACCAGCTCGTCGGCCAGGCCCCAGGCCAGCGCCTCGTCGCCCTTGATGCGCCGCCCGGTCAGGCACATCAGCGCCGCTTTCTGTTCGCCGATAAGGCGTGGCAGCGTGTACGTGATGCCAAAACCGGGGTGGAAGCCGAGCTTGACGAAATTGGCGACAAACCGTGCTTCCGGCGCCACGACGCGAAAATCGGCCACAAGCGCGAGGCCGAGCCCCGCGCCGACCGTGGCACCCTGGATCGCGGCGACGATCGGCTTCTTGACGGAGAATAGCCGCACCGCCCCGAAATATAGAGAATCGACGCGCTCGATGCCGTTGGCGACAGCGTCGGACCGCGCGACCAGATCGGCGCCCGCGCAAAAGCTCTTCCCGGCGGACATCAGCACGCTCGCGCGAAGCTCGCGTTCGGTATCGATATCGAAGAACGCGTCGGCGAGGCGGCGCATCAGTTCGATGCTTGCGTGATTGTGCGGCGGCCGATCGATCTCGACGAGCGCGACATGACCGTCGCATTGCACCGATATATCGCCGTAACGTTCTTTCATCGCTTCGTCCCCAACAGGTTTCGGGCGATCACCCATTGATGCACCTCGGTCGGCCCGTCATAGATGCGCATGGTGCGCAAGCGGTTCGCCATCAGTTGCAGCGGCACTTCCTTGGTCATGCCCATGGCGCCGTACATCTGCATGGCGTGATCGACGATCTCCCACGCCATCTCGACCGCGAACGCCTTGATCATGGAGATTTCACCCCGCGCCTCTTGGCCCTTATCGAGCTTCACCGCGCAGTCATAGGTCATCAGCCGCGCGGCGTGGATTTTCGTCGCCGCGTCCGAGACCCAACCTTGGATCACGCCGCGCTCACTCAAGGGCACGCCAAAGGTGACGCGCTGCGGCGCATATTCGCACATCATCGAGAGCGCGCGCTGCGCCAAACCGACGGCCCACGACGCCATTTGCACCCGGCGCGTGCCGAAGCGCAGTTGCATCGGCGCGAAGCCGGCACCTTCCTTGCCTAGCAGCTTCCAGCCTTCGATGCGGCAATCCTCGAACACCACCTCATACGTCGTCATGCCGCCGATCATGGGAATGCGGCGCAGCACCTCGAAACCGGGCGTGCCCTTGTCGACGAGAAAGGCCGAGATCGCGCCGCGTTTCTCCTTGCCGGTGCGCGCCATCACGATGGTGAAGTCGGCGTCGGCGGCACGGCTGGTCCAGATCTTGCGGCCGTTGATGACCCAGTCGTCGCCATCGCGTTCGGCGCGCGTGATCAAGGCGGCGGGATCGGAGCCGGCGCCAGGCTCCGACGCGGCGATGGCGGAGATCGTGTCGCCACGGACATAAGGTTCAAGATAGGCCGTGCGCTGCCGCTCGTTCACCGTCGTCATCAGCATGCGCAGGTTCGGCGAATCCGGCGGCAGGGTGTAGGGCGTGATGGTATGGCCCATCTCCTCGTTGACACCGACCAGCGCGACATTCGGTAAATCCATGCCACCGATATCGGTCGGCGCGTCGAGCCCCCACAGGCCGAGCTTTTTCGACACCTCGTCGATGCGCGCATGATCCGCGGCATCGAGCGCAAGGCCGCTTCCCTCATGCTCCCTCGCCAATGCCTTGGGCTCGAGCGGCATTAATTCGGCGCGCACGAATTTGTGCACCAGCTCCTTGAGCATGCGATCTTCTTCGGCGAGCTCAAAGTCCATTTCTATTTCCTCTCCACCAGAATATTTCGCGTCCGCAGCACCGCGATGTCGTCATCACGAAAGCCGGCCTCGCGCAGGATTTCGGCATTGTGCTGACCCAAGGTCGGCGCCAGGCGCCGCACCCTGGCGGGCGTTTCGGCGAATTTGGTTGTCGGCCGCGTGAAGTGCACGGTGCCCTCGGTCGGATGCTCGGCGGTCTGAAACAGCTTGGTCGCAACCAGTTGCGGATGGCGTGGCAACTCGTCGAGGCCATAGACCGGCGTCGCCGGAATGTCGAGTTCGTGGCACAGCTTCATCCATTCCGCCGTGGTCCGCGTCCGCGTGATGGTGGCGAGCAGCGCGTACACTTCCTTGCTGCGCGCGTAGCGCTCCTCGCGATCCTTGATCATCGGCAATTCCGCCAGTTCGGGCCGGCCCACGGCCTTTAGGAGCGCGGACCAGCGTTCGGCCGTATAGGGCAGGATACCGATATAACCGTCCTTGGTGGGCGACGGGCTGCGGCCGCCGCCGAGAATGCGGGTGTAGCCCACCGGACCCGGCGGCTCAAAGGTGAGGCCACCCAAATGCTCCGCCATGACGAAGGCGGTCATTGTTTCCAGCATCGGTACTTCGACATATTGGCCTTGGCGGGTGCGCTGGCGATGGAACAGCGCCGCCAGGACCGCATTCACGACCGCCATGCCCGTCGTCTTATCGGCGACCAGCGTCGGGATGAAGTCGGGCGCGTCTTTGCCCATACCGGTGATCGCAACGAGACCGCTTGCCGCCTGGATGACATCGTCGAACGCCGGCTTGCCGGCATCCGGCCCGTCCTCGTCGAAGCCGGTGGCGGCGCAATAGACGATGTCGGGCCGCAGCGCCTTCACCGCCTTGTAGCCGAAGCCGAGCCGTTCGATCGCCTCCACCCGCATATTGTGCACCAGCACGTCGCAGCTCGGCACGACGCGGCGCAATGCGGCCACGCCGTCGGGCTGACGCAGGTCGATACACAGCGAGCGCTTGTTGCGGTTGAGGTTCATGAATGTCGCCGCCATGCCCGGGCGGCGCATGTAGCTGCCGCTGCGCATCAAATCGCCGGCTGGACTTTCCACCTTGATGACGTCCGCGCCGTAATCGCCCAGGGTCTGCGTCGCCAACGGGCCGAGCACGACGTTGGTGATATCGAGGACGCGGATGCCGACCAGCGGGCCAGCAGCCTCCGACCCGGCATCGTTGGGCAAGGAGTTGGCGCTTGTCATCGGTCGGCACCGCTGCGAGCGTCCACGCATTTTGGACGCAGAAACGTCTGACGCCGGTTCCACCCTTCGACGTTGCGCTTCATCTTCGAGCCTCCCCAAGCCGCGACCTCACAGAAGCCTCCAGATTCCATTTGCAGGGACATTGCTCTAATTCAGTGACAAAGAAATCGAAATGCTGATTTGCCGGGCAGAAAGAAATAGCCACTGCCCTTTACCGTCACGAAATCCTTCAACCCGGTGACGCGCACGGGGCCGCGAGGCGTTGGGATGGTCAGCACATCGCTCTCGGTCCGTTGCCCCAGAACGGGATCGACTTCCCGCTCGAGGCCCGCGAAACTCGGTCCGCACAGCCAGGTTTTCTGAACGAATTCGAACTGACGCTCGATGTCGACGTTGAGGCACAGGAAGATGAGTCCCGGTTTCGTCAGCGCGCCCTGGGGCTCGTAGTGCCGGCCGACGCGCAAGATGCGATGGCGGTTGGTGATCGACAGTTCCAATTGCGCCGTCGGCGATAGATCGGCGTAAGGATCGGCGCCGGCCTGGCGCGCCAGGAAATCCAATGCCGGGTCAGGCGACACCGGGGTAAAGCTTTCGCGTGGATTGGCGCGGCGAACATGGGCGCCGAACGGGCAGCGCAGCCCGCTCGGGTCCTCGACGCCGAACAGAAAATCATTGTCCGGCGTCGGCGGGTCGCCAGGGGCGGCGCGCCGCGAGCCCGGCCGATCCGGATTGCGCACGAGCGAGGTTCCGTCGTGCCAACGCCCAACCATCTTCGCCGCGAGCCATTGTTCCGTTGGAACGTCGCGCGACGCGGCGGCGCTGACGGCCGGCTGCCGGGCCGCCATCGCCAGGAATTCGTTGAAACCGGCGACATCCTGCTCGAGATGCCGCACCACGAGATAGCTGCCGTTGATCCCAAGGTCCTTGCGGCCGGTGGGCTGCGGCGTCGAGAAATCGGGGCGCGATTCCGCGGGGTCCGGCGTCGCGGCGCGAAGGATATCGCGCGGATCGTCACCGGCGGCGACGCTCGGAGAGGATGGGACGTAACCGAGATTGTCGGGGTAACCCATAACAAACTCGCCCGGCGCGACCAGATGGTTGCGGTTCTCTGCCGAAGACCATTTGCCGACGCCGCGGATCACCGGATCGGAAACGCCGTCGGCGAAGCCGAAGGGCTCGACGATCTGCTGGCCCCGCGGTGGGTTCGGGGCGAGCCGGACCTGATAGACCACCGTGTGGCCGGCGGCCTGCGCCGCCGCGATCCGCGCCGAGACGAGTTGCGCGAAGCGTCCTTCGTCGCGCGCGTAGATCAGCATGACGGCATCGACGGGGGCTTCGTCACTGCCCCACAACCAGTGCTCCGGGCTGTTGCTCCCGATGTCGCCGACCGCGCGGGCGCGCCAAGTCGCCGCGCTGCCGTGCTGGAAGGGCACCGGGAAGGTTTCGATATGGCGCGGCTCCAGTCCCAGCCTTTCGAGGCCGGTGCGCGACAGGCCGAGCAGCAGCGCCGAGTCGGCGGTCAGATGGTCGCCATAACTGATCTCGGGTTCGAGGGAAGCTAGCCAGGTCTTGTTGCGGTCGCGATCCGGCGACAGGCGGATGAACAGCGACACGCTATACGTCAGCCGGCGCAGCCCGCCGAAAATCAGCGTCGGGATCTGCGGCACGTCGAGCAGATCGGTCGGGCGCGGCGTCGAGCCGAAACAGGCCAGCCAATCCTTCGCCGCCGCCTCGGTGACGGCGCCGGTGATGCCTTGGCGGATCGCGGCGTTGGTCCGGATCCGCGGCAGAGTCAGCTGAGGATAGGCCGAGTACCAGACCAGCGTTGGCCGTTGCTGGCGACGAGTCCACCGCCGCAGCCGATCGCCGTCCGTCGCGCCGGCATTGAACAAGTTGCTTGTTCTCGGAAAGCCGGCCGTGTTGCTCCAGATTCCGGTGACCCCCTGATGCGCCAACTGGATGAAGTCTTCGAGGTAGTTTTCCCAGGTTCCGTCGAAATTGGACCAGAATAACAACTGGTTGGTGCGCGGCAGCAGGACCCAGCGGGCGAAATGGATCACGCTGGTGGTCGCGAGGTATCCCGTTATCGAGAAATGCAATCCGAGCTGTGCCGCAAGCCACAATCCGACGCGCAGGGTGAACAGCCGCAGCGGGCCAAGCTTCATTGTCGAGGCAGCCGCCATGTGATTTTGCGCGCCGAAATTTTCCCGCTTCATGATGTCGGCCACCGCCGCCGCCGAGGGGGGGAATGTCTTCGGGGACGTCCGACTCTTCCTTGCGTCGCAGCAGGGCATAGATCGCGGCACATGGCGCCATCAGCGCGGCGCCCCCGATCCAAAGGGCAGTCAGGAAAGGTCCGGCAAGCCAGCCGATCACCAGCGTGATCACGGCGGCGGCGAGGAACAGCCAGCGAGCCGCCGGCAGCGCCGCTGCCGCAACCACGAACAGCACGGCAAGAACCACGCCCGCGATCGGTCCGCCGACCCAACAGGCGAGCGCGAACGCGGCGGCCCCGACCAGAAGAAACGGCCACAGCAAGGTTATGACCAATGACCCAAGGACCGGCAGGACCGCCGTCGCCAGCGGCGGCATCGGGCCGAGGAAGTCGGCGGGCTCGGGCGCGAACGCCCATTTCTCCGCCTCATCGGCCCACAGCCGGCGCTTCACATCCTGCAACGTGGCGAGGGCCGAGAGAGACCGCGGCGCGTCGTCGAGCATCGCCGAGATCGTCGTCGCCAGCGCGTGTTCGCGCTTGATCCGGGGGACCGTCAGTTCCGGCGTGCCGTCGAAATTGAGGCCGGGCGTCGTGAACCAGCCTTGTCCGACCTCGAGCCGGTAACGGTCGAGGAAATCGCGCATCGGCCTGTTGCCGAGCGACAACCCGGCGGCCTCGACAATCTCGCGCAGTGGCTTGCCGATCGCGTTCTGCAGCCCCTCGAGGACCCGCGGCGTACCGCCATCGGCGTTCACCTCGATCAGGATGTGCGCCGGTCGGCGGTCCTCGCCCGGCAATACCGTGATGCTGATGAAGTGGACGAAGGCGGCGGCGTCCAGCGGGTCCCGCATCGCGGGACCGGCCGGATTGCCAAGGGCGTCGAGCCTTGCCTCGACCGCGCCCGACAGCGCTGCATCGAACGGGATTGCTATGGTCACAAGCGAATGCATGATCCCTCCCATTACCCCGCGCCATTCCCCGGGTCAGACGCGCGGGTCGGCGAACTCCACGAAGAGATGCTCCGGAAACGGACCGAGCAACTGCAACTGTCCCAACTTGCCCGGCGCCCGACGCAGCCCCTTTGTCAGCAGCAAAGCTTTGAACATGGCGGTGATCTGGGCCCGGGCGATATAGATGCCGGTGCACCAATGGAGGCCGCCGCCGAACAGCATATAGTCGGAAGCCTGCCGGTCGGGATTGAACTCGTTCGGTCGGGCAACGCGGCGCCCGTCGAACATCGCCGACTGCGTTCCCGCGAGCAGCTTCGCGCCCTTGGGCAACCGCGCCTGCCGCCGGGTGCCGGCGGCAAGGGTATAGTCCGTGACGCAATTTCGGAACGGACCGGGGTTCAACGGTTTGAAACGCATCACTTCGAACAGGCACCGGGTCAGCAGCTTGTCGTCGCCGGCCTCGGCCGCCGCCCGGGTCCGCGCCATGAAGTCGGGACGGCGCAACAACATCTCCAGCATGTGCCCCGCCGCCATGGTATTGGTGGGCACGAAGCCGCTGATCATGCCGATGAGGAAGGTGCGGATAATGGCGTCGTCGAGTCCGGTCGCGCCCGCGCGCTGCATCGCGATCAGTCGGGCCAGAACGGTGTCGGGCAGTCCTCTCCCCGCTTTCGCCTCTTCGATCGCGTGATCGACCACGGGCCGCAGCCGCGCGCCGGCGGCCAGCGCCACGCGCCGATAGGCGGGCTTGTCCGTCGGATCGCCGAACATGAAGTTGCTCATCGCGATCGTCCAGTGGCCGAACGTCACCTTCAGATCGTCCGCGATCGGCACGCCGTAATAGCGTTCGCAGATCTTGGTCGGGATTAGGGTGATGAAGTCTTGAATGGCGTCGAGGCGGCCGCCGCTTCCATCGATGATCTCGCGCGCGAATTGCCCCGATAGCGGGGTGACGATCGTCGCGGCGTCGTCGAGCGTGAAGGCGTGCATCACCTGTTTCTGCCAACGCCAATAATCGGCGTTCGCCTGTTCCATCCCCAGCAAAAAGTTGGGACCGCCGTCGAGCGCGCTCACCTTGTCGCCAAACGGCACCGGAAATGCGTCATTGTGGGTGAGAACCTCCTCGACATCGTCGAAGCGGGTGATCATCCAGAAATCGGTGAACGGCAGATGCGCGATCGGGCGGAAGCGCCGCAGCGTCGCGAACAGCCATCGCGGATCCTCGAACAGTCGCAACGTCAGCCGTTCAACGAAGCTCTGTTGGCGTAAGTCGTTCAGGTCGAACGGCGACGGCGGCGCCCCCGGCGTGGCGCCGCCAGCCATTGTTCCGACAGGTTCATCGTGATCGACGGACATGCATATCCCCCACCATTTGCGCCGGCGCTTGCCAGTCGGCGGAATGCCGAACTCGACCTTCGCTCAAGCGAGCGCGTCGATCAGCATCTTGGTATCCTTGAGCAGCACGGTATCGGCGCCTTCGGTAAACCACTCATATATCGGCCGCAGCAACTGACAAGCTTCGGCGCGCCTGCCTTGATCGCCCCAGAGGCGGGCGAGGGAAAGCGCGCCGCGAAGCTCCAGGAACTTCGCATCCTGTCGGCGCGCGACCGCGACCGACTGGCGGAACCACGATTCGGCACTGCTTACGTCACCGGTCATCATCAGCAACTCGCCGTGGACGCGGTGCAGATCCGCCTCGTCGCACCGCGTCTGCGTCGCGGCGACGATCGCCGCCGCCTCGGATAAAAGTTTGAGCGCTTCCTCGGGCTGCTTTGCCGCGAGATGGGCCTCGGCCAGGAAGGTCAGGAAGGTCGGCAGATAGAGCAGGCTGCCGCTGCCGCGATAGAGCGCTAGGCACTGCTTCAATACCGCGATGGCTTCCTCTTCGCGCCCCAGCCCGGTGAGGCAACGGCCCTGGAAGATGCCGCCCACGACTCGGAAATAGGAGATGCCGTGCTCCTCGGCCAGAGCCAGGACCTCGGCGAGCGGCCGCTGCGCCGCCTCGAATTCGTGAAGCAGCAGCTTGATCAACACGGATGCGATGAGGACATGCGCCAGCGTGAAGGCTTGGCCCAACTGGCGCGCCTCGGCAAGCGCGGCGTCGCACCGTTGCCGCGCCTGGTCGAGATCGCCAAGGTAAAGCAGGGCCCACGACGAATAGTACTGCATCACCACTTGCCCGTCGTCGACGGTCAGTCCGGCGAAGAGCGCGCGCTGGTCCGGATCGAACAGATCGAGGCCGCGATTGAGATAATCGCAGGCGCCGTGAAATTCGCCGAGCGGGAAGCAGGTGACCCCGCTGGCACGGCAACCCATGACTTTTAGCACGGCGTCGTTTCGCGTCTCGCCCAGATCCAGCAACTCGCTGGCGCGCCGGCGCGCCGACGCGAGCTCTGCCCGCAACAGCGCGTGCTGCCATTGGCCATGCAGGACGGAGACGATATGCGGCGGATGCCCCAGCCGGTCACACAAGTCGCGGGCTCGGGCGAAGGCCTCGCCGGTGGCCACGGCGGCATGGCCCTTGGTCGCGATCAGCGCCTTACCCAGGGCGATCTGAATTTCGAGCTCGCGCCGATCGCGCCACGCGCCGTCCCTGGCCGTGGCGAGCACCGCCAGACCCTTGTTCAAATGCTCCATTGCTTCGACCAACGCCGATCCCGCCAGCGACAACTCGCCGGCCGCGAGCCAATATTCGGTCGCCTGCTCGGCCAGTCCCGCCTCCGTCGCGTGATGCGCCAGCAATTCGGCCGGGCTGTCGACCGTTTCCGGGCCAAGGCGCGTCATGGCGTCCAGGATGCGTCGATGCAAGTCGCGTCGCGTCGTCCGCAACAGGGTCGAATAGGCGGCATCCTGAACCAGCGCGTGCTTGAACAGGAATTGGGCCGCCGGCGCATCCGCCTGCCGAAACACGAGGCCGGCGCTAACCAGCCGGTCGAGCGCCGAGTCCAGTTCCTGCCCGTCCCGGCCCGCCACCGCTTTGAGCAGGTCGTAGGAGAATGTTCGGCCGATGGCGGCGCCCATCTGCGCCACCTGCTTCGCCGGCCCGAGACGATCGAGACGGGCCATCAACGAGGCATTGAGCGTGGTCGGCACGACGAGATCGGGCGCGGCCACCCCCGCGTCGGTCTTGTGGCGGCCCGCCTCCAGGATCGACTTCGTCACCTCTTCGAGGAACAACGGCACCCCGTCGGCGCGGGCGACGATATGCCGGACGACCTCCGCCGGCAGTTCGCCCTGCCGGGCGACGTTCTCGACCACTTCCATCGCCTGCTCGCGGGTCAGCGGGCTCAGCTTCAGCGATGTTACGTTGGCCCGATCGGACCACCGCGCCGGGAAATCGGGCCGGAAGATGATGACCAGAAGAACCGGCCATTCGGCCACGCGCTGGACCGCGCGTTCCAACAATTCAAGCGAGGTCGGGTCGATCCAGTGCACGTCCTCGAACACGACCACGCCGGGCGTGGCCCGCGACCGCAGTTCGAGTTGCCGCAGCAGAACCTCCAAGGTGCGCTCACGCCGCCGCGGCGCGCTGAGGTCTGGTCGCGGATAGCGTTCGTCCGGCGGCAGCGACAGGAGGTCGGCGATCAGCGCGACGGTTTCTCCATGCTGACGATCTCGGACCAGCGCGGTCTCCAGCATTGCCCATTTGCGCGCCGGCGGATCGTCGCGCCCCCAGCCGCAGACGCGCTCCAGTTGCCGGATACACGGCGCCAACGGCGATGCCTGTTGTTGCTGCGAGCAAAAATAGCGCAGCTGGATGTGAGGCTCGCTCGCCAGCCGTTCCAGCAACATCGCGGTCAATCGCGATTTCCCGATCCCCGCTTCGCCCGACAACAAGGCGATTTGGCCCGATCCGGCCCGCGCCTTGTCCCAGCAATCCAGCAACGCGGCGAACTCCGCCTGGCGACCGATCAGTGGCGTCAGCTCAGCATCCTGACGCGCCTCGAAACGGCTCTCGGTCGCGCTTCGTCCCAAGACGCGCCACGCCGGTACCGGCGCCGCGAAGCCTTTCAGCGTCAGACCGCCCAGATCGGCGTAGTCGAACAGCCCGCCGCCAAGCCTCTTGGTGGCGACCGAAATCACCACCTCGCCCGGCTTGGCCATGGCCTGCAGGCGGGCGGCGAGGTTCGGTGTCTCGCCCGCGATATCTCGTTCCGGCCCATCCCCGCCGCCGATAATGTCCCCTACGACGGCCAGTCCCGTGGCGATGCCGACGGGACTTGCGCTCGATAACCGTTCATCGGCGCGAGCCGTGACACCGCGTCGATGATGCCCAGCGCCGCGGTGATGGCGCGCTCCGGATCGTTTTCGTGAGCCTCTGGATAACCGAAATAGACGAGCCCGCCATCGCCGACATAATTTGCCACGAAGCCATTGAGTTGCACGGCCTCGTTGGTGACGCAGCGGTGAAAGGCGCCGAGGACATCGCGCAAATCTTCAGGATCGAGCCGCGATGCGAGCAGCGTCGAGTCGGCCAAATCGTAGAACATAACAGTCAATTGCCTGCGCTCGGCCTCGATATGAGCCCGTGCCGCGCGCGGTGCGGCAACGTCGGAAACCCTGACATCGGCGGCGCCGCGCGCACGTGGCGGTAGGCGCGTGCCACATTCGGAACAGAATTTCGCGGCCGCGCCGTTAAGCGATGTGCAGGAAGGGCAGGCGTAGGCAACTTCCGTGCCGCACGAGGGGCATATCGCCATTTCTTCGGCCAGTGCGGTCGAGCAACTGGGGCAAATCATTAGTGATCTCGAACCAGACTCATCCGTCGGCAGAATCTGATTTGATGCCGTTCTCGTCTCAGCGACGATATCGCGAACTTGAACCGCCCGCAATGCCTCATAATTTGGGTAGTCCGTCAGTTCAAAAGTTAACGGGCTGTAGCTCAGGGTCCACGTAAATCTCTTAAAGCTGCGAACCGCGCCTGGAGGTTGCCGTATGCCTTTGTTGGCAGCCCTCTCCAGACGAACGGTGTACACTTGGCATTGTAGGCATCGACGAAGGTGGTGATTTTGGCGACGAGGTCCTTTGCGCTGACGAACGATGCCCGGCGGATTTGGCGTTGGGTGAGTAAGGCAAACCAGCGCTCGACCTGATTGAGCCAGGACGCATAAGTCGGCGTGAAGTGGATGTGGAAGCGCGATCGCGCCGCGAGCCATGCTCGCACTTTGGGATGTTTGTGTGTCGCGTAATTGTCCACGACGAGATGGACATCGGGGTTCTTCGGCACGGTGGCATCGATATGCTTGAGGAAGCCGAGGAACTCCTGATGGCGATGGCGGGCGCGACATTGGGTGAGGACCTGGCCGTTGGCGATATCCAGCGCCGCGAACAACGTCGTCGTGCCGTGCCGGATATAATCGTGGGTGATACCCTCGACATAACCAAGCCCCAGCGGCAGGATGGGCTGGGTCCGTTCGAGCGCCTGGATCTGAGTCTTCTCGTCGACACACAGCACAACAGCATGATCCGGCGTATTGAGGTAGAGCCCGACGATATCCTTGACCTTGTCGACGAACAGCGGATCGGTGGAGAGCTTGAAGCTCTTGGAGCGGTGCGGCTGCACCCCGAACAAGGCGAGCATGCGCGCCACCGTGCTCTTCGATAAACCCGTTGCCTCCGCCGCCGAGCGCACGGTCCAATGCGTCCCCATCCGCGGCGTCGATTTGAGAACGGTGCGAAGAAGGTCGGCGACCGCTTCCTCGTCATGGGTTCGCGGGCGCCCCGGACGCGCCTCGCCATAGAGGCCAGCGAGCCCTTGCTCGAACCACTTCTTGCGCCAATGACAGACCGTCGGATTGGTCACACCCAGCCGACGGGCGATCGATGTGTTCGCTTCACCGCCGGCGGATGCCAGAACAATCTCCGCCCGGCGAACCAGACCGTGCGCCGCCGAGCGCGACCGCGCGATCCGTGCCAATTCCTCACGCTCGCTTTCGGCAAGCACCAATTCTCTCTCCTGAGGTCTGCCAATGCGCGCCATGATCCGCTCCTTCCACCAAGCGAATCATGAATCCCTTCGCATCCTATGTAAAC
>JBOHLV010000033.1:0-2714 GCA_050729815.1 Allostellaceae bacterium
TTCGAATTCCCGCACGGGTCGCGACCGTCGGGAATGCCGGGCGGATGTGTGACCGAACTCTCACTGGGCTGAAAGATGCCGTTCGTAGAGAAGGGTCCCATCCCTCGGAGCGCCGCACCCGCAGCAAACGGGATTGGGGTTGCGAGCCAGTCGGGCAGCCGGCGGCATCGGACCGGATAAAAGTCGAGCCGGTGATCGGCTCTTGCAGATGGCGCTCTGTCCTGGCGATTTCTTCGATCGGAAGCTGGGTCAAGATGATGCGGAAGGGGTGCCCGCCAACACGGCCCTGGTTTGGGTCGTGCTCCCTGAGTCGTGCGATCTGGCGTGCCCCTTGACTTCGGAAGCCCCATAAAAGTGAGAGTGCGGACGGGTTTGCCGGTAGAGTAGGGATGAAGCGCCTTACCCCATCGCTGAGGCAGGTTTCTTCATCCCCCACTCCGAACCGGACGTGCGAGTTTCCCCGCATCCGGCTCTCCATGCGTGGCCTCAGCCACGGGTGTCCCTCACAACGATGCGAGGGCGAGGGTCGCTTCCCAGAACTTGTCGGCTCCCTTGCGGAAGCGTTCGTCCGGGTCGTTCCATCCGTTCGGTATGCGTAGTCCCCGGTCCGGGTAGCGCAGGCGCTTGGTGTCGGAGAACCGGGCAAGCTTCTTGCCGCTTGACCGCCATCCACCTTGCCCCCGCGCGCTTGACTCGGTGTATCGTCGGCGCAGCTTCCTTCCAGATGCTCCACCGTGCTTCTTGCCGAGCCAAGCTTTCAGGCGCCACCACAGCCACCAGTCGTGCTTGGCGAACTCCTTCCCGGAACGCGTCGCGTACCGGTAGTAGTTGCGCCAGCCAGTGATGACCGGGTTGAGGTGGTCGATGAGGTCGGCGAGGGTTCTACCCGTGGGCATTTCGCTCACCTTGGCCTTGATCTTGTCGCGGAGAAGCTGTGACTTACCCTTCGGGATGAAGAGCATGCCCACGTGCCGTCCTGTTGACGGCATTTTCTCCTGCGCGATCCGATAGCCCAGGAAGTCGAAGCCTTCCCGGACGTCGGTGATCTTGGTCTTCTCCATCGACAGTTCCATGCGCAGCTCCTCTTTGAGGAACCGCGCCAGCGCCAGACGCTCTTCGTCCGCATCCTGCCGCGTTCCCTGCACGAGTACGACGAAGTCGTCCGCGTACCGCACGATATAAAAGCCCGGCCGGCCACGTTTGTAGTCGGATTGCAGGCGCTGTTGCGCCCGCTCGCGGGTCTTGTCGCGCGGGTTGGGAACCCAGCGCCGGTATCTCTCGTCGATGGCCGTCAGATAGACGTTGGCCAACAACGGCGAGATGATGCCCCCTTGCGGGGTGCCGACCACCGGATGCCGACGGTTGCCCTCGATCATGATGTCGGCCTTCAGGAAGGCGAGCACGAGCCGCAGGACCTTGCGGTCCCGGACGCGGCGGCGCACCCGATCCATCAGCACATGATGATCGATGGCGTCGAAGCAGCCCTTGATGTCCCCCTCGATCACATACCGGGTCCGTGAGGGTCCGGCCGATGTCGGGTTCAACTTGTGACGCACTCGCGAGAGCGCGTCGTGGGTGCTTCGGCCGGGGCGGAAGCCGTACGAGATCGGATAGAAGTCCGCCTCGAAGACCGGCTCCAGCACCAGCTTGCGCGCCATTTGGACCAGTCGGTCTTTGAGCGTCGGTATGCCCAGCGGACGGAACTGTCCCGGCTTGCCCGGCTTCGGTATGAGCCGCTGCCGAACGGGCTCCGGCTGGTAAGTTCCTCGGCGCAGGTCCTGTCGTATGTCCTCCAGGAATCCTGCGACGCCATCGGGCCGCTCCTCGACCTTCTTCCGTGTCACGCGGTCCGAGCCCGGCGTGTTGCTGCCCCTGTTACGGGCCAGCCGCTGCCACCCATCATGACGAACCCGGCGGGTGATTCAAATGACGGGGCTTTGAGGCTCGATTTCGATCGCCGATTGATGATCCAGTTTTGCGGTTCGGTCGTCACCTCCGACGCCGGGCTGCTTGCGTATCGCGAACTCGACGACGCTCTCGGCCTGTCGGTAATGGCGGGCGATGTCTTGGCCGATGCCCGCACTGGCAAGAACGGGCGACACGCATTGGCCGGTATGTTTAGGCAATCCGTTTTTGGTCGCCTCGCCGGATATGAGGACGTGAACGACGCTGAGCGTCTGCGCCACGTCCAGCGTTGCGCTGGATCGTCGGCGGCAGGGCTTCCCATGGTTGCGCTGCATCGCCGAGCCAGATGGGCCGCTTCGAGACAAAGTGGCTGGCGGCGGAGAAGAACCTGTCGGCCCTCGCCGATCTCCAGGGAAAGTGGATCGACCGCGTTCACGCCCGGCGTCCGCCGAAGGGCATCTTGCTCGACATGGATTCGAGCGTCAGCCCGACGCATGGCGAACAGGAAAACAGCGTCTGGAACGGCCATTACGATTGCACGTGTTTCCACCCGTTGTTCGTCTTCAACCAGTTCGGCGATCTGGAGCGGTGCGCGCTGCGTCCCGGCAATGTCCACAGCGCCGACGGTTGGGAGGGCGTCCTGAAGCCGGTCGTGGCGCGCTACAAGGGCAAGGTGTCCCGCGTCCACCCACAGTAGTGGGTGAAGCCGAGAAAGGCGAAGGTCTCTGGACGCCGCTCGCCCCGTCGCTGCCGAGTCAAGGCCGGTAAACGACCAAACTCGATCAGGCGCGTCTTATCCTCGTGGAGCG
>JBOHLV010000034.1:0-3170 GCA_050729815.1 Allostellaceae bacterium
CCACATCATGTCCGGCAATCGCTTCAGTCAGCGCATTGAGATCAGAAGCGTCGCCGCGAACCACGCGCAGCCGCGCGTCTTCAAGATGTTTTTCAAAGTGGCGTTCGCGCCCCGAGGAAAAGTTGTCGAATAGAGTCACTCGGCGCGTCGTTGCGCTCCCCAGCAGCGCATCCGCGAAGTGGCTGCCGATAAATCCAGCCCCACCCACAATACAAACACCGAGTTCGCCGAACCTTTCGCTAACTTCGCGCATATTTTTTCCCTAACTATCCTTCTGACAACTAAGCGCAGCCGCGCGCGCTCTAACCCTCTGGGGCAGAATCAACATCGCTGTATCCAAATACAAACTTTGTCATCTCGACCGGAGTCCGCGATTTTTGCCGACGTAGTGGAGAGACCTGCACTTCTTTTGCGGGTACACCAACATTGGTTCCCCTCTAACTGGATTTTCCGCAACGGTATCACCCCGACCCAAAATGAAACAGATTACGTAAGTTATGAATCTCTCACTATTTGCAATTGACCCCGATTGCCAATCCGTTGCTTCATGGGCTTAACACTTCCTTCGCATTGCATAACCAGGAAAGAATGCCATGGCACAGCAACCGCTCATCACCGTCGGCTTGCCCATCTACAACGCGATGCCGTATTTGCCCGAAGCGATGAACAGTCTATTCGCGCAGCGGTGCGCGAATTTTGAAATCCTCGCCATCGTTGACGGCGCCACCGATGACAGCCTTGAGTACCTTCGCTCCCTCGCGGCCAAGCCGTCGCCTGGCTCCCGCCTCCGCATTCTCACCCAACCCAACCAGGGCATTACGCCCACGCTCAATCGCATGCTTCGCGAGTGCCGCACGCCGTGGCTGGTTCGCCAGGATGCGGATGATGTCTCGCACCCGCAACGCGTTGGCCGTCTTCTTTCCGCAATCGAATCGACGCCCCGCGCCGGCATGTTCTACTCGCTCGCCAACTATCATCCTCGCGGGCGCGCCATCGGAACATTTCGCTGCACCCGCGGAACCCCGCGGCAGCTTCAGAGCATCGTTCGCAACGGCTACCTGCTTTCGATCTGTCACCCCACCGTTGCACTCAATGTAGAAAAGACCCGCGACCTCGGCGGCTACCGCATCGGCCTGCACAACGAGGACGCTGACCTCTGGTGGCGCATGGCTATCGAGCACGAAATTCATTGCATTCCGGAAGAACTAGTCGGGTTTCGTCAGAACGAGTCCAGCGTAAGCTCGCGCAACCTGGGCACACAGATGGTCGCGGCCTTGTATGTTCAATACCTGCTGCTCTCCTATCTCACCCGCCGCACGCCACAATCGCTTGCCGCCATTCGCAGCCGCCTTCAGAGTTTGCTCTCCCCCAAAAAGCTCCGCGCCAAGGAGCGTCTGCGCGAGTTCAACATCCGGCTCGCGCAGAAACAATACCTGAGGGCCGCCGCCGCCATCACGGCTTCGGCGGCGGCCTCGCCCGCTCATCTTCTCGGGCGGCTTCGCGACGAATTCGCGCCGCCCCAATCCGGCAGCCCCATCATGAACGGAATCCACCCCCGGCTTTTCCTTCAACAACAGGAGGCGTTGTGGCAGTAGCACCGCTGTTTTCACCCGACTTCATTTCCGGCCCCGCCACTTCGACCCGCCCCAGGGCCCGTGCTTCCAGCCCCGTGCCCACGCGTTCCACCTCCAGCCTGCCGTTCCCCAAACCCTCCCGGTTTTTTCTCAACGGAATCCCCATCGATCGCATGTCCATCGAGCACGCCACCGCCTGGGTCATCTACACGCTCAAGAGCCGCACCGCGCACAAGCCGCTGCTCATCATGGGCCCAAACGCCCAACTGGTCACGCTGGCCGCGCGCCAGCCGCGCTTCGCCGCCGCCCTCCGTTCTGCCGACCTCGCCGTACCCGACGGCATTTCCATCGTTCTCGCCTCGCGCATACTCGGAAAGTCCGTTCCCGAGCGGGTCACCGGAGGCGATCTCATGGAGCGTCTCTGCATCGAGTCTCCCCGCCACAATCTTTCCGTCTTTTTTCTCGGCGGCCTCCCCGGCGCGGCCGAGGCGACCGCGCGCAAGTTCGAGCGCAACTGTCCCGGCTTCCGCGTCGCCGGGACCTGCTGTCCCGCCCCCGGCTTTGAGAATAATTTTCTGGAATCCGCCCGTATCCGGCAGCAAATCTCCGAAGCCAAACCCGACCTGCTCTGCGTCGCCTTCGGAGCGCCCAAACAGGAAATATGGATGTACGAGAACTGCCCCCGGCTCCCCATCGGCGCGGCCATTTCCGTTGGCGCAGCATTCGACACCCAGTCCGGGCTCCGCAGGCGCGCCCCCCAATGGACGCACCGCATCGGCTGCGAATGGCTCTATCGCCTCGTCCGCGAGCCGCGACGGCTCTGGCGCAGATATCTCCTCGGCAACACGCATTTCCTCTGGCTCGTCGCGCTCCAATGCTTGCACGGGTTAATGACAGATCGCAGCCGCAGGAACGCACTCACCACGCCATTCACCCCACGCTAGAAAAGGAGCCAGCCGTGCCCAGCATCAACACTCTCAAGATCAAACTTTTTGCGGACGGAGCGGACCTGTCCAGCATTCTCGCCCTCTGCAAAAATCGCTGGATCAGGGGATTCACCACCAACCCCACGCTGATGCGCAAAGCCGGGGTCCTCGACTACGAGACCTTCGCGCGCAACCTGCTGCGTGCTGTTCCCGATCGTCCCGTGTCGCTCGAAGTCTTCGCCAGCGACGAAGACAGTATGGAAGCACAGGCACGCACCATCGCGTCCTGGGGACCGAACGTCAACGTAAAAATCCCTGTCACCGACCAGAACGGCGTTTTCATGGGCCCGCTCATCCAGCGCCTTTCTCGCTCCGGCGTCGCCGTCAACGTCACCGCCATCCTCACGCTCAGCCAGGTGGAGCGCGTCGCCGCCGCGCTCCATTCCACAACCCCCGCCATCGTTTCCGTCTTCGCCGGGCGCATCGCCGACACCGGTATCGACCCCGTTCCCATCATGAAGCAGGCACGCAGCCTCCTGTGCGCCCGCCCCCGCGCCGAGTTGCTATGGGCCAGCCCGCGTGAGCTGCTCAATATCTTTCAGGCTGACGCAGCCGGATGCCACATCATCACCGTTCCGCCGGAAATTCTCGCCAAGCTCAGTCTGATAGG
>JBOHLV010000035.1:0-14070 GCA_050729815.1 Allostellaceae bacterium
AATGCCAGCCGCATCACCGGCAGCGCGTCGGGGAAGGTATCGAGCCGGGCGGCTTCCTCGATATTGTACCAGCCGAGGGAAGACGCCTCGGCGATCAATTCGCCTTCGCCCTCTCGCCACCGGCACAGGATCGCGATGAGGGTGTAATGGCGGGTCGGTTTCCCCGCCGAATCGCGGGTGATGAAGTCGAAGGCGGTGAGGATTCGGCGCGGCTCGGCTTCGATCTCAAGCTCCTCCTTGAGCTCGCGCACCGCGCATTGCAGCACCGTCTCGCCCATTTCCAGATGGCCGCCCGGAAAGCCCCATTTGCCGATGCCGGGCGGCTTCGCCCGCTGCACCAGCAATATCTTGCTGTCGCGCCGCACCACGGCGAGACAGCCGACGATTGGGCGGTCGGGGCTCACGCCTCCGGCCGGACCACGAGCACCAGCTTGCCGCGCAGATGCCGGGCTTCGCTGATGCGGTGGGCCGCGGCCGTGTCGGCGAGCGGGAAACGGGTGATGGCGGGCGGCCAGACCGCCCCGGCATCGAGCAGCGCGATCATGCGCAGGAGATGGGCCCGGTCGCGGGTCACCGCGGGCCGCAAGGTTTCGACATCGGGGCGGGGCTTCTCGCCTTCCGGCGCCGGCGCGATCCAGACGAGGCGCCCGCCCGGCTTCATGACGCGATAGGAGCCGGCGCGTACCGCGCCGCCGACGGTATCGAACACGACATCGCAGCCGGAGACCAGCGTGGAGAAATCCTCCTTCTGATAATCGATCACCCGATCGGCGCCGAGGTCCCGCACATAATCATGGTTGGCGGCGCTGGCCGTGGTGATGATTGTCGCGCCGATATGCTTTGCAAGCTGGATGGCAAAGCCGGCGACGCCGCCGGCGCCACCCTGGATGAGGATGGTCTCGCCGGATGTGAGCTTCGCCGTGTCCTCGATCGCCCAGATGGCGGTGAGGCCGATGAGGCCCATCGCCGCCGCCTCGACATGGCTCAGCCGGTCGGGCTTCCGTGCCACCAGCGCCGATTTGATCGCGATCTTCTCGGCATAGGCGCCCTCGATACCGCGATCGGTAACGCCGAACACCGGATCGCCGACCGCGAACTCGCCGACACCAGCGCCAAGCGCGCTGACCAAGCCGGAAAAATCGCGGCCGAGAATATGTGGGAAGCGGAGGCTGCCATAAGGCCCGCCGCCGAGCCGGACCTTGTAATCCGCGGCGTTGACGCTGGCCGCGACGATGTCGACCACCACTTCGCCCGCGGCGGCGGTCGGGTCGGGCGCGTCGCCATAGCGCAACATCTCCGGTCCGCCATGGCCGGTGAGGAGAATTGCCTTCATGATTCCTCCTTATTATCTCGCCCGCCCACCAAGTACCCTCGGCCGAGCACGAACGTTGAACCACCAAGGCACCAAGACACCAAGACACTTAGGAAAATACCCATACCGGCGGAAGCCGGTATCCATGGCTAAAATGGACCCCGATTTTCGTCGGGGTGGTGATTGGTTTGAGATTTCTGTTCCTTGGTGCCTTGGTGTCGTGGTGGTTCAAAACTCTCTATTCGATCTCGACGCGTTGGCCTTCGACGACCTTATAAATCTCGCCGCCCTGGTCGAGGAATTCCTTCGATTTTTCCGCCATGCCGCTTTGCGCGTATTCGCGGACCTCCTGCGAGATTTTCATCGAGCAGAATTTCGGCCCGCACATCGAGCAGAAATGGGCCAGCTTCGCACCATCCGCGGGCAGGGTCTGGTCGTGGAATTTCTCCGCCGTCTCGGGGTCGAGCGAGAGGTTGAACTGATCCTTCCAGCGGAATTCGAACCGCGCCTGCGACAGGGCATTGTCGCGGCTTTGGGCGCCCGGATGGCCCTTCGCCAGATCGGCCGCGTGCGCCGCGATCTTATAGGTGACGACGCCGACCTTCACATCGTCGCGGTCGGGCAGGCCCAGATGCTCCTTCGGCGTGACGTAGCACAGCATCGCGGTGCCGAACCAGCCGATCATGGCGGCGCCGATCGCGCTGGTAATATGGTCATAGCCGGGCGCGATGTCGGTCGCGAGCGGCCCCAGCGTATAGAACGGCGCCTCGTCGCAATATTTGAGCTGCAGGTCCATGTTCTCCTTGATCTTGTGCATCGGCACATGGCCGGGGCCTTCGATCATCACCTGAACATCGCGCGCCCAGGCGATCCGAGTCAGCTCGCCGAGGGTCTTCAATTCGGCGAATTGCGCCGCGTCATTGGCGTCGGCGATGGAGCCGGGGCGCAAGCCGTCGCCGAGGGAGAAGCTGACATCATAGGCGCGCATGATCTCGCAGATGTCGGCAAAGTGGGTATAGAGGAAATTCTCCTGGTGGTGGGCGAGGCACCATTTTGCCAGGATCGAGCCGCCACGCGATACGATGCCGGTGACACGCTTCGCCGTCAGCGGAATGTAGGGCAGGCGCACTCCCGCATGGATGGTGAAATAATCGACACCCTGTTCCGCCTGCTCGATAAGGGTGTCGCGGAAGATTTCCCAGGTCAAATCCTCGGCCTTGCCGCCGACCTTTTCGAGCGCCTGATAGATCGGCACGGTGCCGATCGGCACTGGGGAATTGCGGATGATCCATTCGCGGATGGAGTGGATGTTTTTCCCGGTCGAGAGGTCCATCACAGTGTCGGCGCCCCAGCGCGTCGCCCAGACCATCTTGTCCACTTCCTCCGCGACCGAGGAGGTGACGGCCGAATTGCCGATATTGGCATTGATCTTGACGAGGAAATTGCGGCCGATGACCATCGGCTCGGCTTCGGGGTGATTGATGTTGGCGGGGATGATGGCCCGGCCGCGCGCGACCTCGTCGCGCACGAACTCCGGCGTCACGAAATCCGGGATCGCGGCGCCGAAATCCTCGCCGTCGCGCTTTTCGGCGAGCGCCCGCTCGCGACCGAGATTCTCTCGGATTGCGATATATTCCATCTCCGGCGTGACGATGCCGGCCCGCGCATAGGCGATCTGCGTCACGGCGCGGCCGGCCGTGGCGACGAGTGGCCGGCGACCCGCGCGATCGAAGAGGGGCACGTCGCTGACCTCGCCGTGGCGCAACCCGTTATCCTCGGGCCGCACCGCGCGGGGCGCGGTCGGCGCGACATCGCCGCGCGCCTCGATCCAGGGCGTCCGCAAGGGCTTGAGGCCGGTGCGGATGTCGATCCCGGCCGCGGTGTCGGTATAGGGACCGGAGGGATCATAGACCCGGATCGGCGGTTGGTTCGCCGCGGGTTCGAGATCGATCTCGCGCATCGCCACTTTCACGTCGGGAAAGCGCGTCCCCGCGACATGGACCTTCCGCGAGGCCGGCAATGGGCCGGTCGAGACGCTGAAATCCTGTTTGAATGAGCCTTCGGGCATTTCGGACCTCCTATCGGTCAAATGCCCGGCGAAGAAAAGGAGATGCTTCGCTGTTCCTTTCCCTACGCCGGTACGATCCGGATCAGGTTCGAAGGGTTCCCCGCGCCAAGCCTAGCGGTGTCTCAGCCCCATCCGGGGGCACCCCTTGGAAACAGGGTCATATTTCGGCAGTCGGTGGCCCACGTCAAGCGGTGGTGCGATCAGGGCGCGGCGAGACGGGCGGCTTTGCGCGCCCCGTTGGTGCGGCCACGCGCCGGCGCCGGGTGTCGGGTCGCCTGGCGAAAGACCGACTGCTTTCGGCGCATTACCTCGCCGACCCTGGTGAGGAAGTCGAGGATGAGTTCGAGTTCGGCATCGCTGTAGGACGACCACATATCCACCATGGCGCGGTGCATCGGCTCGAACAGCGGCGGCACGGTCTTTGCCACGCACGGCGTCGGGCGGACGATCACCTTGCGCCGATCGGTCGGGTCGCGCGCGCGACGGACGAGGTCGGCGCGCTCCAACCGGTCGACGACGCCGGTGATGGCGCCGCTGGTGAGGCCGGTCGCCGCCGCGAGGTCGCCCGCGCTGATGCCGCCACCCGGCGCCTGGCGGGCAAGATCGAGACATTCGAAATCGGAGGAATTGATGCCAAGTTTGGCCGCGACAGCCGCGCTGATCCGGATGTTGAGCGTCGAGAGCGCGCGGGTCTCGTGCTCCATCGCCGCCATCAGCTCGGTGCGCTTCCGGGACGGCTTCGGCACGCCTCAATTCTCCTCTTGGCGTGTCGTTATCTTATTCGCTAAGATAATCATTAGCCGAACAATCTTAAGGCCAAAGCGGATGTCTGTCGAGCGTTTGGTCGATGGCGGATTTTTCACGGTGATGCGGGGGGCGTTGCAGGGTGGGGGCTTATCGGATAAAGCGACGCCGTAAGGCGACGTTCGGGATGGTGGACGCATGAGCAAGTCGGCTTCGGAAGCATTGCCTCGCGCAGCGGCGCAGGCGCGGCGCCCACGCAAGCCGCGCACGCCGGCGCGGCTCGCGATTCGCCTTATCATCCTCATCATCGTGATGCTGGTGGTCGGCTTCGGCCTTTATTCGTTCCAGAATTTCAAGATGAAGATGATCGGCAACTTCGTCGCTCATATGGCGCCGCCGCCGCCGCCGGTGGCCGCAGTGAAGGCGACGCTCGAAACCGTGCCGCGGTATCTCAACGGCATCGGTTCGCTGTCCGCCGTGCATCAGGTGACGCTGGCGCCCGAGGTGGCGGGGCGGGTGACGAAGATCCTGTTCCGCTCGGGCCAACAGGTCACGGCCGGCGAGCCGCTGGTTCAGCTCGACGACTCCCCGGACCGCGCCGATCTCGCCAATTTCGAGGCCCAGGCGGGGCTCGCCCAGGTCAATCTCGGGCGGGCGCGGACGCTCGCCGCGAAGGAGTTCGGCTCGCGCCAGTCGCTCGACCAGGCGAAGGCGACGCTTCAGGAGGCGAACGCCGGCATCGCCAAGGAGAAGGCCCTCATCGCGCAGAAGCTGATCCGCGCGCCATTCGCCGGTGTCATCGGCATACGCCAGATCAATCTCGGCCAGTACCTCAATCCCGGCAACACGGTCGCGACCCTGACCGATCTCGATACCCTTCACGCCGATTTCACCCTGCCGGAACAGACGAGCGGCAAGATCGCCGTCGGCCAGCGCGTGCTCCTGACGAGCGATGCCTACCCGGGCAAGACCTTTACCGGCACGCTCACCACCATCGAGCCGCAGGTCGATCCGCAAACCCGCGCCATCAAGCTTCAAGCAACGGTCCCGAACCCTGGCCATAAGCTGCGCCCCGGCATGTTCGCCGACGCGAAGCTGGTGTTGCCGCCACAGCATGACGTGGTGACGGTGCCGAATACGGCGATCGAATACACGCCCTACGGCACCTCCGTCTTTATCATCCGCCCGACGGCCAAGAACGCCAAGGGCCATTCGGGATATCGCGCGGTCGAGAGCTTCGTCAAACTTGGCGAGCGGCAGGGCGATCGGGTCGCCGTCGAGAGCGGGCTCAAGGCCGGCGAGCTGGTCGCGAGCTCGGGGCAGCTCAAGCTCTTCAATAACGCGCCGGTGCGGCTGGCCAAGACCGGCTTCCTCCATCCGCCCGCCGTGCCGTCGAAATACTGAGCGGGCCGAGCCCGAAACGCCATGCGCTTCACCGATCTCTTCATCCGCCGGCCGGTCCTCGCGATCGTCATCAGCCTCCTCATCCTGCTGCTGGGCCTGCGCTCCTTCTTCAGCCTGCCGGTGCGGCAGTATCCGCAGATGGAGAACACGGTCATCACCATCACGACGCTCTATCCGGGCGCGCCGGCGGAGGCGATCCAGGGCTTCATCACCCAGCCGATCGAGCAGGCGGTGTCGTCGGCCGAGGGCATCGACTACATGACCTCGACCTCGACGCTCGGATCGAGCGTCGTCAAGGTCAACGTCAAGCTGAACTACAGCCCGTCGACGGCGATGACCGACGTCATGGCGAAGGCGCAGCAGGTGAAGTATCTGCTGCCGAAGGACGCGTTCGACCCGATCATCACCAAGACCACCGGCCAGACGACGTCGGTGATGTACATTACGTTCTCGAGCCCGCAATTGAGCGCGGCGGCGGTCGCCGACTATCTCGCCCGCAACGTGCAGCCGCTGCTCGCGACGGTTGCCGGCGTCGCCGACGCCAACATCCTCGGCGGTCAGACCTATGCCATGCGGGTCTGGCTCAACCCGACGGAAATGGCGGCGCACGGCGTCACCGCGCCCGACATCGCGGCGGCGCTCATCGCCAATAATTATCAGGCGGCGCCGGGCCAGACGAAGGGCTATTTCACCGTCGCCAACGTGGTCGCGGATACCGGGCTCAACTCGGTCGCGCAATTCCGCAACATGGTCGTGAAGGCGCAGAACGGCGCTCTCATCCGCCTCAAGGACGTCGCCAGCGTCGATCTCGGCCCGCAAAGCACCAACGTGTCGGTGCGGTTGAACGGCCAGCAATCGGTGTTCGTCGGCATCGACGCGACGCCGACCGGCAATCCGCTCTCGATCGTGCGCGACGTGCGCAAGCTGATGCCCCAGATCCGGCGCGGCCTGCCGCCGACGGTGATGATGAAGGTCGCTTATGATTCGACCAAGTTCATCACCTCCTCGATCAACGAGGTGGAATTCACGCTCGCGATGGCGGTCGGCATCGTCATCATCGTGATCTTCCTGTTTCTCGGCACCTTCCGCGCGGTGGTGATTCCGGTCGTCACCATACCGCTGTCGCTGATCGGCGCCGGCATCATCATGCTGGCGATGGGATTCAGCTTCAATCTCCTCACGCTCCTCGCGATGGTGCTGGCGATCGGCCTCGTCGTCGACGACGCGATCGTCGTCGTCGAGAACGTCTATCGCCATATCGAGGAGGGCGAGACGCCGTTCCGCGCCGCCATCATCGGTGCGCGCGAGATCGTCGGGCCGATTATCGCGATGACCATCACGCTGGCCGCCGTCTATGCGCCGATCGGGTTCCTGACGGGGCTCGTCGGCTCCCTCTTCCGCGAATTCGCCTTCACCCTCGCCGGCGCGGTGGTCATCTCCGGCCTCATCGCGCTCACCTTGTCGCCGATGATGGCGTCGCGGCTCTTGACCTCGACCTCGCAGGAGGGCTGGTTCGCGCGCCACGTCGATCGCTTCTTCTCCGCGGTGACGCGCGCCTATTCGCGACGGCTCGCCGGCACGCTCGATTACCGCCCGGTCGTCTTCCTATTCGCGGCCGGCGTCTTCGTCATGCTCTATTTCTTCTATACCCACAGCCAGAAGGAGCTGGCGCCGCCCGAAGATCAGGGCGTCCTCTTCGCCATCGGCAAGGCGCCGCAATACGCCAATCTCGATTACACCGAGGCCTACGCCGACAAGATCGCGAAGGTGTTCCGCTCGTTTCCGGAGACCGACGCCACCTTCAACGTCAACGGCTTCCAGGGCCTCAATTCGAGCTTCTCGGCGATGGTGCTGAAGCCATGGGACGAGCGGACACGCTCAACCAAGCAATTGACGCCGCTGGTCCAGGCGAAGCTCAACAACATCGTCGGCATCCGCGCCAGCGTGTTCAGCCCGCCGGCCTTGCCGGGCGCGTTCGGCGGTCTGCCGGTCCAGTTCGTGGTCAGCGCCGCGGCACCGTCCGACATGATCTACAAGCTGATGCAAGAGATCAAAAAGCGGGCGTTCCGCAGCCACAAATTCCTCTTCGTTGACAGCGATCTCGCCTTCAACCAGCCGGTCGATCAGCTCCACATCAACCGCGCCAAGGCCAACGATCTCGGCATCAACATGCAGGCGATCGGCACCACCCTCGCGCTGATGGTCGGCGGCAACTATATCAACCAGTTCGATTTCTCCGGCCGTGCCTATCAGGTGATCCCGCAGGTGCCGCGCAGCGACCGGTTCGGCCCGGCGGAGCTCGGGAAATTCTATGTTCGCACCGCGAGCGGCGGGCTGGTGCCGCTGTCGACCGTGGTGTCGTTCACTACCCGCACCGACCCCGATGCCTATTACCATTACAACCAACTGAATTCCGCGACCCTTTCCGGTGTGCCGATGCCGGGCGTGACGATGGGCGAGGCGGTCGCCTGGCTGCAACAGACGGCGCGCCAGGTACTGCCCGCCGGCTTCCATGCCGATTTCCTCGGCGAATCGCGGCAATATGTCGAAGAGGGCAATCAGCTTACCATCACCTTCGCCTTCGCCCTCATCATCATCTATCTGGTGCTGGCGGCACAGTTCGAGAGTCTGCGCGATCCCCTCGTCATTCTGATCTCGGTGCCGATGTCGATCTGCGGCGCGCTCCTGCCGCTCTTCATCGGCCTCGCCTCGATCAACATCTATACCCAGGTCGGGCTCGTCACTTTGATCGGCCTCATCTCGAAGCACGGCATCCTGATGACGGCGTTCGCCAACGATCTTCAGCGCCATCAGGGGATGGACAAGCGTGCGGCGATCGAGCGCGCGGCGGCGGTGCGGCTGCGGCCGATCCTGATGACGACGGCGGCGATGGTGGTCGGCCTCTTCCCGCTTCTCATCGCGACCGGCGCCGGCGCGGCGAGCCGGTTCTCGATCGGCATCGTGATCGTCGCCGGCATGACCATCGGCACGCTCTTCACGCTGTTCGTGCTGCCGACGGTCTATACCGTCCTCGCGCGCGACCATCGCCAGGCGGCGGCAGTGCAGCGCGAGCAGGAAAAGGCACTCGCGGCCGATTAGAACGTGCAAAAGATTCGATCAAGGAGGCGTCTGGATGAAACGCAGTGAAGACCGGATTCTCACCACCCATGTCGGCAGCATCATCCGGCCGCCGGAATTGCAGGCCGCGGCCAATGTCGCGCGCGAATATCCGGCGGCGCACGCCGCCTATGACGGAATGGTCCAGGCGGCCGTGGCGGAGGTGGTGAAGAAACAGGCCGCGGCCGGCATCGACATCGTCAATGACGGTGAATTCGGCAAGGCGAGCTGGGCCGCCTATATCATGAATCGGCTTTCCGGTTTTGAGATCCATCCGGAGAAGCTGCGGCCGCTCGTCTGGATCGGACGCGAGCGCGAACGGTTCCGCGGCTTCTATGAAGCGGAGATGGATCGCGTCTTCACCGGCGCGCCGACCCAGGTTTGCGTCGGTCCGGTCGCCTATACCGGACAGGAGCTGATCGGGCGCGACACCGCCAATCTCAAGGCGGCGGGCACGGGCGTATCCGGCATTACCGAGATGTTCATCACCGCGGTTGCCCCGGCCAGCACCGCCTATGACGGCGTCAATGAATATTATTCGAACGAGCATGATTACGTCTTCGCCATCGCCGATGCGCTGCGCCAGGAATACCGCGCCATTTACGAGGCCGGCTTCCTTGTTCAAATCGACGATGCGCTGCTCACCAATTATTACGACTACCTTACCGCGATCAGCCCGCAGCGCTATCGCGACTGGGCCGAACTGTGCATCGCCGCGCTCAATCACGCGCTCGAAGGCATTCCCGAGGATCGCATCCGCTATCACATCTGCTTCGGTTCCTGGCATGTGCCGCACACCACCGACGCGCCGCTCGAAGACATCATCGACATCGTGTTGAAGGTGCGTGCCGGCGCCTATTCGATCGAGGCCGCGAATCCTCGCCACGAGCATGAATGGCGGGTATGGGAGAAGGTGAAGCTGCCGCCTGGCAAAATCCTGATCCCGGGGGTCGTGACGCACCACACGACGACGGTCGAGCATCCGCGCCTGGTCGCCGACCGCATCGTCCGCTATGCCAAACTGGTGGGGCGCGAGAACGTCATCGCCGGCACCGATTGCGGCTTCGCCCAGGTGGAGCGGATCCAGCGCACGCATCCCGAGGTGATGTGGGCGAAATATGAAACTCTGGCCGAGGGCGCACGTCTCGCCTCGAAGGAGCTGTGGGGGAAATAGCGGGCGGTTACGCGACCGCGTCCGTGGTGGGGGCGGGCCGCGAGGCGGCGCGTGGCCATGCGAGACGCTTGATCCAGTCTCTCGCCGGATACTCGACAAAGCGCGAGAGCGGAATGGCGAGGAGGATCGTCAGCGGAACGAAGGCGGCGTTGGCGATCCAGTTCGGAAGTGCCGGGAACAGCTCCTGGAGCAGCGTCAATGTCACGATCTGAACCCACATTTGGATCATGTAAACCGAATAGGAAATCTCGCCCAGATAGCGCAGCGGGCGCCAGTCCAAGATGCGGGCAAAGCGCGTCTCGTCATTGGCGGCGCCCAGCAACAGGAGCGGCATGACCAGGATGGTTGCAGCATCGCCGACACCGAAAATCTGAAGGGCGATGATCGCCACGGCGCCGGTGACCACCATGCCATCGGAACCGATCAATCTCGCCGCGCGAATCCGGTAGAGAACCATCCCGGCGACAAACTCCGGCAGCAAGCGCCAAAGAATCCAAGGTGTGTCCGTGACATTGGCCTTGGGCGCGGCATACTGAAACACTACGATTCCGACGCCGCAGGCGCATAGCAGCGCAATGAGCGCCGCCTTCGACCGGGGCCGCAGCAACACGGCGATAAACGGGAAAACCAGGTAGGCGTGCCATTCGGCGCTGATCGACCAGGACACGAAATTCCAGCATCGATGATACCAGGGCGATTGCATTAGGAAGAGACTGGCTAGAAGCCCGTGCAGGCCGAATCCCGATCGCCCGAATGCCGGCAGAAGGAGGGCAAGGACGACCAGATGGACCGGATAGATCCGGGCCAAGCGCGCCTTGAGGAAAGACCAATAGCCCCTTCGCGGTTCGATTTCGCCATAGGCATGCATCAAGACGAAGCCGCTGAGGATGAAGAAAAGGTCGACGCCGAGGTATCCGTGGAACGGCACGCCGGCATGAACGAGCAGCACGGCGAGCGCGGCGATGCCGCGAAGCGGGGTCAGGCCCTTCATCGTGCCATCATGCGGCGGATTGGCTAAGATTCGGTAATGTCGGAGGGAATCCCGACGCCCGCCGCATCACGTGCCGGGGAAAGTCAGGGAAGGCTCCCGACCGAGCGATGGCGGCGCGACGCCCCCCAATCTTGACCTGTCCCCGACACTCCCCTACATCAACCCGATGGCTATTGGTGAATTGCTGTTCATCCTCTTCGTTCTCGCCGTGCTGTGGTACGGGGTGAAGTTCATGGCGCGCGTCGGCGAGGTGCGCCAGGCACTCCGCCGCGCCGCACGACAGGCGGCGGCCGCCAACGCGGCACAGATGCAGAACCAGCGTGCCCAGTCCGCGATTCCGACCGAGAATCTGGTGAAGTGCCGTACCTGCGGCGCCTTCGTGCCGGCGAACAGCGCGACCTCCTGCGGCCGCGATGATTGCCCCTGGGGCCGGTAGGCCGTTCCCCTGCCTTGATTCCGGTTATCGTGACGGTTAAGTTGCACCGCAACAACACGCGGTTCGTCCCGATCTTGCGGCTTGTCAACGCGTCAGGGCCAGGTGAGCCAAAGCAGCTTTCAGGATTTGATTCGATGCCTTGAGGCCTATTGGGCCGAGAGAGGCTGTGTCATCCTTCAGCCCTATGACGTCGAAATGGGCGCCGGCACTTTCCACCCGGCGACCAGCCTCAGGTCGCTCGGGCCGCGGCCGTGGCGTGCCGCCTATGTCCAGCCGTCGCGCCGGCCGGGTGACGGCCGCTATGGCGAGAATCCCAACCGGCTTCAGCATTATTACCAGTTCCAGGTGATCCTGAAGCCGAGCCCCGCCGCGAGCCAGCAGCTTTATCTCGACAGCTTGGGCGCCCTCGGCATCGATGCCCGGCGCCACGACATCCGCTTCGTCGAGGATGATTGGGAAAGTCCGACCCTAGGCGCCTGGGGCCTCGGCTGGGAGGTGTGGCTCGACGGCATGGAAGTGACGCAATTCACCTATTTTCAGCAGGTGGGCGGCATCGAATGCGATCCCGTCTCGACCGAGATCACCTATGGGCTCGAGCGCCTCGCCATGTATGTGCAGGGCGTCGAGAACGTCTATGACCTCGCCTATAATGGTGCCGGCGTGCGCTATGGCGACATCTTCAAGCGGGCGGAACGCGACTATTCCGCCTACAACTTCGAAGCCGCCGATACCGAGATGCTGGTGCGCCATTTCGCCGATGCGGAAAAGGAATGCGGCGCGTTGCTGGCACGCGGCCTCGCCCAACCCGCCTATGACCAGTGCATCAAGGCAAGCCACCAGTTCAACCTCTTGGATGCGCGCGGCGTCATCTCGGTGACGGAACGACAAGCCTATATCGCCAGGGTGCGGGCGCTGACCAAGGGTTGCTGTGAGGCCTGGCTTGCCGGCGAGGGCGGTTGATGCCGGAATTGCTGCTCGAATTGCTGACGGAGGAAATCCCGGCGCGGATGCAGGTGCGCGCGGCGGCGGAGTTGGCCGCGCTCGCCGAGAAGCGGTTCGCGGCGGCGGGCTTTGCCGCGATCGCGGCGGACAGCTTTGTGACGCCGCGGCGCCTCGCCTTGGTTATTTCCGATCTGCCGGCACGGCAGGCCGATGTGATGGAGGAACGGCGTGGCCCGCGCGTCGGCGCGCCGCCACAGGCGTTGGACGGATTCTTGAAATCCGCGGGCGTACCCCAGTCACAATTGGAGACGCGCGATACCGGCAAGGGCGTGTTCCATTTCGCCAATATCCGCCGCGCCGGCCGCGCGACCGCTTCGATCCTGCCGGAATTGATTTATGCCGTCGTGCTCGACCTCGCCTGGCCGAAATCGATGCGGTTTCCGGCGGCGCCGTTCCGCTGGGTACGGCCATTGACCAGCGTTCTTTGCCTCTTCGACGGCGAGGTGGTGCCGCTGAATCTGGGTGACGTGCCGGTCGGCAACGAGACGCGCGGCCATCGCTTCCTCGCGCCGGAAAAATTCACGGTGCGCGACTTTGCCGATTATCGCGAGAAGTTGCGCCAGGCGCATGTCATGCTCGACGCATCGACCCGGCGTCGCGCCATCGAATTGGCGCTTTACGAGCGCGCGGCGGAAGCGGGCGTCACGGTCAAGGAGGATCAAGCGCTGCTCGACGAGGTGACGGGCCTTGTCGAATGGCCGGTCGTCTTGCTCGGGACCATTGACCCGGCGTTCATGAATTTGCCGCCCGAGGTGCTGACCACTTCGATGCGCACGCACCTGAAATATTTCGCCTGCCTCGATCGGAACGGTAGGCTCGCGCCGAAATTTCTGCTGGTCGCCAACAATGTGGCCGATGACGGCGGCGCTGCGATCGTCGCTGGCAATGAGCGGGTGCTTCGCGCACGACTTTCGGATGCGCGCTTCTTCTGGGATCAGGACCGCAAGGTATCACTGGAGTCGCGCGTGCTGAAATTGAAGGATCGTGTGTTCCATGCCCAGCTCGGCAGCATGCTCGACAAAGTGCACGGCTTAATTATTCTTTCGGAGGCGATCGCGGGTTTCATTCCGGGCGCAGATGCCGATCGGGTACGCCGAGCGGCCGAATTGTCAAAGGCCGATCTATCGACCGGCATGGTTGGCGAGTTTCCGGAGCTCCAGGGCATCATGGGTCGCTATTACGCGCTTCACGATGGCGAGACGCCTCAGGTCGCACAAGCCATCGCCGAACATTATTCGCCGCTCGGCCCCAACGATCTTTGTCCTACTGCGCCGATCAGCGTCACGGTCGCGCTCGCCGACAAGATCGATACGCTCGTCGGATTCTTCGGCATCGATGAGAAGCCGACGGGTTCTAAGGACCCGTTCGCGCTTCGCCGTGCCGCGCTGGGCGTTATTCGCCTTATCCTCGAGAACGATAGCTACGTGCGGCTGCCGTTGAGAGATGTTTTCCGCACGGCCTATAATGGTTACGAGGATGCGCTCGCCGTCGGCTCAGATCATGTGACCACCGACCTCCTCAATTTCTTCGCCGATCGCTTGAAGGTTCATTTGCGCGATCGAGGCGTGCGGCATGATCTGATTGCGGCAGTGTTCGCGTTGGGCGAGGACGATCTGGTGCGGCTGGTGCGGCGGGTCGCGGCGCTTGATGATTTCTTGAAGACGGACGACGGCGCCAATCTGCTCGTCGCCTATCGTCGCGCCGCCAACATCGTCGGGATCGAACAAAAGCGTGACGGTGTTGAATACGATGCGTCGCCCGACGCAGAAGAATTTGTGACCACGGAAGAAATCATGCTCGCCAAGCGATTGGATGAAGCGGC
>JBOHLV010000036.1:0-29575 GCA_050729815.1 Allostellaceae bacterium
CGCCCCAGCCCTTCGCCATGGCTCGCATGACTCATATGAACGAGGGCGCCGCTGCGTGGAAACAGTGCCGCCAGCTCGGCGAAGCACAGGGCGATCAGCATGATGATGACCGCCCCCACCACCCAGCTCCAGACGCTGAGCGGTCCGGCGATCCGCGATGCGTGATAGGCGCCGAACAGCCATCCCGACCCGATCATGCTGGTCGTGCTGGCGAACAACAATCCGATCACTCGCGCGTCGCGCCGCAAAGTGCCCGGACGATCCGCGGCACTTGTCCCCCCGGAATTTGCCATGCCCCCCTCCTCTATTGCGCCGGCGCCCGCCGTCTCCCCATCAACCGAACCGGCCCGACACCGGTATTCCGCAGCAAAGAATCAATCGGCTTAGAGTGCGGAAGTTTTGGGGAGTCCGTTAATTGCCATCCGGCATCATGCCGTACTTTGTTCCTATACAACTTCGTACAAATGGTCCAGCAGCCTCAATCTTGGGCGCTCGCAAACTTCTTCTGGTAATCCCGACACGCTGAAGGTCAGTAATTGCGAGCCGCCGGGAAGACATCCCTTAGCTATCCGCCGCATCCGCGGCGATGTCTTCGTGCGGGTGCCCTTCCGGCACCTCGGCCGGTTCGTCTTTCAGGGCGACGCGGCGACCCCGCGCCAGCGCCGCGCCAATGCCGGTGCCGGCCATCAGCATCTCCACTGTGAACAACAAGATGGCGCCGAGGGTTGAGGCGACGGCGGTGCCGAACAGGCCGAACAGCAGGGTCGAGGTCGTGCTGTCGCGCAGCGTGCCAATGAACAGCACCAGCACCGTGCCGCAGGTTGCGGCGCCGCCAATCGCGGCCAGCACCACCGCCGCATCGAGGGCAACGAGGCGGCGGCGAAGGTTACGGAGTTGGTGCGCCCGGACTTCGCCTTCCGCCGCCGCCGCGGCGCCGAGCGCGCCGACGACCAGCGCCGCGACCTGATCCGCGACGCGGGCGAGCCGTGCCGAGAACACGTTGAGCAGCGCGGCAATGCCCGACAGCAGGAAGATCGGCGTCAGCGCTTCCTGTATAATCCGGGCAAAGCTGTCGCTCGCGGAACCGGCAGGGGCGAACATCGGATATCTTCACGCGCGCGGTGCGGTCACACCTCGCGCGTCTCCAGCATGATCATTTCAGCGCCGCCGGTGGCGAAGGTCGCGACATCGGCACCGGCGGCCTGGCCTTCGGGGCTCTGGAACGCGCGTTGGACCGCCGCCATGTCGTCGAAATGCAGCACCGCAATGAGATGGAGCGGCGACGGCCCCTCCGGCGTCATGATCGGTCCCGCATTCACCTCATACTTGCGCAAGCCGGGAATCGTCTTGGCAAGCGGCACATGCTTTTCGAAATAGTACCGATCGAACGCGGCGGGGTCCTTGGGCGTCTTGTACATGACCACGACTCGAGCCATCGCTGCCTCCTCCAGGAAATGACCAAGCGTAGATTATCATTCTCCTGCGGGTGCGCAATCCAAGGCGCTTCCCTCCGGCCGGATCATGCCCTAGGGTTCCGAGCCTGATCGGGAGGGAATGGCCTTGAGCGAGGAAGATGCCGGCGTCTATCTGGCGCCGGCCGAGTATATCGACAGCGACCACCCGCAGGTATGCGCCTTTACGATGGCGGCGATTCGCGGCGCCACGGACGAGCGGGCGAAGGCGGTCGCGCTCTATCGCGCGGTGCGCGAGATTTATTACACTGTCGGCGACATGCGTGACCTCGATAGCTTCCGCGCTTCCGGCGTGATTAAGGCCGGCCGCGGCTATTGCGTCGGCAAGGCGGCGGTGCTGGCCGCGGTCGCCCGCGCCGCCGGCATTCCGGCGCGGATCGCCTTTGCCGACGTCACCAACCATCTCGCTTCGTCGTGGCTCAAGGCGGCGATGGGGACCGACCTGTTCCAGTGGCACGGATATGCCGAGCTTAAAATAGAAGGAATTTGGCTCAAGGCGAGCCCGACCTTCAATTCCTCGCTGTGCCAGAAATTCGGCGTCGCGCCGCTGGAGTTCGACGGCTCGCGGGATGCCCTGCTCCAGGCTTATGATTCCGACGGTCACAAATTCATGAACTATGAGCGCCATCGTGGCCATTTCCACGATGTGCCGGCGCGGTTCCTCTCGACCGAGATGCAGCGCCTTTATCCGCGCATGCGTGCGAATCAGGGTGACATTGCCGGCGACGCCGACGCCGCTTGAACCAGCGGGGCGCACAACGGGCGATGACGACGCGGTGCAGGGTTTTCGGCCTCGCGCTCATGGCGCTTTTTATGCTTACCGGGATCGCGCGGGCGGCGGCGCTCGATTTACATCGCCTAGCCTTGGGCGACGGAATGCTCAGCGATACGCCGCGCCGCGGCTATGTTTTTGCCTGCGAACAGCAATTCATGCCCGGGCGCGGCGGCGCCGCGGAGAACGTCCCCTGGATCAACGGCCGCACCTTCGACGAGGCGGCAAAGCCGCATGTCGAAGGCCGAATCCTCTGGCCCACGGCGCGTTTTCACATCGCGACGCGCGGCATGTGGCGGATCATCAGCGGCAACGGCCTGCCCGTCGGTACGCCCACTGGGCGATTTCCGATCGCGCCGGGTGATCCCGCCTACCAATACGATCGCAACCCCAATCGGGTCCGCGCGCATCCGGTACACTGGCGCTTGCCACGCAATCCGAAGATCGCAGCGCGGCCCTCTTGCGTGCCGATGGGGCCGATCGGCATCGCCATCAACGGCGTCATGATCTTCAACGCCCTCGATGCCGGCGGCCGCGATGCCGTCGCGCATGAGGTGCAGGACCTCTGCAACGGCCATCCGCAGCGGCAGGGCATCTATCACTACCATGGGCCGAGCCCGTGCCTGTCGGCGGAACGCGGCCGCGACCGCATCATCGGCTATGCCCTGGACGGTTTTCCCATCACCAGCATGTATGACGCCAACGGCCACGAGATCACCGACGCCGATCTCGACGCCTGCCACGGCCGTGTCGGCCGTATCCGCGAAGAGGGGCGCTGGGCGCGGATGTATCATTATGTGCTGACGTGGGACTATCCCTATACCATCGGCTGCTTCCGGGGCACGCCGATCAGGCTGCGGCGCGGCCCTGGCGGGCCCCGCGGACCGGGTTTGGGGCCGCCGCCCTTCGGTCGACCGGGCGGAAAGCCGCGCTAAGCGCGACGTTGAGCGAATTCCGGAAACAGCTTGGCAAGGCCTTCGCGAGAGGCCGGGGCAATGCCGCGCTCGGTGATGATCCCCGTGACGAGCCGCGCCGGCGTCACATCAAAGGCATAATTCGCGGCGGGGCTGCCATCGGGAGTGAGCTTGACGTAAGCGAGGGTGCCGTCGGCAAGTCGGCCCGAAATCTCCGTCACTTCGCGAGGGTCGCGCTCCTCGATCGGGATGTCGCGGAGGCCGTCCCGAAGCTGCCAGTCGATCGAGGGTGACGGCGCCGCGACATAGAACGGCACACCGTTATCGCGCGCGGCGAGCGCCTTCAAATAGGTCCCGATCTTGTTGGCGACGTCGCCCGTGGCGGTGGTTCGGTCGGTGCCGACGATGACGAGATCGACCCGGCCATGTTGCATCAGATGGCCGCCGGCATTGTCAACGATGACGGTGTGCGGGATGCCGGCCTCGCGCAATTCCCAGGCGGTGAGCGACGCGCCCTGGTTGCGGGGCCGCGTCTCATCGACCCAGACATGGACGGGGATGCCGAGCTGTTGCGCCCGATAGACAGGCGCGAGCGCCGTCCCCCAATCGACGGTGGCGAGCCAGCCGGCATTGCAATGGGTCAAAATCTCGACCGGCGTGCGCTCCGCCTTCTTCTGCCACGCCGCCTCGATCACGGTGACGCCGGCTTCCGCGATGGCGCGATTGATGGCGACATCTTCCTCCGCGATCGCGGTCGCGCGGTGATACGCCCGCGCCGCACGTTCCGACGCGTGCACGCCGCCGAGATAGCGCTGCATCTCGCCGACCGCCCAGGCGAGATTGACCGCGGTCGGCCGCGTCGCGCGCAGCAGGTCGGCGGTGGCGGCGAGATGGGCGTCGTCGGGATCGGCCCGCATCGCAAGCGCAATGCCATAGGCCGCGGTGGTGCCGATCAGCGGCGCGCCCCGTACTTGCATCGACCGAATTGCATGGGCCGCCGCTGCGACATCGGTAAGAGTCGCCGTCACGAATTCATGCGGCAGCCGTGTCTGATCGATGATGCCGACGCTCGCGCCATCGGACTCGATCCAGATGGCGCGAGTATCGCGGCCGGCGACTTTCACCGCTTCAGCATCCGGCCGGCCACTGCGGCAAGCTTCTCCACCATCTCAGGATCGCGGGCTTCAGGCGCGGTAATAATGGCGACGATCAGGCGGAGGTGCCGAGCTGGTTGGCGATGTCCTTGGCGATATGCCACAGATAGCCGACATCGGCGCCGCCGACCAGGGCATAGGCATGGCCCTTATGTCGCCAATAGATGAAGTTCATCCCGTTGCGGCGCTCCACCGCAGGCAGGAGGTCGGGCTTGGCCGAACTGCCGACGACGATGGTGATCGAGCCGAGCTTCTTCTTGGAGCTGGTATAGAAGAGCTGGGTTGCGGGCCGGCCCTCGATGACGAGGAAGCGCGCACCTTCATAGGCGAGACCCCAGGATTTGAGATTGGGCAGGCGGAAGCCGGCCGGCAGCTTCGGCGTGCTCGCACGATGCTGGCCCGCCGGCGGCACATCGACGAGGCCGCGTTCATTAACGCCGGCATTGATGAGCAACCTGTGATAGCCGGCGATATTGTCGAGCCAGGCCGACGCGACCGCACTCTGGGCCGGCGGCTGCGCGCCGCTGCCGTCGTCGTCGGCGCCGTTGGCGATAAGATAGCCGCCGCCCGCGCCGATAACGAGACAGAAGAGCGAGGCCGCAATCGCCGCCTTGAGCCAGCGCCCCTCGTCCCAGCGTCGCGGCCGCGACACGAGGCCGAGCCGGCGCGCCTGTACCGCCAGGAAATCGATGGCGCCGCCGGTCGGGTCCGCGCGCGTGCCGCGGGCAACGGCAAGGAGCCGTTCCGGCACTTCCTCGCGCACGATCTCGGCCATGGCCGCGCGCAGCAGGCTCGCACTTTCGGTCAGACCGTTCGCCTGATCGCGCACGGCGGTATCCCGCTCCAGCGCCTCGGCTACCCCCTTCCGCGCCGCGCCATCGAGCTCGCCGTCGAGATACGCGACCAGCGCTTCGTCACTTGGCCGTTGCATTGTCCCAACTCCTATTGAGGTTGGCCCCCATGCCCAACCGCATCGCAAGCGCCACGCGTGCCCGCGCGAGACGACTCATGATGGTTCCTACCGGTACGTTCACGACTTCTGCAGCTTCCCTGTAACTCAACCCTTCTACCGTCACCAGCAACAGCGCCACCCGTTGCTCGGGCGGTATCAGCTTCAGCGCCGCCGAGACCTCGCGCAAATGCAAGCGCGCCTCGACGAGGCGTCCCGGTGCGTCGGTTCCAAGATGCGCTGCTGCCTCCTCACGCTCTTCCTTGCGGACCTTGCGCGCGCGCAACTGGTCGATCCAGATGGTTTGCACGATGCGGAACATCCAACTGTCGAACCGCGTCCCTTCTTCAAACTGGTGCGACCGAGCGAGCGCCCGCTCGCACGCCGCCTGCACCAGATCGTCCGCCTCGACGGCCGAGCCAGAAAGGCCGCGCGCGAACCGCCGCAGCCGCGGCAGCAAGAGAATGAGCTGATCGTTGAACGACGAGCTCATCGCTCGCGTCTCGGCCGGCCGGGGACGGTCCCCGACGGTGGCAATCCCCGACGCACCCTCCCAACGCCTCGATAACGAGAAGGAACGTGCAATATTCCCATGATTACTCGTGACCAACCTCAAATCGGCCGCCCCGTGGACAGGCCCATCGGCGCACATTAACGTTTCTACCACCGCGGCTTGACGGGCACAAATCGATTCGCGTGGGCGATTGCCCGTCTAATTCCATGAAAGATTTACCGATTCCGCGCTTGAGAAATGCCGGCTCGCACGGCATTGTGTCGCCTGTCGGGCGCGGAATCTGGGACGAAGCAAGAATGAAAATAGGCGTAACCAAAGAACGCCGCCCCTATGAGCGCCGCGTGGCGGCGTCACCGGACAGCATCAAGAGGCTGGCGGGACAAGGCCACGAATTCCTGGTCGAGGCGGGCGCCGGCATCGGCAGTGCGTTTCCCGACAGCGCCTATGAGGCGGCGGGCGCCAGGATCGCCGTGCGCGCGACGGTCTTTGCCGACGCGGACATTCTCTTCAAGGTGCAGCGGCCGCTCGGCCCTGGCGAGGGCGAGGTCGACGAGATGGCGCTCCTCAAACATGGCGGCGTCCTCGTCGGCATGTTGGCACCGTTCCAGCACAAGGACCAGGTCGCCGGCTATGCCGCAGCCGGCGTCACCGCCTTCGCGATGGAACTGGTGCCGCGCATCACCCGCGCCCAGACCATGGACGTGCTATCGAGCCAGGCGAATCTCGCCGGCTACAAAGCGGTGATCGATGCGGGCGCGCAGTTCGGCCGTGCCTTTCCGATGATGATGACCGCGGCCGGCACGGTGGCGCCGGCGCGGGCGCTTGTCATGGGCGCAGGCGTCGCCGGCCTCCAGGCAATCGCGACGGCGCGGCGCCTCGGCGCGATCGTCTCCGCCACCGATGTTCGGCTGGCCGCCAAGGAACAGGTCGAGAGCCTCGGGGCGAGCTTCCTCGTTGTCGATCTCGAAGCGATGAAGCAGATGGAGACCGCCGGCGGCTATGCCAAGGAAATGGGCGAGGATTTCGCAAAACGCCAGCGCGAGCATATCGCCGAAGCCTTGAAGAAGACCGATATCGTCATCACCACGGCGCTGATCCCCGGCCGCCGCGCACCGATCCTCCTCACCAAGGAGATGGTGGCTGGGATGCGCCCTGGCTCCGTCATTGTCGATCTCGCCGTCGAGCAGGGCGGCAATGTCGAAGGCGCCGAATTCGCGAAGCACGTCGTGACCGAGAACGGCGTCACCATCATTGGCCCGGCCAACCTACCCTCCGAGATCGCGGTCGATGCGAGCTCGCTCTATGCACGCAATCTCGCCGCGTTCCTCGCCCTCCTCATCGACAAGGACAAGAACCTCGTGGTCAACCTTGAGGACGAGATCGTCAAGGCAGCGCTCCTGACCCAGGGCGGCGCGGTCGTGAATCCGCAATTGGCAGGCGGATAGGAGTTCAGCCCATGAGCACCGGGATCGTCTTCGTCTTCTTCCTGACCGTGTTCGTGCTGGCGATATTCGTCGGCTATCACGTGGTGTGGCGGGTGACGCCGGCTTTGCATTCGCCGCTCCTCGCGGTGACCAACGCGATCTCCTCCGTCATCATCGTCGGCGCCCTCATCACCGCAGGCACCGAGGGATTCAGCTTCTCGAAAGTGATCGGTTTCGTCGCCGTCTGCCTCGCCTCGGTCAACATTTTCGGCGGCTTCATCGTCACCCAGCGCATGCTGCAGATGTTCAAGAAAAAACAAAGATAGGGCCATGAGCGCCAGCCTTACCGCCTTACTCTACCTCCTCGCGTCGGTCTTATTCATCCTGGCCCTGCGCGGCCTTTCCTCGCCGGTATCGGCGCGGCGCGGCAATCTTTTCGGCATGGCCGGCATGGTCATCGCCGTCGGCACCACGCTGGCCTTGCCGGGCGTCGTCAGTTATTGGCTGATCGTTCCCGGCATCATCATCGGCGGTACCATCGGCACCATCGTCGCACTGCGCGTCAATATGACGGCGCTGCCGCAGCTCATCGCCGCGTTTCACAGCCTGGTCGGCCTTGCAGCGGTGTGCATCGCGATCGCCGCCTTCTATGCCCCCGCCGCCTATGGCATCGGCGCGCCGGGGGCGATCCGTACCGAAAGCCTCATCGAAATGGCGATCGGTACCGCGATCGGCGCCATCACCTTCACCGGCTCGATCATCGCGTTCGGCAAACTGCAAGGCCTCATCTCCGGCAAGCCCTGGGTGTTCCCGGGACAGCATCCGATCAACGCCTTTCTCGGCATCGTACTGATCGCCCTCATCGTCTGGTTCGTGATTGAGCAGCCGGCGGTCGCGTTCTGGCTGATCGTGGTCTTGTCGCTGGCCTTGGGCCTCCTCATCATCGTGCCGATCGGCGGCGCCGACATGCCGGTCGTGATCTCGATGCTGAATTCCTATTCGGGCTGGGCGGCCGCCGGCATCGGCTTCACCCTCGGCAATTCCCTCCTCATCATCACCGGCGCGTTGGTGGGTTCGTCCGGCGCGATCCTCAGCTACATCATGTGTAAGGGGATGAACCGCTCGATCTTCAACGTCATTTTGGGCGGATTCGGCACGGAAGGCAGCGTCGCGGCGGCCGGCGCCGGCGACGGCGACCGGGCGGTGAAGTCGGGCAGCGCCGAGGATGCTGCCTTCATCATGAAAAATGCCGGCTCGGTCATCATCGTGCCGGGCTATGGCATGGCGGTGGCGCAGGCGCAGCATTCCTTGCGGGAAATGGCCGACACGCTCAAGAAGGATGGCGTCACGGTGCGCTATGCGATCCATCCTGTCGCCGGCCGCATGCCTGGGCATATGAACGTGCTGCTGGCCGAGGCCAACGTGCCCTATGACGAAGTGTTCGAACTCGAAGAGATCAACAACGATTTCGCCCAGACCGATGTCGCCTTCGTCATCGGCGCCAACGACGTCACCAACCCGGCGGCAAAGACCGATCCCAAATCACCGATCTATGGCATGCCGATCCTCGAGGTCGAGAAGGCGAGGACGGTACTGTTCGTGAAGCGGTCGATGGCGACGGGCTATGCCGGGGTCGACAACGAACTGTTCTACCGCGACAACACGATGATGCTGTTCGGCGACGCCAAGAAGATGTGCGAAGCAATCGTCAGGGCGATGGCGTAGCCACCGCCCCGCGATCGGCGCGGGCGGCCATGTCCGAAGCGGGTTTCCCCCGATCGGTCGAACGCTCTAAAATCCCGACCGAGTCATATCCACCAACAAAGGGGCGGGCGATGAAAGCGGCGGTGGCGACGGAACAAGGAGTCCGGATAACCGAGGTGCCGAAGCCGGCGCCCAAAGCCAACGAGGTGCTGGTCAAGGTCCGCGCCGCGGCCTTGAACCGCGCCGATATCGGTCAGGCGCGGGGGCAGAAGCACGGCAATGCGGGCGGCGTCGGAGCCGTCATCGGCATGGAGTTCGCGGGCGAGGTCGAGGCTGTCGGCGCCGGGGTGCAAGGCGGCTTCAAGTCCGGCGACAAGGTTACCTGTTCCGGCGCCGGCGCTTGGGCCGAGTATGCGGTCAGCGATTGGGGCCGGGTCAATCCCGTGCCCCGCGGCATGGATTTCACCCAGGCGGTGACGCTGCCGATCGCGCTTCAGACGATGCACAACGCGGTCGTCACCAACGGCCGGATGACGGCCGGCGAGGCGGTGTTGATTCAGGGCGCGTCGTCGGGCGTCGGCCTCATGGCGATGCAGATCGCAAAGGCCAAGGGCGCGCGGATCGTGATCGGCACCTCGACCCATGCCGGCCGGCGCGCGAAGCTAGGCGATTACGGCGCCGACCTCGCGCTCGACACGACCCATCCCTCCTGGCCGGATCAGGCCTACAAGGCCGCCAACGCCGGGGTCGATCTCATTGTCGATCAGGTCTCGGGCGGCGTTATGAACGGCAATATGGCGGCATGCGCAATCCTCGGCCGGATCGTCAATGTCGGGCGTTTGGGCGGCCAGAACGGCGAGTTCGATTACAATCTCCACGCCTTGAAACGGATCGATTATATCGGCGTCACCTTTCGCACCCGCTCGATCGAGGAGGTACGCGAGATCAATCGTCTGATGCGGGCCGATATCTGGCCCTTGGTAGAGGACGGCACGCTGCGCCTGCCGATCGACCGCACCTTTCCGCTCGAGGAGGTGGTGGCCGCGCTCGAATATATGCGGGCCAACCAGCATTTCGGCAAAATCGTTCTCACGGTGTGAAGGGGGCAGTCGTGCGCGCGTATCAGCTCAAATCCAAAGGCATCGACGGCCTCGCCGAGGTGGAATTGCCGGACCCGAAACCCGGTCCGCGCCAGATCCTGGTCAAGATCGCGGCCTGCTCTTTGAACTATCGCGATCTCGCCGTCGTCTCCGGCAATTACCCCGCGCCGACCAAGGCCGATGTCGTCCCGCTGTCCGACGGCGCCGGCGAGGTGGTCGCGGTCGGCGTCGGCGTCAGCCATTTCAAGGTCGGCGACAAGGTCGCGGGCAATTTCTCCCAGCGCTGGTATGGCGGTCTGCCGGCGCCGGAGAACGGCAATCATGTTCTCGGCGGGCCGATCGACGGCACGCTGTGCGATTATATCGTCTTCGAGGAGACGGGCGCGGTGAAGCTGCCGTCGCATCTCTCGCTTGAGGAAGGCGCGGCGCTTCCTTGCGCCGGCGTCACCGCCTGGCACGCGATCGTGGAGCATGGCCGCGTCAAGGCCGGCGACATCGTGCTGGTGCAGGGGACAGGCGGCGTCTCGATCTTCGCCCTCCAATTCGCCCGCATGCTCGGTGCCGAGGTGATCGCAACCTCGTCGAGCGATGAGAAGCTCCGCCACGCGAAAAGTCTCGGCGCCGCGCATCTCATCAACTACAAAACGACGCCCGAATGGGACAAGAAGGCGGTCGAATTATCCGGCGGTGGTGTCGATCAGGTGGTCGAGGTTGGCGGCGCCGGCACCGTCATGCGCTCCCTGGGCGCCATCAAGTCGGGCGGCAAGGTCAGCATGATCGGCGTGCTGACCCAGCCCTCGGGTGATTTCAATCCGATGATGATCCTAGCAAAGCGCGCCAATGTGCAAGGCATCTCGGTCGGTTCGACCCAGATGTTCGAGGCGATGAACCGCGCCATGGCGGTGAACGGCATGAAGCCCGTTATCGACAAGGTATTTCCCTTCGCCGAGACCAAGGCCGCATTCCGCCACCTCGAATCGGGGAAGCATTTCGGCAAGGTCGTAATCAGCCTCGCCTGAGGCGCCGAGACTTCAACTTGGGAACAGTGCCAGGGTCCGGACCTCGATGCTCTGGCGCGGCTTGGCGTCCGGCGGGCTGGTGGGATCGCGAAAACCGGTATGCGCGGTCCATTGCGGGGCCGCGGGGTCGGAATCGCACAGGCGAAAGACGAAGACTTCCTCGGGACGCATGCGCGGCACATAGTACCAGCGATGCGCCGGGTTGTGGGCGAGGTTGTAGCCGGCGGCGTTTTCCACCTGCGACTGCGACTTGCCGCCGATCGGACCATAAACGAGATCGGCCTTCGCGACCGAGGCGGCGTCGCATAGCGCGAGCGGCATGCTTTCCACCGTCGCGATCGGACGCCAGACATTGATCTGCATGACCCGGCCGCCGGCAAAGCGCGCCTTTTCCGCATCGGCGAGATAGCGATCGGCGACGGCACGCGTCGTCGGCAGATCGTAATCGATATGGGCATTGGTGACGGATCGATGGGCGCCCGGCGGCGGGTTCGGCCCGTCATGACGGGCAAGATGGCCGAAGATCACCACCCGCTCGGCGCCGGTCAGTTCGCGAATCAGCCTCTCGATCTCAGGATAATAGTCGCGGGCGACCGCGGCCGGATCGTAGAAATCGCACGCGGGGGCCGCCCGTTCCAGCAGCACGAAGCCGTTGCGGTCGAGCGACAGGGAACCAGTGATCGGTCGCATGTCGTGGATCGTGACCTCGAAGGGAACGAGGGTGAACGTGGATTTCTCGCGCTCGGCATCGTTGATGCCGCCGATCGGCGCATCGGGATCGATGTAGTTGATCACCGCGTCGACCGCCGGCAGTGCACCCGTCAATGCTGCAAGACCCGGCATGATTTCCTCCTGATCGTGGCGACGACGGTAGCAGAAGTCGGGTGGACAGCAATAGAGCGAGCCGCCATGCTGCGATGATGATGGACCATAACAGGGTCGAGCTCGGCATCGTGGGCGGTGGACTCAACGGCCTGACGCTGGCGATCGCCTGCGCCGCAGCCGGGATCGACGTCGCGGTCATCGATCGCGAGGATCCGACACGGATGGTCTCGGCCGAGTTCGACGGCCGCACCAGCGCCATCGCCTTCGGCTCGAAGCGGGTGCTCGACGGGATCGGCGTGTGGCCGCTCCTCGCCAACAAGGCGGAAGCGATCCGCGAAATCCGTGTCGCCGATGATTCCTCGCCCCTCTTCCTCCATTACGATCATCGCGAGATCGGCAACGAGCCGCTGGGCTGGATCGTCGAGAATCGCGACCTGCGCCACGCGCTTCAGGAACGGGCGGCACAATTGCCGGGTCTCCGTCTTATCACTCGCGCCAAAGTCGAGCATGCAGAGCGAGAGGCATCGGTCGCGCGGTTGCATCTCGACGCCGGCCGAACCGTGGCGGCGCAGCTCGTCGCCGCCGCCGACGGCAAGGCCTCGCCGTTACGCGAGGCGGCCGGGATTCGCGCCATCGCCTGGTCCTATCCCCAAACCGGCATCGTCGCGACGGTGCGCCATGCAAGGCCGCATCACGGCATCGCGGTGGAGCATTTCCTCCCCGCCGGGCCATTCGCGATCCTGCCCATGACGGGCAACCGCTCTTCGATCGTCTGGACGGAGCGGTCGGCGCTCGCCCCCAAACTCCTGGCGATGAACGAGGCCGATTTCCATCGCGAGCTCGCCCGCCGGTTCGGCGATTTTCTTGGCACGCTTGAGGTTGAAGGGCCGCGCTGGTCCTATCCCTTGGCATTCCTTCATGCCGAGCGCTACATCGCCCGTCGCCTGGCGCTGGTCGGCGACGCTGCCCACGTCATTCATCCGATCGCCGGCCAGGGCCTCAACCTCGGCATCCGCGACATCGCCGCGCTCGCCGAATGCCTCGTTGATGGTCGGCGCCTCGGTCTCGATCTTGCCGATCTTTCGATCCTGACGCGTTATGAAAACTGGCGGCGATTCGACACGCTAACGCTGTCGGCGGTGACGGACGGCTTGAACCGCCTGTTCTCGAACAGCATCGCGCCGGTGAAGCTGGCCCGCGATCTCGGCCTCGCCGCGGTCGGCAAGGTGCCGCCGGTGAAGCGGCTTTTCATGCGCCACGCTATGGGCATCGTCGGTGAGCAACCGCGCCTCGTCCGCGGCGAGACGTTGTAACTCACCCGCGCGACAAACCCGCCACCTTCATATCGGCGATATATTGGCGCCAGCGCCGCTCCCGGTCGCGGCCCAGCTCATAGAGATAGGGCCAGGAATAGAGCCCGGTATCGTGGCCGTCATCGAAGACGATGCGGATGGCGTAATTGCCGACCGACTCGAGCCGCAGGATGCCGACATCCTTGGCCCCCGGCACCAACTGGCGCTGGTCGGGGGAATGGCCCTTGACCTCGGCCGACGGGCTTTCGACGCGCAGCAATTCCGCCGGCAGGCGATAGGTATTGCCGTCATCGAAGGCGATTTCGAGGATCTTCTCCGCCCGTTTCAGGCGAATCTCGACGGGTCTCATGATCGGATCATGGCGGCGCCGGCTTGCCCTCGAGCCGCGCCATTTCGTCGTCGCTAAGATGCCGCGCCTCATCGACCAGCATGATCGGGATGCCGTCGCGCACGGGATAGGCTAGACCGGCGTCGATGCTGATGAGTTCCTGCGCCCCAGAATCATAGCGCAAGGCGGCCTTGGTCAAGGGGCAAACCAGGATTTCGAGCAGCTTCGGATCGATCTCCGCGGCGCCGGAAGTGCGCTCAACCATCACGATGGTCCCTCAATTGAGTTGCGTCGGCGGGCCGGCATTGGCCCGCACCGCCATCTCGAGGAGTCCCGAGAGCAGTTCCGCCCGCGTGGCAGTGTCGGCGGCTTCGAGCAACGCCTGTTTTTCCTGGGGCTCGAGCGGCGCCAGCATCGCGACGCTGGTGACGAGGCGATCGTCCATTAGCGATTCCAACGTATGCCAATCGGCATGAATACCGCGCTGGTCGAGATACGGCTTCAGGACCTTCAGTAGGCGATCGCGATCGATGAATTGCGGCGTCTCGGCAAGGTCGGCGCGAAAGGCCGACCAGTCGGCAAGGACGAGGCGATAAGGCTCCGGCCGTGGCGGCTCATTCTTGACGCGAAAGCGCGAAACGCCGCGCAGCTCGATGACATAGCGGCCATCGCCGGTCTCGGCGAAGGAGACGATTCGCCCGGCACAGCCGATGGTATGGACCGGCGGCTCGCCCGGAATGACACCGGCGCCGCCATCCTTCATCGGCTGCACCATGCCGATCAGGCGCAACGGCGATGCCAGCGCACCCCGCACCATCGCAAGATAGCGCGGCTCGAAGACGTTGAGCGGCAAGCGTCCTCGCGGCAACAACAGCACCCCACTCAGCGGAAAGATCGCGATCTTTTCGGGCAGCTCTTCGAAGGCGGGGTCGAACGGTCCGCTCGTCATGCCTTCTCGGATCTCAGGAGAACAGAATCGAGGATAGGCGTTTGCGAGTCTCGACCGTCAGCGGGTCGGCATGGCCCATCGCCTCGAAGAACTTTACGAGCTGCTTGCGCGCTGCCTGATCGTTCCATTCGCGGGCGCGCTTGACGAGGTTCAGCAATTCGTCGATCGCGCGCTCGCGCTCGCCTGCGGCGAAGAGGGCCGAGGCGAGATCAAGCCGGGCCTGATGGTCATCAGGATTGCTATTCAGGCGGTCTTCGAGTTCGGCGTATGCGCCTTGCACCTTAGTGCCGGCCTCGGCGAGCTCGAGCGCCGCCCGCGCCGCCTGGATTTCGGCATGAGCGGCGGCGGCCGGCGGCACGTTCGCCAAGATCTCCGCGGCGGCGGCGAGATCCTTGCGCCCGATCGCCAGCTTGGCGAGACCGGCGATCGCCTCGGCATTTTCCTTCTCGTGCTCGAGGATCTGGCGATAGATGTCCTCGGCCCCATCGAGATCGTTCTCGGCAATCGCCTCTTTCGCCATGGCAAGGGCGTCGTCGATCGGGGACGGGCCCGCACCGGCGACAAGCCGGCCGACGAACTGTTTCAGTTGGCTTTCAGGGACGGCGCCGACAAAGCCATCGACGGGACGGCCATCCTTGAAGGCATAGACCGCAGGGATCGACTGGATGCGCATTTGCGCCGCCAGTTCCTGGTTCTCATCGACATTGATCTTGACGAGGCGGACGGCGCCATGCGCGTCCTTCACCGCCTTCTCGAGCGCGGGCCCGAGCTGCTTGCACGGCCCGCACCACGGTGCCCAGAAATCGACGACGATGGCGGCGTCTTTCGAGCCCTCGATGACGTCGGCCATGAAGGTGGCCTGGCTGCCGTTCTTGACGAGGTCGGCGGCGCTCGGTGCGGCAATGTCGTTGCCCAGAATCGAACCCATTGGATCAGTCCCCTAGTTGCCCTAGAAAATGGCGGCTCCGCCCCCGGAACGCAAGCGGGGGAGTGGACTATTCCGCGGCGAGGGCCGTCAAGGCCTGGCAGGCAAGCAACAGACGGGCGAGGTCGGGCGCTGCTGTCGCCGCAATCTCGTCGGCAATGCCTTGATAATGGTCCGCGGCCGCGGGGCGCCGGGCGAGCAGACGGTCGAGCGCGGCATCGTCCGGCGCAAGCTGGGTCAGCACCGCTTGGCGGGCATAGATCTCCTCGACCAGGCTGGCACCGGCGCGCTGCTGCCACAAGCTGGCGTCCGGCGGCGCGCGCAGCTTCGCCACCAGGGCGTCAAGCCGGAGCCGCACTCCTACGGCGAAGAAGCGCCGGGCAACGATGGCCGCGTCCTCGCCGGTGGCGAGCGCCAGATCCGCAATGGCAAGGGCCGGATCAAGCAAGGTAAGCGTGACCACGGCGCGAGCGAGCTTCTCCGGGACGTTCGCGGAAATGAGCGCCGCCTCGCGGCGTACCAGTGCTTCGCGCTCAACCGGCTCGATAATTTCCGGAAGATGCGCGGCGAGCGCGGCAACGCGCGGCCGTGCCGCGGCAATCGTCCCTGCCCGGTCGATCCGTCCCTGGCGCCGCAACAACCAGCCCGTCGCCAGATGCGTCAGGCGATGGCTCTCAAGCAGCATCTCGAGCCGCACCTGCGCCGGCACGCGATTGCCCAAGCTCTCAACCTCTTGCCACAGCCGGTCGAGCCCGAACACTGCGCGCACGACGGCAAAGGCGCGGGCGACATCACTCGCATCGCGACCGCTTTCCGCCGTCATCTCATTGACAAATGCGATGCCGGCGATGTTGACCAGCTCGTTCGCGGCCACGGTGGCAATGATCTCACGGCGCAAGTGATGGGCTGCGATTGCGGTGCGATGCGTCGCAACGAGGCTCGGCGGAAAATAGCGGAAGAGATCGGGCTCAGCCTCGGCATCATCCGGGAAATCACCCGCCATCAGGAGGTCGACGAGCGCGTTCTTGGCGAAGGACAGCAGGATCGACAGCTCCGGCCGGGTGAGATAAATGCCGGCATTGGCGCGCACCGCCATCGCCTCGTCATCGGGCAGAAATTCGACCGCGCGGTCCAGAATCTTCTGTCGCTCTAGATCGCGCATAAGGCGCAGATCGGCCTCGAACCGCTCACCCTTCGCGGCCTCGGCGAGGCTCAAGGCAAGGCCTTGCGCATCATTGTCGGCAAGCACCAGTGTCGCCACCTCATCGGTGAGCCCGTACAACACCCGATGCCGTGCCGCGGCCTCGAGCGTCCCCGCCCGCACCAGCGTGTCGAGCGCGATCTTGATATTGACTTCACGGTCGGAGGTATCGACCCCGGCAGAATTGTCGATCGAATCGGTATCGATGCGGCCGCCCGCCAAGGCATATTCGACGCGGCCCAGTTGTGTCGCGCCGAGATTGGCGCCCTCGCCGATGACGCGAGCGCGGATGTCCCGGCCGTCGACACGCACGGCGTCGTTGGCGCGGTCGCCGACCTCGGCATTGCGCTCCGACGCCGCCTTCACAAAGGTGCCGATGCCGCCGAACCAGATGAGATCGACCTTGGACTTGAGGAGCGTGCGGATCAGCGATGCCGGGTCGAGCTGAGTCGCGGCGACGCCGAGCCAGATGCGCAACTGGGGCGCGAGCGGGATCGATTTCTGCCCGCGCGGGAAGACGCCGCCACCCACGGAGATTTTGCCAGGATCGTAATCGGCCCAGCTCGACCGCGGCAAGTGGAACAGCCGCTCACGCTCGGCAAAGCTCGCCTCGGTATCGGGTTCGGGATCGAGGAAGATGTGGCGATGATCGAAGGCGGCAACGAGCTTGATATGGCGCGCGCGCAGCATGCCGTTGCCGAACACATCGCCCGACATGTCGCCCACCCCAATCACGGTGAAATCGGTCGTCTCGATATCGGTGCCGAGCTCGCGAAAATGGCGCTCCACCTCTTCCCAGGCGCCGCGCGCGGTGATGCCCATCGCCTTGTGGTCATAACCTTCGGAGCCGCCCGAGGCGAACGCGTCGCCGAGCCAATAGCCGCGCGCCAAGGCGAGGCTGTTGGCGATATCGGAGAAGGTCGCGGTGCCCTTGTCGGCGGCGACAACGAGATAGGGATCATCGCCGTCATGGCGCACGGCATCAGCGGGCGGCACGATCCGGCCATCGACGACATTGTCGGTGATGTCGAGCATGCCGCGGAGCAGCGTCTCGTAACAGCGAATGCCCTCTTCCTGGAACGCCGCGCGGTCGGCAGGCGGGCGCTTCACGATGAAACCGCCCTTGGAGCCGGTCGGCACGATCACCGCGTTCTTCACGACCTGGGCCTTCATCAGACCCAGTATCTCGGTACGGAAATCCTCGCGCCGGTCGGACCAGCGGATGCCGCCGCGCGCAATCTTGCCGGCGCGCAAATGTATCCCCTCCATCCACGGCGCCGAGACGAAGATTTCGACCATCGGCCGTGGCGGCGGCAGGAGATCGGCGAGCCCGGCGCTGTCGAACTTGACGGAAAGGTAGGGCTTCGGCGCGCCCTCTTCGGTCTGGAAGAAATTGGTCCGCAGACTGTGGCGCAGCACCGTCAGAAAGCCGCGCAGGATGCGATCGTCATCGAGGCTCGCGACCGCGTCAAGATCGGCTTCGATGTCGGCCCCGATCCGGTCGGTTTCGGCGACGCCGTCCTGGCGCGCCGGGTCGAACCGGCGACGGAACAGCAGCACCAGCTTGGCCGCGATGGCGCCATGGCGGGCGAGCGCGTCCGCCATGTAATCGAGGCTGAAGCTCGCTCCCGCCTGGCGCAGGAAGCGGGCATAAAGGCGCAGGACCGCGACCTCGCGGCCGTCGAGGCCTGCGGTGACGAGGAGGCGACTGAAACCGTCGGCCTCGTCGTCGCCGGCGAGGATTTCGGTGAAAGCCTGTTCCAGGCGCGCACGGTCGCGTGTGATGTCGATCCCGCTGGCCAGACTTTCGACGACGAATTCCTGATAGGCGACCGGCCGTTCCGGAACAGCGAGATCGTACGGATTCTCCTCGATAACGCGGAGGCCGAGATATTCCAATAGCGGCAGGATGTCTGACAACGGCATCGGCGCCTCGGCCCGGAACAACTTGAAGAGAAGCTGACGCGACGACTCCGCTGCAAAGGGCTCGAACGCGATGGCGAAGGGCGCGCTAGCCGTGACACGCTCGATAAGGTCGATATCGGCGAGCGCCGCCCCTGGCGCGAAACGGGCGCGATAACCGACGGGAAAGGCGAGGCGATAACGGAAAAACAACCTTGCCGCTTCGTCCTCGCCCTTGGCCGCCTCCAGCGCCTCGCGCAAGCCGTCGGACCAGCTCCGCGTCGCCTCGGCGAGGCGGCGCTCGATCACGCCGACATCGATCGTCGCCTCTGATCCCGGCCCGGTGCGAAGATAGAAGGTGACGCGCGCCAACGCCTCATCGTCGAGGGCGACGTGGAAGGTATCGAGCCGGGCGTCGAGGGCGCTTGTCAGGATTGCGACGAACCGCTCGCGCAGCTCTGTGCGATAGTGCTCGCGCGGGACGAAGACAAAGGCGGTGTAGAACCGGCCGAAGGGATCGCGCCGGATGAACAGGCCGACGCGCGGCCGTTCCTCGAGATCGCGGATGCCAAGCGCCATGGTCAGAAGCTGGTCTTCTTCGAGTTGGAACAGCTCGTCGCGTGGTAGACTCTCGATGATGTGAATGAGGACGCGGCGATCGTGCGAGCCGGCGGGCGCCTCGGAACGGCGCAGCACATTTTCGACCTTCGCCTTCAGGATCGGCACGGTCAGCGGATTGACCCGATAGGCGTGCCAGGTCAATAGGCCAACGAAAAGACGTAGGCCTTCGGGCTGGCCTTCCGCATCGAACAGCTTCACCGCGATCGCGTCCATCGGCGCCGGCCGGACGATGCGGGCACGTTCGCTCGAGCGCGCGACCTCGATGATGCGCGGCGCGAGGAGAAAGACGCGGGTCGCCGCTGGCAGATCGACGAAGCGGCGCAGGCCCTCGAACACCGAGCGGCCATCGTCGCGCAGAATGCCAAGTCCGCTGCCGGGCACGATATTGCCGCTCGCCGCGGCCGCTGCGAACCGATAGTCGCGGCAACCCAGGAAGACGAAATAATCGTCGGCGAGCCATTGGAAGAACGCACTCGCCTCGGCGACGCTCTCGCCGGCATCGCGCGGCGGCCGCGCGACGAGCGCGGCGTGCGTCGCGGCGATCGCGGCGCGCATCCGCGGCCAGTCCTCGACCGCGACCCGCACCTCGGCCAGGACCGCCTCCAGCAATTGTTGGAGGCGCGCGCGACCGGTCTCGTCGATCGCCTCGGCGATTTCGAGCTGCATCATCGATTCGTGCGCCGTCTTCGCCGGCGCGGCGCCCGGCTCATGAAGCGTGACCAGCGCGCCTTTCCTGTCGCGCTTGACGGCGAGAATCGGATGAATGGCGAGGAGAAGCGTCAATCCCTCGCCGGCGATCGTCATGGTGACGGAATCGAGGAGGAACGGCATATCGTCATTGACGATTTCGACGATGGTACGCGCTGGGGTGCGGGCCGGCGGCGAAGCCGCGAGGATGCGCAGCTTCGCCGTGCCCGGCGCGCGGACGGCCGCCCACTGCCATAGCGATATGGCATCGGCGCGGAGTTTGTCCGGCGTCCGCGCCGCGATCGCCGTGGGTGCGACATGGGCATAGAATTGGGCGACGAACCGGGTAGCCGCCTCGTCCGGAGCGGCATCGGCCGCATCGGCTACAAGATTCTCAGCATCGGCGCGGGGCGTCATGGCGTCTTCCTTCTTCCCTATTCGGGGCCGCCGAAGCCGGTTGGTCCCGAATCATCGAGGAAGAGTACATAATTTTGGTTTCAAGTGCATGTCCCTGAGGGGTATTTAGATCGTTGCGGGAGGCAAAGGATGGCTGAAAAAATTGATTTGACCGGCAGGATCGCGATCGTCACCGGCGCCGCGAGCGGCATGGGCGCCGCCATGGCGGCGGCCCTGATCGATGCCGGCGCCCGTGTTGCCGGCATCGATCGCAACGCCGAGGGCCTCGAGGCGAAGGCGGGCGAATGGCCGCGCGACCGGTTCCGCGCGCTCGCGGGCGATGTCAGCCGCCTTGCCGATTGCCGGCGCGTCGTCGCGGATGTCGTCGAGGCATTCGGCGGCCTCGACATTCTTGTCAACAATGCCGGAGTCAGCATGGCGCCGGCAGCGCCACCGGGTGCTACCCGCGCGCGCTTCTGGGAAGCGGTGCCGGAAGGCTGGCTCCAAATCATCGCCATCAACGGCACCGGCGCGTTTCTCATGGCGCACGCCGCGGTGCCGCGGATGATGCGCCGTGGCTGGGGCCGCATTGTCAATGTCACGACCAGCTTCGACACCATGCTGGCGCCGGGCCTTTCCGCCTATGGCGCGGCGAAGGCGGCGCTCGAGGCCAGTACGGCCTCCTGGGCGAAGGAGCTCGACGGCACCGGCATTACCGTCAATGTCCTGGTGCCGGGCGGGCCGACCGATACCGCCTTCTTTCCACCGGGATTTCCGCGCGACGGCTTGCTCAAGCCCGGATTGATGGGACCGCCGATCCGCTGGCTCGCATCGTCCCTATCCGATGGCATCACCGGCTGTCGCTTTATCGCGCGCGAATGGGACGTGGCGCTGCCGCCAGGCGAGGCCGCGGCAAAGGCCCGTGCGCCGGCGGCTTGGCCCAACCTCGCCGCCGGAGCTGCGGCGCAACGGTAATAGGACAAACGCGATGGCGACCGATTACTGGCTCTCGAAACTGATGTTCGATCTGCAAGACCCGAAGGTGCTGGCGGAATTCCGCGCCGACAGCGACGCCTTAATGGCGCGCTATAAGCTCGACGCCGAGGCGAAACAGGGCCTCAAGACTCACGATGTCGCGATCCTGGCGCCCCGGGTCAATGCCTATCTCCTGCGCTATTACTTCCAATTCGCCGGGGTGAAGGATGCGGAGTTCATTGCGGGATTGCGCGCCTTGAAGACAGGAGAATCGACAAATGGCTGAACTGGTGGGCGCCTTCGCGGCGAGCCACGCTCCCTCGGTCGCGCGCGATTGGGAGACGCTGCCCACGAAGGTAAGGACCGATCTCGCCGCCGCCTATGACAAGGTCGGCGCGCGGTTCCGCGCCGCCCGGCCCGACGTGCTGATCGAGGTGTCGCCCGACCATTGGTGCAATTTCGTCCTCGACAATCTGCCCAGCATTTCTATCGGCATCGGCGCCGAGCATGACGGCCCGCCCGAGCCCTTCATGCGCCGCGTCTTTCCCTATCCGACAATACCGGGGCATGCCGGGCTCGGCCGGCATCTCGTCGAGTACGCGCTGGGCCATGATTTCGAACCTGCGCTATCGCACCGGCTGACGCTCGATCACGGCTCCTGCATTCCGCTTTGGCGCATGGGGCTCAACCCGCCGCCGCCGATCGTGCCGATCCTCGTCAATGGGATCGAGCCGCCGATGCCGAGCATCCATCGCTGCGTCGCCTGGGGCCGGATGATCGCCGAGGCGGTGAAATCCTACCCCGAAAACATCCGCGTCGCGGTGCTGGCGACCGGTGGTCTCAGTCATTCGATCGGCGAGCCGACCATGGGCGCAATCGACGAGGAATTGGACGGCGATTGCATCCGTCTTTTCCAGCGCGGCGCCGTGCAGCCGATCATTGATTATCTCGACGACGCCCTGCCCCGTGCTGGCAATGGCGGTCATGAGATTCGCAACTGGGTCATCGCCCATGCCGCCGCCGGGTGCGAGGGCTTCGAGTTGCTCGACTATTTGCCGGTGCCGGAGGTCTATGTCGGCTGCGGCTTTGCCGCGTGGCGATAGCGCCGCAACCCACGGATCAGGGCTACCGGCGCGGGTCTTTCAAGAGGCGATCGAAGGCGGTCTCGAGCTTCAGGAACTCGCCGATCAGCTTTTCGAGATACGCGGTGCCGTTCTGCTGCAAATCGCGTGCCGTCACATCCTTCATCGCAGTAATGGTTTGACAGAACCGCACCGCGCCAAGATTGGCACCGCCGCTTTTCAAGGAATGGGTCAGCTCCTTGAAGGCGCGCAAATCCTGATCCGCAACGGCGAGCCGTAGCGGCTCAAAGAGACGCCGGGCATCGTTGCGGAACGCTTCGATCACATCGGCGAGGAAGTCCTGGCCACCGCCGAGCGAGGTCAGCGCATCGATCACCGATTCGTCGATCACGGGACCCCCGACCTCCGCGAGGAAACGCGGATGCGAGGAGATCGGCGTCACCACCTGGATCGGCACCGGCGCTGGCTCCGGCGCCGGTTCGGGCGGGCGGGCGACCGGTATCGGTGGCGATGGCGCGGCGGCGGTGTCATGACGCGGCCCGACCGGCGCGGCGATCGGCGCAATGCGGGCATAGGTCTCATCAATGGCGGCCAGCAGCTCGCTCGCCTCAACCGGCTTCGTCAGCACGGCATCGAGCCCGGCGTCGCGGCACAACCGTTCGGTTTCGCTGGTGCCGTCGGCCGTGAGCGCGATGATCGGCAGGTGCGATTCCGACAAATGCTCCATGCGATAGAGCTTCGTCACCTCATAGCCGCTCATCTCCGGCATGTTGATGTCCATGAGGGCGAGATCGAATCGCTCACGCCCCAATATCTCGAGCGCCGAGGCACCGTCATTCGCGACCTCGACCTGATGTCCCGCCATCTCGAGGATGCGGCGCAGAATCTTGCAGTTGGCGGTATTGTCCTCGGCAACCAGGATCCTGAGGCGGCGCGCCGAGCGCGGCAGCGGCGGCGGTTTGGTGGAGCGTTGCAGGGAAGCCGCGGTCGCCGCCATCGCCCCGGCAGGCATCGTCGGCGCGGCGGGCGACACGTCCATTATCCGGGCCGGCGCTACCGATGGTGGCGCCGATGACGGCGCCGCGGGCACCGGGGACGGCACCATCCAATCCGCCAATTCCGGCAACAGCTTTTCACCCGCAAGCGCGGCAAGCAGGGCCCCGGCGAGTTGTCCGTCCGTGACCGGCGCCTCGATCACCGAGGACAGCGTTGCCGCGGCGAAATTGGCGATACCCCCGCCGCCGCCTTCGGGCGCGATAAACAGAATCGCCGGCATCCGGGTCCCGAGCTTGGCCGACCGATGAAGTTGGCTCAAGCCCGCCAGCGGATCGGCGCGGCCATCCAAAATCAGGATCGGTCGTGGCCGGTCGGCTCCCGGCGCCGCCAGCCGTTCGAGCGCGATATCCCCGTCGCTCGACCATTGGACTTCGCCGCGCCATTGGCCAAGCCGAAGCTGGAGCTGGTGGGCAAGGTCGGCGTCCTCCGTCACCACCATGACGAGACGGCCGGCGAGATCGGGCGGCCGGCTCGACCCGGCGGGATCGCATTCGATCGGCAGTTCGACGACGAAGGTGCTACCCCTGCCGGGATCGCTCTCGAGCGCCACGGTGCCACCCATGAGCTGCGTCAATTGCTTGACGATGGCAAGGCCGAGTCCGGTTCCGCCATAGCGCCGAGTGACGGTTCCATCGGCCTGGGTGAAGACGTCGAAGATCTTGTCGCGCACGTCGGGGGCGATGCCGATCCCTTCGTCGCGGACGGCAAGGCGAACGCGCACGGTGTCACCGTCACGCGCGATGAGGCTCGCCGTCATCCGGATCGTGCCCTTGGGCGTGAATTTGATCGCGTTGGCGACGAGGTTCATCACGATCTGGCGGATCTGCAGCGGCAACCCGCGATAGGCGGCCGGCAGCCTCGGGTCCATATGAAGGCTGAGGACGAGGCCCTTCGCCTGTGCCTCCGGCCGCAGCATCGCGACCGCGCCGCCCAGCACCTCGTGCAGCACGAAATTCTCGGGGTCGAGCTGAAGCTTGCCGGCCTCGAGTTTCGAGAAATCCAGAATATCGTTGATCAAGTTGAGAAGCGTTCGCGCCGCAAGCTGGATGGTTGCCAGCATGTCGCGCTGTTCGGGGTTGAGGTTGGTCCGATTGAACAGCGAGCCCATGCCGATCATGCTGTTGAGCGGCGTCCTAAGCTCATGGCTCATGATGGCAAGGAAGCGGCTCTTCGCCTGGTTTGCGGCCTCGGCCTGCGCCCGCGCAACGGTAAGCCGTTTGATAAGATCGACGGCATAGCCGGCCGGCATCAGGAGGGCGAGATAGATGCCGGCGGCCACCCACGGCCGGGCCTGCCAGAACGGCGTCGTCGCCAGCACTGCGGTAAAGCCGATGATCGCCGTCGCCGCGGTGGCGAGCAGCGCGCGCACGCCATAGCGGAAGCCGAACCCGAACACGATCCAGAGATAGACGGCGAACCACGGCGTCGCGAGATAGCCGCCCAGATGCAGAAACAGCGATACAAAGATCGTGTCGCTGATGATCGCCGCGACGCGCCGGATCGATGACGGCTCCGGTCGCAGCATGAGATGAACAAACAGAAGCCAACATACCAGCACGCCGGCGATGTTGATCGCCATCAGCGCCGTCAGCAGCGGCAGCGACACTCTCCAGGCCGCCAGCCCACCGAGATAGACGAGCACGATGCCGGGGAAGAACAGATGGACGATGATCTGCTGCGCTTCGCTGTTGCGACTGCGCTCCACGATGTCGCCGACGATGCGGCCCGGGCCCTCCAACAGCAGGATGGCGGCCGCCAGCGCCGGCCCGAAGCTCACCATCGTGAACCACACCAGGATCACGAACGGCGAATCGGCGCGCCACGTCTCGATCAGCAGCAGCGCCAATGGTACGAGCGCGGCATAGACCGTGATCGCGACCGCGGTCAGGCGCTGTCGCCGGCCGGTCAGCCCGGAGCCGGGCGTCACTCCGGGTGCGCGCTTCCCCTCCGTCGTGCTGATCATTGGCGGCTTGGCCCGGCGGTCCCCCATGCTATGCCACGCCGTCGGCGCCGGCTCGTGCCCGAAGCCCAGCGGCGTTGATCTCGATATTGTGCCGGTCGTTACCAAGAAAATCTACCTATTGATACTGGCGGGCCGAACTCTACAGGATTTTGGGGGGCATTATCGGACGAACCTATGCCCGAAATGCCATCATCCCAATCGGCACAGAGCCGAACCGATTTCTTCGGATTATAATCGAAGTTATTGATAAGTATAAGGTTTCTAGCAGCTAACGCGGCCAAGCCGTCACACATGCACCGGCCGGCCGGCCGGTATCAGCCGCGCCGTTGGCAGCACCACAGTCACGGTGGTGCCCTTGCCCTTGACGCTATCGATGAGGAGCCGCCCCCCATGCAGCTCGACCAGGCCGATGGTCAGCGGCAGGCCGAGACCCGTGCCGTGGTGTTTACGGCTCCACGGGCTGGCGACCTGCCCGAACCGGGTAATCGCGGTTTTGATCTCGTGCGCGTCCATGCCGATGCCATGGTCGATGACGCTGAGGCGGAGGCCGTCGGGCGCACTCTGCGCCCGCACCGTGACGGCGCCGCCGGCATGGCTGAACTTGATCGCGTTGGTGACGAGATTAAGGAGCACCTGCTTCAGCTTCAAAGCATCGCCGCGCACCCGTGGCAGGCCCGCATCGAGATCGAGATCGATCGCGACATCGATTGCGCGCGCGCGCTCGACGACGAGATGGAGCAGATCGCGGATGACAAGATCGATCTCGACTTCTTCCTCATCGAGCTCGATCCGGCCGGCCTCAAGCTTCGAGATGTCGAGAATGTCGCCGATGATGTTGAGCAGATGCTGGCCCGAGGCACAGATGTCGCGCGCATAGCTTTGATAGCGGGCATTGCCCAGGGGTCCCATTACGCCATCAACCATGAGTTGCGAGAATCCAATAATGGCATTCAAGGGCGTGCGCAGCTCGTGGCTCATATTGGCCAGGAACTCGGTCTTGGAGCGGCTCGCAAGCTCGGCCTCCTCCTTGGCGGTGATGAGGGCGCGTTCGGCCTCTTTGCGGTCGGTAATGTCGAGCGCGGCGGACACCACCATCGACGGGGCGCCGTTGGCATCGTGCAACAAAGCGAGGTTGTTAAGGATGACGCGCGACGGATTGTCCGGCAGCGCAATTTCTTCTTCCCAGGGGCCGGGCGCCCGAACGCCGGCGATGATTTCGCCTTGCCGCGCCATCACCCCCCGGGTCTCGGCATCGTCACGCAACGCCACTGGCGAGCGCCCGATCATCGCCGCGGGCGCCGAACCGAAACGCTGGGCGAAAGAGCTGTTGACGAAGATGAAGCGACCGTCGCGGTCGGTGGCGCTCACCATCACCGGCATGGCATCGATGACGCGCAGCAGGAGCTCATGGCTCATCTGCAACTCGTCCCGGTGGCGCCGCTCGTCGCTCTGGATTTTCTCTTCCAGCGTCGTCGCGCGCTCCTTCAGCAACATGCGTTGGTGCTGCATGGTAAGAAGATTATATGAGCGGACCCGAAACTCATGATGATCGACCGGCGACAGCAGATAGTCGGTCGCGCCGGCCTCCAGCGCCTGAAGGCGCAGATCGCGGTCCTCATAGGCGGTGACGACGATTACCGGCAGATCGCCGCAGGCCGGCTGCTGGCGCAAACGGGCAATGAACTCGGCGCCGTTGAGATCGGGCATATTGAAATCGGTAATGAGCAGATCGGGCGGCGCCGCGGCGCAATAATCGAGCGCCGCCTGAGGGTGGGCAAAGGTGCGCACATCAACCTCTTCCCCAAGCGAGGCGGCCAGCCTTTCGAGGATCTTCAGGTTGGTAATTCGATCGTCAACGATCGCGACGGTCTGACGTCCCACGCTGGGCTTCGTCTCCTCCGGTAAGCAACCCGAAATGCCAATGGCTCACTCTTCCCACTGATTCGCGATTGGTGCAAGCCGGTCGATACTCCCCGGCAGCTCAAGCACCGGGGCCTTCAGCGCGGCGGACGACAGATCGTCACGACGGCGCGGCAGCGGCATGCCGCAACCCAATCTCAACTTGCCTTATTTTGTCGCCGTCGCCCAAACCTGATCCTCGCTTTGGTATATAGCTGCAACACCGGCGCCGGTTGCGGCGATCAGGGGCATCGACCCACGCGGGGAATATTGTGTCGTGAGTGAGAAAGAACCAAAGGGCGCCTGGCCACGCCTCATCGTATCGCTGGCGCTGGCGACGATCGGCGGCAGCGGTTTCTGGTCGGTCGTCGTCGCGCTGCCGGCGATCGGGGCGACCTTCGCCGTCAATCGCGCGGATGCCTCGCTGGCTTATGGTGCGACGATGGTCGGTTACGCCGCCGGCACCCTCGTCATGGCGAGGCTTGCCGATCGGTTCGGCATCACCCTTCCCGTTGCCGTCGGGACAGTCTTGATCGGTATTGGTTTTATCGCCGTCGGGTATGCACCGAGCCTTGGCTCTTTCATGCTGGCGCAAGCTGTGCTGGTCGGCGTCGGCAGCGCCGCGGTCTATACGCCGCTGGTCGCCGACGTCTCGCACTGGTTCACGCGGCGGCGCGGCATGGCGATTTCGATCTGCGCCTCCGGCATTCCGCTGGCGGGCGCCGTCTGGCCGCCGGTGATGGAATATTTCTTCGGCATGGTCGGCTGGCAGCACACCTTCGTCCTGCTCGGCATCTTCTGTCTCGCGACGATGGCGCCGTTGATTCTGGCGTTGCGCCGGCCGACGCCGATCCCGGATTACGGACCCGCCGCGGCGGCAAGAACGGGCCGCACCGGCGCCGCGGCGCTCGGCCTCACACCACGCCGGCTACAGATAACCCTGGTCGTCGCCGGCGTCATGTGCTGCGTCGCGATGTCGGTGCCGCAGGTTCATCTCGTCGCCTATTGCCGCGGTCTTGGCTACGGCGCCACGAACGGCGCCGACATGCTGTCGCTGATGCTGGCGGCGAGCTTGTTGAGCCGCGTCGCCTTCGGCTGGGGCTCCGACCGCATCGGCGGGCTGGCGACTCTCCTGCTCGGCTCGGTCATGCAGGCTGCGGCGCTGATGCTCTATGGTTTCTTCGATGGCCTTGACACGCTGTACGCGATCTCGGCGCTGTTTGGCTTCGTGCAGAGCGGGATCGTCCCAAGCTATGCGATGATCGTGCGGGAATATTTCCCGCCGCGGCAAGCGGCAAGCCGGCTTGCCCCGATCTCCGTGGCGAATTTTATCGGGATGTCGGTCGGCGCCTGGATGGCGGGCGAAATCTTCGACCTGACCGGCTCCTATCACATGGCTTTTCTCAACGGCGCCCTGTGGAACGCCGTCAATATCGCAATCGTGGCATGGCTGCTGCTGCAAGCCCGACGATGGAAAACGGCGAACGTCGCGCCAGCCGCTGCCTGAGTCTCCCGCCGCGCCGAACGCGCCCCGGAAGGCGGCCGGCCGACGTTCCCGCACGCTTCATGCCTCGGCAACAACCAATTGTTCGAGGTCGGCAATCAGTCGAGGCCCGGTCGGCCGCCATCCCAGCTTTTTCCGTGTCTGCTCGCTCGAAGCGGGCAGGTCGTGCCCCGCGAACATCGCGAGCCAGCCAAAATAGGCATGCGCCTCCGCCGGGGTGATGGATTCGACCGGCAGCTTGAGGCGCCGGCCAATGGCCTCCGCGATATCGCGAAGCGGCACGCCTTCTTCGGCAACCGCGTGATATTTGGCACCCGCTTCCGCCTTTTCGATCGCCAGCCGATAGAGGCGGGCGACGTCGAGGACATGCGCGGCGGGCCAACGATTTTGCCCGTCCGCGATATAGGCGCAGACGCCCTTGTCGCGCGCGATCGCAATGACCGGCGTGATGAGGCCTTGCCTCGTCGTGTCGTGAACCTGGGGAAGGCGCATCACCGATACATTGACGCCATCCGCGGCGGCGGCGGCGGCCGCCTCTTCCGAGGCGGCGCGCGGAATCACCTGCGAACTGATAGCCGGACCGTCTTCGGTGGCGAGTTGGCCGGGCGCGGTGTTGGTCATCCCTGTCCCCGAGGTCACGATCAACGGCCGGTCGGAACCGCGAAGCATCGCGCCGAGCGCCGTGATGACGCGTCGGTCATCCTCGCAATTCGCCGCGAATTTCGAGAAATCGTGATTGAAGGCCAGGTGGATGACGCCATCCGATCGGGCAACGCCGTCCTTGAGGCTGTCCAAATCCTCCAGTGATCCGCGGTGGATTTCGGCGCCGGCCGCGGCCAACACCGCCGCTTTCTCGTCCGAGCGACACAGCCCGAGCACCTGATGGCCCGCCGCGATCAGTTCCTTGACGACGGCCGAGCCGATGAA
>JBOHLV010000037.1:0-19967 GCA_050729815.1 Allostellaceae bacterium
GCGACCAGCTTTGGCGCGGACCTCTATCGCCGACTGACCACGGAGAAGGCGGCCTAGCCGCGCGCCCGCCATGTCGATCGAGGCGCAAGGGGTGGCCGATTCGGACGAGGAACGGAAAGGCGATGCCGTGCTCGCGATCCTCGAGCGGGCGCTCGTTTCTCTCGACGAGGTGCTGCCGGCCTCGGCGCCGGTCCCGCGGCAACTCGACAAGCTTCGCAGCCGTCTCAAGGAGGGCCGTTTTCAGCTCGCGATCCTCGGGCAATTCAAGCGCGGCAAGAGCTCCGTCATCAACGCGTTGCTCGGCGAGGCATTGTTGCCGTCGGGCGTCATTCCGCTGACCGCGATCGCGACCTTCATCGCCTGGGGCGAACGGCCGCTGCTGCGGATCACCTATGAGCGCGGCCGGCCGCCCGACGACATCGCGCTGGCGACGCCGGAGGCGATTCGCCAGGTTCTCTTCGGGTTCGTCGCCGAAGAGGCCAATCCCAAGAACCGGCTCGGCGTGGCGCGCGTCGATCTGTTCTATCCGGCCGGCATCCTGAAGAACGGCGTCGTCCTCATCGACACGCCGGGGATCGGATCTAGCCACCGCCATAACACCGATTCGGCGTTGCAGGTCCTGCCGGAATGCGACGCGGCGCTGTTCGTTATTTCGCCCGATCCGCCGATCACGGAGACGGAGCTCGCCTATCTCGAAACCATCCGGGCGCGGGTTGCGCGGCTGTTTTTCGTGCTCAACAAGGTGGACTATGTCTCGCCCGGCGATCTCGAAACGCTGCTCGTCTTCCTGCGACAGACGTTACGCGAGGCTCTCCATCTCGATGCGACGCCGACGATCTTTCGCGTCTCGGCGCTGGCCGGCCTCAAGGCCAAGAAGGAGGGCGCGAACGCGGCGCTGCTCGATAGCGGGATCGCGGACATCGAGGAACATCTCTTGCGCTTCCTATCGCGCGAAAAGCTCGCCTCGCTGCGCGAGGCGGTCATCATCAAGTCGGCCGGACTGGCGCGCGAGGCGGAGGCGGACCTGACGTTCCGGATTCGCACCTTGGAGATGCCGCTCGCCGATCTCGCAGAGCGGCGCGAGCGGCTCGAAACGTCGCTGGCGCGCATCACGGCCGAGGCGCGGGTCATTCGCGATCTCCTCGATGGCGACCGCCGCCGCACGATCGAGCAGCTCGAATCCCTTGCCGAAGAATTGCGGCAAAAGGGGTGCCAGTATCTGGGTGCCGCGCTGGACCGGTTGCTCAGATCGTCGGATTTGGCCGACACCGCCGCAGCGCAGGAGGCGATCGGCGGCGCGATTCCGGCATTCTTCGACCGCGGGCTTGCCGAGACCGCGCGCCAGTTTCGCGATGGGGTGGGCGATGTCTTGACCGGCCATCGATACCGCATCGACGAGCTCGTCAATCTCGTCCGCCGCACCGCCGCCGATCTCTTCGACGTGCCCTATGCCGGGTCGGCCGAGACCGAACCCTTCAGGCTGGGCCAGGAACCCTATTGGGTGACGCAGAAATTCGACGACCGGATAATCGCGATTCCGCCGGGCCTCCTCGATCATCTCTTATCGAAATCGGCGCGGCGCGAGCGGATTCGCGCGCGCCTTCTGCAACAGATTGCGCGATTGGTGCAGCAGAATGTCGAGAATCTGCGCTGGGCGACGCTCCAGGCGCTGAATGACACCTTTCGTCGTTTCGCCGCGCTTTTGGATGATCGGCTGGCAGAGGCCATCGCGGCCACCCAGGGCGCGGTTCAGGCGGCGGTCATGAAGCGCGCAAGCGAAGCCGTTGAGGTAAAGGGCGAGCTCGACACCCTGCGGCGCGTCAATCGGGAACTGATCGCGATAGGCACGGCGCTGGAGGTTGAGCCCGGCCCATAGCTTAACGAAACCGTTACCCTCATGCCGAAAGCCACGGTTGAACGGCGCCAGACCCTCAAATATGCTATTGCTTGACTCGGTTGGGGTTTTCGCGTTTCGAGCTTGCAATTGACGGCACGGGAGGGGATGGCGTCATGGTCACTGTCAATTTGCGATCTCTGTTCGGCAGGATGGACGATCTGTGCCGTCGTGCCCTCGAGGGGGCGACCGGCCTCACCCTGTCGCGCAGCCATTATAATGTCGAGATCGAGCATTGGCTCCTGAAGCTGATCGAGGCGCAGGAAAGCGACGTCAACATCATCCTCAAGGCCTACGAAATCGATTTCGGCCGGCTCACCGCCGACCTCAATCGTGTGCTGGACAAGCTGAAAACCGGCAACACGCGCGCGCCGGCCCTGTCGCCGCAGATCGTGACCCTGGCGCGGGAAGCCTGGGTGGTCGCCTCGCTCGACGACAACGCCCTGCGTTTGCGGTCGGGTCATCTTCTCTGCGCGCTCTTGAGCGACGAGACCCTGGCGCCGCAGGCACGGGAGGCGTCGGCGCAATTCGGCAAGATCTCGCCGGAACATCTGCGACAGAATCTGGGTCGCCTCGTCGCCGATGGCGCCGAAGCGGAAAGCGTGCCGGCGGCGGCGGCGGCAGGCGCGGCGGCGGGCGACCGGCCGGTAACATCAGGCGGCGCCACGCCCGCGCTCGACCAATACACGATCGACCTTACCCAGCGCGCGCGCGCCGCGGCGATCGATCCGGTCCTCGGCCGGGATGGCGAAATTCGCCAGGTCATCGATATCCTGACGCGCCGGCGACAGAACAACCCGATTCTGACCGGCGAGGCGGGCGTCGGCAAGACCGCGGTGGTCGAAGGCTTCGCGTTGCGAATCGCGGCCGGCGACGTGCCGACGGCGCTTCAGGATGTGACCCTGCGGACGCTCGATATGGGGTTGTTGCAGGCTGGGGCCGGGGTCAAGGGCGAGTTCGAGAACCGCCTCAAATCCGTGATCGACGAGGTGAAGGCGTCGGCGAAGCCGATCATCCTCTTCATCGACGAGGCGCATACCCTCATCGGGGCCGGCGGCCAAGCCGGCCAGAACGACGCCGCGAACCTGTTGAAGCCGGCGCTGGCCCGGGGCGATTTGCGCACTATCGCGGCAACGACCTGGGCCGAATATAAGAAGTATTTTGAGCGCGATGCCGCGCTCGCCCGGCGCTTTCAGGTGGTCAAGGTCGAGGAGCCGAACGAACCCGACGCGGTCGCGATGCTGCGCGGCCTCGTTCCGACGCTCGAAAAGCACCATAAGGTGCGAATCCTGGACGAGGCGCTGGTCGAGGCGGTCCGCTTGTCGAAGCGTTACATTCCGGGACGGCAGCTTCCCGACAAGGGTGTGAGCCTGCTCGACACCGCCTGCGCGCGGGTCGCCATGAGCCAGTCCGCGATTCCGGCAAGGATCGAGGATTTGCGCCGCAGCCTCACCCTCATCGACGCCGAGATGGGAATCCTGCGCCGCGAGGCGGCGGCCGGCGCCGACCATGGGGCGAAGCTCGCCGAGCTCGCGGCCCGCAAGAGCGACAATGGGGTCGCGCTCGCGGCCCTCGAGGCGCGCTGGAAAGAGGAGATCGCCCTCGTCGAGGAAGCGCGCGGATTGCTCGGCGATCTTGAGGAAGCCCAGGCCAAAGAAGGCGATGACGCGGCGGTTGCGGGACTGCGCGACAAGCTGAAAGCGGCAGAAACCAAGCTTGCGGCGATTCAGGGCGAGACGCCGCTCGTCAATTTCTGCGTCGATGCGCAAGCCATTGGCGAAGTGGTCGCGGCGTGGACGGGCATCCCGGTAGGGCGGATGATGTCGGACCAGATCAGGTCCGTGCTGACGCTCCAGGACAGGATGGGCGAGCGCATCATCGGTCAGCCGCAAGCGTTGACCGAGATCGCCGAGGCGATGCGGGTTTCGGGTGCGAAGCTGACCGATCCGCGCAAACCGATCGGGGTCTTTTTGATGGTCGGCACCAGCGGCGTCGGCAAGACCGAGACCGCGCTGACCCTGGCCGAACTTCTCTATGGCGGCGAGCAAAGCCTCACCATCATCAACATGTCGGAATTTAAAGAAGAGCATAAGGTGTCGATGCTGGTCGGCTCACCGCCCGGCTATGTCGGCTATGGCAAGGGCGGCGTCCTCACCGAAGCCGTCCGGCGGCGCCCCTATGGCGTCATCCTGCTCGATGAAATGGAAAAGGCGCATCCCGGCGTCCAGGATATTTTCTATCAGGTATTCGACAAGGGAATGCTGCGCGATGGCGAAGGTCGCGACATCGATTTCAAGAACAGTGTCATCATCATGACATCGAATGCGGCGACGGATGCGATCAGCCGCCTCTGCGCCGATCCCGAGACGACGCCCGACGCCGACGGCCTCGCCGACGCGATCCGCCCGGATCTCCTCAAGATCTTCAAACCCGCGTTTCTGGGCCGGGTCACGCTGGTGCCCTATTTTCCGCTCAGCGATGTCGTGATCCGTCAAATCGTGGAGCTGCAACTGAATCGAATTCGCGCGCGCTTTGTTGACAATTACAAAGCGAAATTCGCCTGGGAGCCGGCGGTCGTCGATAGTATCGCATCCCGCTGTCATGAGGTGGAAAGCGGCGCGCGCAACGTCGAACACATCCTGAACCATCATTTGTTGCCTGAGATTTCGGCGCGGTTGCTGGCGCGTATGGCCGATGGGATGCCGATGACCTCGGTTACGGTCGCCGTCGATCCGACGGCGGGGTTTCTCTACACTGTTGAATAGTTCGGTGTTTTGCGCTTAAATGGGGCTTCAATGGATGGCGCGTTGTTCGGACTCCGGGTGGGATAGCCGGGCAGGTGCGCCGGAACAAATCGGGGCGGGGGATCATGGCAATTTATCTCAAGATCGATGGTATCGAAGGCGATGCGACCGAGACGAATCATGTCAGTTGGATTGCGATCGACTCGTTCACGTTCGGCGTGAGCCGTAACGTCAGTTCACGGACCGGGGCAACCGCCGTGCGCGAATTCTCCGCCCCGAACCTCAGCGACATCGCGCTCTCTAAGCCGCTCGACAAAGCGTCCGGACTGATTTTCCGAGAGTCGGTGGTCGGCAACACCCACAAAACCTACCAGATTGACATCACCTCGACCGGCCAGGGCAGTGAGATTCTGTTGAGTTACAAGCTGACGGCCGGCATGGTCAGCAATTACTCGATCTCCAGCGGCGGTGACCGGCCCATGGAAGCGCTGACGGTGAACTACGACAAGGTCGAAGTCACCTTCAGTCCGCCGGGTGGCCAGCGCTCGGTCACGATTTACGACATCTCGACGACGAAGGCGGGGTGATCTCGGGCCATAATCAGGCCCGGCCGGTTGGCCCGGCGCGCGCGTAGCGATGCCTGATCTTCGCTCCCTGTCGCTTGAGCTGAGTGGGCTAGGGCCGAATGAGACATTGCTCGAATCGTTCCGCGCCGTGGAGGGATTGTCGCGGCCGTTTCAGATCAATGTCGGCTTCTATTCACAGTTGACCGATCTCAAAGCCAGCGATTTCCTGGGCAAAAGTGCCACTGTCACGCTCAATTTCGGCAAGAGCGAACGGTATTTCAATGGCGTCGTCCGGCATTTATCCGCCCTCGGGCTCGATGAGCGTGGCTTTCGCACCTACAGCGCCGAGATCGTCCCGGCGTTCTGGCTGTTGACGCTCCGCTCCAACAGCCGGATTTTCGAGAACAAGACTACCGATACCATCCTCCAGGACGTTCTGAGGGGAGCCGGCTTTCCGTTCGAGATCAAGGTCATTGGCTCCCGCCCGACCTCCCGCATGCGGGAATACTGCGTCCAATACCGCGAGACCGATTTCAATTTCGTCTCGCGCCTCATGGAAGAGGACGGGATTTTCTATTTCTTTCGACAGGCCAGCGGCCAGCACACCATGGTTATTGCCGATAACAAAGACGCCTATGAGGATTGCGATCAGCCGGACCTCGCCTATACCGAAGGCAATACCGTCAATGCCGATGTGACGATGTGGCATCACGGCTATGAGTTCATCTCCGGCAAGTGGACGCAGAACGATTATAATTTCGAAACGCCGCATCAGAGCCTGCTCACCACCACGGGCACGCGCCTCGGGCTCGCGAACGCCGCGCAATATGAGATGTACGATTATCCGGGCGCCTATGAAACGAAATCGTCGGGCGACGCCTTGATCAAGATGCGGATCGAGGGCGAGGAATCGTCGTATGAGATGGTCGAGGCGCTCAGCGTCAATGCCACGCTCAAATCCGGGGGCAGGGTCACGATGTCGCGCCATCCCATCGAGGGCGAGGCCGGCCTCAAATATGCCATCGCCTCCGTCGCCCATGAGGCGTGGTGGACCGCCAAGACGCAAGGCGGCGGCCAGGGCGGCAACGGCGCTTCCGCGGCCGCGCTCGCCACCGATGCCGCGAAGCATTTCGTCCATGGGCAAGGCGGTTTCGTGTTCGGCGTCTCCGGAGCCGGCGGCGGCTTTGCGGCGTCGGCCGCTGCCGCGGAAGGCAGCGATGCCTCGCGCCACCTGATGGCGACGAGCCTCGGCAAGAGCATGGGCGGCGGGCTCGGTGGTAGCCTCAAAAACGGCGCGGACGCCGGCCAGGGTGGCGGCGCACAGCAGAATTCCGCTGGTTCGCAACCCGGCGCCGCCGTGGGCGAGGCCATTGGTGTTAGGTTCGGCCATCCGAGCGGCTATTCGGCCAGGGTGGTCTGCCTTCCCGGATCGACGCCGTTTCGGCCGCCGCGACTTACGCCAAAGCCGATGATCCACGGACTTCAAACCGCTGTCGTCACTGGCCCGAGCGGCGAGGAAATCTATACCGACCAATATGGCCGCATCAAAGTGCTGTTCTTCTGGGATCGCGGCCAGCAGGCCTCGTGCTGGATCCGCGTGGCGCAGAGCATCGCCGGCAAGCAATGGGGCGATTTCTATCTGCCGCGCATCGGCCAGGAGGTCGTGGTGAGCTTCCTTGAGGGCGATCCCGACCGGCCGCTGGTGACGGGATCGGTCTATAACGCCGCCAACATGCCGCCCTTCCCGCTGCCCGACAACAAGACTCAGACCGGCTACAAGACCCACTCCTCCGTCGGTGGCGGGTCCGACCAGTACAATGAACTGCGCTTTGAGGACAAGATTGGGCAGGAGGAAGTCTATTTTCAGGCGCAGAAAGACTATAATCGCCTCGTCAAGCACGACGATTCGCTGAAGGTTCTCCACGACCAGACCATCGAGATCACCCGAAATCGCACCGAAACCGTGAAGGAAGGCGATGAAAAGGTGACAATCGAGAAGGGCAACCGCACCCACGAAATCACCCAAGGCGACGACAAGTTGAAAGTGGGGCATGACCGCACGGTCGAGATCAAAAATGACAACGAGATCACCGTCGATGGCGAGCGCAAGGTCACAATTCATAAAGACGACAGCCTCAAGGTCGAAGGCAAACACGACGTTAAGGTGACAAAGGACGCCTCGCTCGATGTAGAACAGGGCAATCGCGACGTCACCGTCACGATGGGAGATCATTCGATCACCGTGGCGATGGGTAAATCGGACATCAAGGCGTTGCAGTCGATCGAGCTGACGGTTGGCAGCAATTCGATCAAGATCGATCAGAGCGGAATCAAGATCGAGGGTCTCCAGATATCGATTGAAGGCAGCGCTCAGACCGAAATAAAGGGTGCGCTGATCGACATTAAGGGCGGTCTGGTTCAGATCAACTGAGAGCGTGGGGGAAGCCGGCGGGATGGCGGTGCCTTCCTATATCAAAATAAAGCAGGCACCGGCTTCCGAGTTGTGCGACCTGGTGACGATCAGCGATGAGGGACTCATGCTGGTGCGGCCGGATATGGCGGCGGCGGCATTTTTTGACGCGCTCGGCCGGAAGAATCTCTTGCTCGATGCGATTCGCTTTCTCGCCGCCGCGTTACCGGCGCGGGAGGCGGTTTGGTGGGCGTGCGTCTGTGCGCAGGAAACCCTGCCCGGCGATGCCGCGCCGGCGTTGAAGGCGGCGTTGGTCGCGGCCGAATCCTGGGTTTATCGGCCGGACGAGGAAACCCGCCGTGCCGCCAAGACCGCCGCCGATGCCGCGGGCCTTCATTCGGCGGCAAGCTGGGCGGCGATGGCGGCGTTCTGGTCGGGCGGCAGCATCGTCGCGCCGGAGACGCCGGCGGTCGAGCCCCACGGTCGGCTGCTGCCGGCCGCGGCCGGCGGGGCCGTCATGCTCGCCGGCGTTCAGTCGGAGCCGCAGCGGGCGGACCAGCATCATCGCCGCTTCCTCGCCGCCGGCATCGATATCGCCAATGGCGGCAACGGCCAGCCCAAAGCCGCCAAAGGCTGACGCGATGGGACAGCCGGCCGCGCGACTTACCGACATGCACACCTGCCCGATGGTGGATCCGGGTCCCGTCCCGCATGTCGGCGGACCGATCGTGGCGCCAGGCGAGCCGACCGTCCTGATCGGCGGCCTGCCGGCGGCGAGAATGACCGACATGTGTGTCTGCATCGGGCCGCCGGATTCAATTGCCACCGGCTCTCCGACCGTCCTCATCGGCGGCCTGATGGCCGCGCGGATGTTCGACCCGACGGATCATGGCGGTGTCATCGTCATCGGCGAGCCGACGGTGCTGATCGGCGATGGCTGATGCAGGCGCCAGTTTCTCTGCGATTAAGGCGTCTCGATACAACGAAAACATGGAACCACAGAACCCTCCCGGCTGGACGCACACCATATAATAGTCCCAACGAGGAGACGTTCATGCGCGCCGAACTGATCTCATGACGACAGGCGATTTTTCCTAATCCCGCGCCACAAACAGGAACTGGCCGCTATAGCCCATGAGGTTGTTGTAGGTCGGGGCCTGGATGCCCATCGCGGTGGTGCCGCTGCCGCGTTCATGGAGCGCGCCGCCCGAGGTCCGCACCACCTGCTCCTGGACTTCGTCGGTAAGCTCCATGCTCTTCAGAAGGCCGGAATTATCCCGCAGCGCGCGGATCACCGCAGCCGCGAAGACCGAGTGCTTGTCGCCGGGGCGAAGTTGGTCGGCCACCGGCGCAAGCCCGCCCGAGGTCAACACCACGCGGGCCGGCAGCGACGCCCAATAGGCGACGGCGCTGAAGGTCTTGTGGCTCAGATGGCTCGCCCGTGCGACGGTGCCTTGAATCTTCGCCACCGGAACCTGGCCCTCCTGGTCGACGATGCGCATGCCTCTGGTGTGAATGCTGGAGGGCAGGCGGAAGGCCACCGTTTCCGCCCGCGGCGCCAGCGCCATCGCGGCGAGGCCGCCGGAGAAGCAACTATCGGCCAGTACCATGACCTGTTTCGCCTTCATCCGCTGCAACGCGTGGATGATCGCCGAATGGGCGACATAGCTCGCCGCGTCATGGCGGGATCCGGGCATGGCGCCGTTGACCGGAACCCAATAGCCGACGCCATGGTCGAGCACGCCGTGGCCGGCGTAATAGATGAGGAGATTATCGGTCGGTTCCAGTTGGCCGACATAGGAGTTGATGGCCACCATGATCTGCGTCTTGGTGGCGTTGGTGAGGAGTTGCACCTGAAAGCCGTATTTATTCGTCAGGAGCTGCGCGATGCTGCGCGCGTCGTTGACCGCGGTATGAAGCCGCGGCCAGTTCTCATATTGGTCGTTGCCGATCACCAGCGCGTAATAGCGGCCAAAATCGATCTGCCGCATCGCGTTTGCAAGGCGCGCGCGTTCGGCAATGCCCGCTCGTTGCTGGACGCGAACCGCGGCCATCTGCCGCTGCAATTGGGCGAGGCGCGTTTGAACCGCCGCGTTCTGCTGCTGCATTTGGCTGCTTTCCGCGCGGGCACTGGCCAGCCTCGTCTGCTCGGCCGAGAGCTCGCTCTCGACTGAAGCTTTTGTTGCCTTGAGCCGAGCCAGCTCCTGCATGGTCGCGTCGGCACGCTGGCGCGCCGCCTCGTCGGTCTTGACGTCTGCCGAAAGGGCGGCGAGCTTGGCATTCATCGCCGTCTGTTGCTGTTCCAGCGCGGCGAGGTCGCTGTGCTTTTGCGCCTGAGCCGTCTCGATCTGCGCCTTGATCTGGGCCAGCGTTGCGGCGGCGTCGGCCTGTTTTTCCTTTAGGCCGTCAAGCTTGGCCGCCGCCTGCTGTTGCTGTCGGAGCTGCTCCTCGCGAGCCTTGATCTTGGCGAGTTGCGCATTGCGCTGCTCGACCGCCTGCTGGAGGCCGGTGGCGGCGGCATTTTTGGAGGCGAGCCGTCCCTTGGCTTCGGCGAGCCGGGTTTCGAGAACGCTGAGTCGGCTCTGGGTGCCGTTGATCTTCGCCTGGGCGGCGTTGATCAGGGCGACCTTCCGCATGTATTCCTTCTGCATACGCGACAGGGCGAGACGCTTCGTTGCGGTCTCGGCGTCCAGCGCATGTGCCACGCGTTGCAATAGGGCGATCTGCTTCTGTTGCTCCCGGATCGTCCGTTGGTTCTGCGCGATGCGCGCATCGGAGCGGGCGTCGATATTGTCGGCGATGATCTTCATCTGGCCGACGGTCCGATCGTAGGACACAAGGAAGGTTTTCAGATCAACCCGAAGCCGGTCGAGATCCGACACCGCGGCCATCCGCCTCGCCGGGTTGTGGCTGCGGAGCTCGGCCTGAACGTGCTCGATTCGCCGCTCCATGCCCATGATGACGGGCCGTTCGTGCTGCAACGAGCGCAGTCCGTTTTGGAATCGCGCGATGAGCCGGGCCTCATAGGGGGCAAATTGGCTCTGGTTGACGCTGAGGATGAACAGTTCGCCGAACGAAACCGATTCATCCCAGTTGGCCAGACGGATCATGCCGTTGTCGCCAATCATGTGGCGAAAGCCGGGATAACGCACGGGGTAGGAGGAATTGCCGGTTTGCCGCCCGGATCTGATCCACGCGGCGATATACATGCCATTCCGCGCGGGTGGGTAATTGCCGAGACGGCTGGCCGCATCGCGCAATTTCCGCATGCCTTCCGGGGCAACATACAAAGCGCCGTCGGCGCGCAGGCGCGACAGCGTCGGGTCGGCGAAGACCTCCAAGACCTCATTCAAGGGATTGCCAGGGTCGCGCGCCGCGAGTGACTGCACGGTCGGCAGGAACTCCTCGCGTGCCGAAAAATGAAGCAGGACATTCGCCAGTGCCTTGCTGAATTGCGCTTCGGTCACGCCGGGGCCGATATCGGCGACGAGATTGAACGCGGCCACGGCGCCGCCAAGATCGCCCCGCGACAAGCGGGCGTTGGCGCTTTGATAGATCTTGGCCAGAATATGGGTGTGCACGATCGCGCCGAGCGCCCCGTCTTCGGCTGCCGCGGGCGTCGACAAGGCCATGGGCGACGCCATCCCGAACACCAGGATCAGCGCCACAATTGCGATCACGCGACGCGTGCCGGTCGCGAAAAGATCGAAAAACCGTGCCATATTCAGGTACCCCCTGATCTGGTGTCGACCGATGTATCGCAGGATCTTACTGTCCCCGAGGCCTTCACTGCTTGCTTCGCGGTGCCATGCGGCCTTCGCATGACGCGCTCGGATCCTCGTGACTTATTTGCCACAAGTTTAGCATCTATTTTCGCCTCCGCCCAGGGGTAAGCGTGAACAGGGTTGCCTCGGTTGTGTGGGGTGCGTAAATTTGTCAAAATGCGCTAAGTTAAGAAATTGCGCGCGCAGGTGGTCCCGCAGGTTGCTGAATTAAGGCATAAGGGACCACGGGTGAAGGCGGGCTGTGACGCGTAGACGGGGGATATCGTGAGAACATTCGAGTCATTGCTCGAGCGTACCTACAAACTGGTTTCCACCAGCAGGATTGATAATGATTCCCCAAACCTTCGGCGCCGCATCGCGTCGTTCGGGCTCGCAGTTTCTTTTGTCCTTCTTGGCATCGCCCTAGGGACGCCGGCTCCGGCTGCAACGCCGATCCCAAATCAGGTCGCGCCGGGGCGGATTGAAAAACAGTTACAGCCGCCACGCGCCGCTCCCACGGTGACGCCGTCCGTCCCGGTCACGATTCCTTCGCTACGGGTGAAGCCGATCAAGACTCCGGCATTCGTGCTGCGCCGGGTCGTGATTGAAGGCTCGACGATTTATGGGCCGGCGGCGCTTCGTCCGCTTTATCGCCGCTACATCGGGCAACGGGTCAACGGCGCGACGGTCGCCCGGATTGCCGAGGCGCTAACCGTCAAATACCGGAACGGCGGATATATCCTGTCTCACGCCGTTGTCCGGTCCATCAACTTGCGGACCGGGGTCGTACGGATCGAGGCTCTCCAAGGCTATATCGAGAAGGTACAGCTCGACCCCCTGGTTTACGAGGTCGGCAAGCAAGGCGGGATTCTGAAGAAGATATTGAGGAAGATCGTGCGCATCTGCCATGACGGCGACCACCCCGTCGATGGCCGGCCCTGCCCGCTAAATCGTGCCGAGCTTGAACGGTACTTGCTTCTCGCCAACGACCTACCGGGGGTGACGGCGACGGCCGTGATTGCGCCGTCGCCGCACGAGACGGGGGCGGCGGATCTGTTCGTCACCATCCACGAGAAGCATTTTGAAATCAGCGGGACGCTCGACAATCGCGGCACCGACTATCTCGGCCCGTTGGAAGCGCACGAGACCGCAGCCCTCAATGATATTCTTGGCCTCTACGACCGGACCGAGTTCGATTTGGCGGAATCCATCCCAATCAGCCATCTCTACCTGGCCCGCGTCTCGGAGCAGATTCCTTTGACGTCCGAGGGGTTGCGGCTGGCCTTGGCCTATACCCATGCCCGTGCCCATCCCGGTAACATCCTAGGCCCCTTGAATCTGACCGATACCACCGATAGCGGCGATATCATCCTGTCCTATCCATGGCTGCGCACGCGCTCCCAGAATCTCATGCTCCATGCCGATTTCAACATCCAGAACAGCATTGCCTCGCTCAGCCATTCGACCTTGTATGACGACCGCACTCGGGCTCTCGAACTGGGTGGGACCTATGATCTGGCCGATCGCTGGTTCGGCGTGAATCTCGCCGAATTCAGCCTTACCCAGGGGCTTCCAGTCTTCGATCCCACCGCGCGGGATTCGGACACCTCGTCGCATCAGTATGCGCCGCCCGACTTTACGAAACTCAACCTCGAACTGTCGCGTCTGCAGCAGCTGGTGCCGCAGTGGAATTTGCTGGCCGCCGTGAAGGGGCAATACGCTTTCGAACCCTTGCTGACGCCTGAGCAGTTCGGCTATGGCGGCGAACAATATGGCCGGGCCTATGACAATTCGGAATTCCTCGGCGACAACGGCGTCGCCGCAAAGCTCGAGCTGCAATTTACGCCGAGTTGGGGGCCGGGATTGTTCGGCTGGTCGCAAGGGGTGACGGCGCTGCAATTCTATGCCTTCACCGATGGCGGTCGGGTCTGGCTCAATCCCACCTCGACGGAGCCGGGCCAGCCGCCGCACGAAACCGGCTCCTCGGTCGGCGGCGGCATTCGGTTCTCGATTGCCAATCGCTTTTCGGGCTATATCGAGGTGGCGGAGCCGCTGACGAGTCCGGTGCTGGCGCGTACCGATGACGGCAAGAATGGTTGGTTGCCGAGGGTATTTTTCGCGATTTCAGCGAGGTATTGATTATTTCGGGGGGCATGATGCGCACAACGGGGCGGGGCAAACGCGTTCGGGCAAAGAGTGAGATCAGATTCGTCCCGGTGCCGCCGACCACCTGGAAGCGGGTGCTGCGCAGTTCTTCGGCGCTGGTCTCGGGCGACCGGCTCTGGGTTCCGGCGGCGATCGCCAGCGGCCTCTTGGTCGCGACGCCGGCACTGGCGGGTTCGCTCGGCGCCTCGGTCGCGCCTAACACGCTGCCGACCGGCGGCCAGGTGGTCAGCGGCAGCGCCAGCATTGCCCGATCGCCGGGCCAGCTCGACGTCAATCAGGCGACCCAGAAGGCGATCGTCAATTGGCAAGGCTTCAGCATCGGCAGCCAAGCGGCGGTTGATTTCCACCAGCCCAATGCCAGCGCGATCGCCCTCAACCGCGTCAAGGGTTCCGACCCGTCCGAGATTGCGGGCCAGCTGAATGCCAACGGCCAGGTCTGGATCGTCAATCCCAACGGCGTGATGTTTTCGAAGACGGCGGAGGTGAATACCGCCGGCATCCTCGCCAGCACCGCCGACATCACCAACACCAACTTCAACGCCGGCGTCTACAAATTCGATGTTCCGGGAAAGCCCGGCGCCAGTGTCGTCAATGCCGGGCATGTCACCGTGGCGCAGGCGGGCATGGCCGCGTTCGTCGCGCCGTCGGTCGCGAATTCCGGCGTCATCGACGCCAGGCTCGGCAAGGTGACGCTTGCCTCGGGCTCGACCTATACCCTCGATATGTATGGCGACGGCCTCGTCAAATTCGCGATCAGCCCCGAAACCGCGGCGCAACTTGAGGGCGCGCGCGTCACCAACACCGGCCAGATCAAGGCCAATGGCGGCACCGTGGTGCTCTCCGTCGGCCAGGCGGAGAACATCGTCGACGATTCGATCAATGATGGCGGCACCATCACGGCGAAGACCGTCGGCACCCATCGCGGCAGCGTCACCATCGACGGCAATGGCGGCACCACGACCGTCTCGGGCACGATCACTGTCTCGGGGCTGCGCCCGGGCGAGACTGGCGGCATCGCGAAGGTGCTGGGCGGCCAGGTCGCGCTCGCCTCGACCGCGAAGATCGATGCCTCGGGCGCCGCCGGCGGCGGCACGGTCGATATCGGCGGCGATTTCCATGGCGCCGGGCCGGATGCCGACGCCGCCAACACCGTCGTCTGGGACGGCGCCCAGATCGACGCCGACGCCACCAATAGCGGCAATGGCGGCCAGGTCGCGGTGTGGTCGAACGGCTATACCAACTTCGACGGCTCAATCAGCGCCAAGGGCGGCTCCCAAGGCGGCAATGGCGGCTATGTCGAGACCTCGAGCGGCGACAACCTCGCGGTCGGCGGCGCCGCGCGGGTCGATGCATCCGCGCCGCGGGGCATGAGCGGCCAATGGCTGCTCGATCCGCAGAACTTGACGGTGGACAGCGCCGCCGCCAGTTCGATCGATACCGCGCTCGGTGGCAATACCAGCGTGACGCTGGAGACTACCGCGACCACGGCCAGCGGTACCGGAACCGTCACGAGCGGCGCGGGCGACATCACCGTCGCGGCGGCGATGAGTTGGGCGCCGACCGCCACCACGACCCTCACCCTCAACGCCTATAACAGCATCAATATCGATGCCCCGATAACCATCGGCGGCACCAACGGGGCTTTGGTCTTACAGACCAACAACCAACAGGGCGGCGCGAACACCGCCGGCTCGCTCAATTTCCTCGGGCAGGGCAGCATCCAATATACCGGCACGGGCGGTGCCCTGACCATCGGCAATGCCGGCGTCAGCAACGCCTACACGCTGCTCTACACCATGAGCGACGTGCAGGGCATGAGTTCGACCGGGTTCTACGCCTTGGCGGCGCCGATCGACGCCTCGGGTTCCGGCACCCTTAGCGCGCCTCCCGTGGCCAGCTTTTCCGGCACCTTCAACGGCCTCGGCAATACCATCTCCGACCTAGCGATCAGCGACGGCATCCACAGCGATGTCGGCCTGTTCGGGACGATCGGCACGGGCGCCACGGTCGCGAATCTCGGCCTGGTCGGCGCCTCGGTGACCGGCGCAGTATTTGCCAGTGTGGGCGGGCTTGCCGGCGCCAGTCAAGGCACGATCATGAATGTCTATGTCACCGGCGCGGTCGGCGGCGGTGGCGGCTCTAATGGCGGGCTGGTCGGGTATAACAACGGCGGCACGATCGCGGATTCCTACGCCGCCGTCACGATTAGCGGCGTCACGGGCGCCGATAGTGGCGGGCTGGTTGGATTAAATACCGGCCTGATCGAGGATGTCTATGCCACCGGCGCGGTCAGCGGCGGCAGCGGCGGCGGCACCTTCAACGGGGGACTGGTAGGGAGTAATTCAGGCACGATCGAATATGCCTACGCCACCGGCGCGGTCAGCGGCGGCGCCAATGCCAATATCGGCGGGCTGTTCGGGATTAACTCCGGCACGATCACGAACGACTACTACGATACCGATACAACCACCGCCGCGGGAGCGGGAACAGCGGAAACGACGGCGGGGCTTGAGAGTAGCGGCGTCCTGAGCGCGCTCAACACCTCGCCGCTTGGCACGGTGTGGGGTAACGTCAACAACCAGACCACGCCGTATCTGCTCAACCTTACCAGCAACCCGCAGACGGTATTCGTCGCAGGAGCCATCACGACGCCTTACCAGCTCCTCTTCACCATGGGGCAACTGCAGAACATGAGCTCGACCGGGTTCTACGCCTTGGCGGCGCCGATCGACGCCTCAGGTTCCGGTACCTTGGGCGCGCCTCCCGTCACCAGCTTTTCCGGCACCTTCAATGGCCTCCGCAACACCATCTCCAACCTGACGATCAGCGACAATGCCTCTGGTGCCTATGTCGGGCTGTTCGGGCAGATTGGTAAGGGCGGCATTGTCGCGAATCTCGGCCTGGTCGGCGGCTCGGTCAGCGGCGGTGTCCTCTCCAATGTCGGCGAACTGGCTGGGTATAACAACGGCGGCACGATCGAGAACGCCTACGCCACCGGCGCGGTCAACGGCGGCGCCTCCGCGACCGTCGGCGGGCTGGTCGGACTTAATGCCGGCACGATCCAGGATGCCTACGCCACGGGCGCGGTCAACGGCGGCGCCAACTCCATCATCGGCGGCTTGGTCGGGTCTAATAGCGGCACAACCGAGGATGCTTACGCCACTGGCGTGGCCAGTGCGGTCGGCGGCGCCGCGGCCGGCGGGCTGGTCGGGAGCAACAACGGCACAATCGAGGAAGCCTACGCCACCGGCGCGGCCAGTGCGGGCGGCGGAGCGGTCGGCGGGCTTGTCGGGAATAACAGCGGCCCTGTCACCAACGGCTATTGGGACCAGTCTGGGGGAGCGGGTACACAGGAAAGCACAACGAATCTTGAGGGCGGCGTGGTCCTGAGCGACCTCAACTCCTCGTCGCTCGGCACGGTGTGGGGCAATGTCAACAACCAGACCACGCCCTACCTGCTGAACCTTACCAGCAACCCGCAGACGGTGTTTGTCGCGGGCGCCACCACGACGCCTTACCAGCTCCTCTTCACCATGGGGCAGGTACAGAACATCAACAATGGTCTTACCGGGGATTACGCGCTCGCCAACGCGCTGAACGCCGCGACCGATCCGACGACGCCGGCAAGCTGGTCGCCGATCGGCGAAAGCACGGCGTTCACCGGCACTTTCAACGGTCTCGGCAATACCATCTCCAACCTGACGATCAACGACAGCACCGATACCTCTGTCGGGCTGTTCGGGCAGGTCGGATCGGGCGGAACCGTCGCGAATCTCGGCCTCCTTGGCGGCTCGGTGACGGACAACGCCTCGAGCATTGCCTATGTCGGGACGCTGGCCGGCTATAATAACGGCACGATCCAAAATGTTTTTACCACCAGCGCGGTCACAGGCGGCTCGAATGCCGATGTCGGCGGGCTGGTCGGATGGAACGATTCCAGCGGCGTGATCGAGAACGTCTATGCCACCGGCGCGGTCACGGGCAGCGGCACTAGCAATGTCGGCGGGCTGGTGGGTAACAATAACAACGTTATCAAATACGCCTACGCCACCGGCGTGATCAGCGGCGTCAATGTCGGCGGGCTGGTCGGCCATAATGCCGGAACGATCACCAGCGGCTACTACGATGCCGATACGACCGGTCAGCCGCTCAACTCGCAATCGGATGGTTCGGTCGGCGAGCACACCGCCGATTTGCAGTCCGGCCTGCCGTCGGGGTTCAGCAGCAGCATCTGGGGCGTCATCCCCGGCTCTTCGTACCCGTATCTGACGGCCTTCTATCCGACCACGCCGCAGGTAATTTCCGGCATCGCCTACAGCGACGCCGGGTCGACGCCGCTCGCCGCCGGCTCGGTCGCGGGGCTGGTCGGCGGCGTCAGCATCGGCTCCGTCTCGACCGGACACAACGGCTATTATTATTTCCTCGAACCCGCCGGCACCATTTCCGGCACAGGGTCGGCGGTGCTGACCTACACCAGCACCGGCATCAGCTTCGAGGAAAAGGCGACCGCCTCGCTTTCGGGCTTCGATATTTACGGCACTTATCTTTGGGAGCGGGCGATCAGCACTACGCTCAGCGCCCTGTCCACGGATCTCACCGCCGCGGAAGGCAGCGCCGCCGTGCCGACCGGCATCGCGAACCAGCGGATCGATTTCAGCGCCTCAGGCTTCGATATCGACCAGGCCCTGAGCTTGACCGGGGCACTGACGATCTACGGCGCCGGGCAGCTGACCGAGTCGAACGGTCCTCTAATAACCGTGGGCGGCACGTCTTCATTTACCGGTTCGACGATCGTGCTGAGCGCGGCGAGCAACGCGCTGACGGGCGCGGTGACGCTGTTGGCGTCGGGGAATGCCAGCCTGACCAATAGCGTCAATACGACCTTGAGCGGAAGCACGTCGGTCAGCGGCAGGCTGACGGTCGATACCGGAGCAAAGACCCTCACCCTCAATGGGTTCACGGCAGGATCGCTCGATCTGAGCGGCGTCACCGGCGCGATTACCCTCGATTCCGGCACGTATACCGTCAGCCCCCTCTTTGACATCTCGGACAGCGGCGGGCTCAATCTGAACGGGGACAGCACCTTCAACGAGAACCTGTTCGTCGGTAGCACGACGCCGGTGACGCTACTCGCCAACAGCACACTGACCAGCACGGGCGTTTTCGAATTCGATAAATCGATCGATGGCGATTTTGCCCTGACGCTGAAGACCAATTCTGGTGTCAACATGGAAGCTACCATCGGGGCTACGACGCCATTGGCGAGTTTTACCGCCGAAGGCGAGACGGGCGGCATCGGTGGCACTTTCCACGTTGATGGCGGATTGGTGAAAACGGCGGGGCCTCAAACTTATGACGATCCCGTACTCCTGGATTCCAGTACCAATCCCACCTTCACGAGCACCGGCACCGGGGCCAGCGGCAATATCACCTTCGCCTCGACCGTGGTTGGCAGCGGTTTAGACGACAACGCTTTGACGGTGGTCAGCGATGGCACCATCGCCTTCAAGGGTACGGTTGGCGTCGGCACCAACAACGAGCTGTCGAGCCTGACCACCGAGGGCAATAGCAGCGCCAGCGCCGGCACGACAGATATCAACACGACGGCGATCACGACGTCTGGGGGCCAGGACTACAAGAACGCGGTGACCTTGAGCGCGTCGCCGACGCTGTCGGCGACGGCGGGAAACGTGACGTTCGAGCAGACGATGGACAATGCGTCGTCTTTGGCGCCGGAGGGGCTGACGGTTGAGGTCGGCAGCGGCAAGCTGGTGACGTTTGACGGGGTCGTCGGCGGGACGAACGGGGCGCTGTTGAGCCTGCTGAGCGAGGGTTTTGGCACGGCGACCAACGGCACGACGGATATCGAAACGACGGCGATCACCACGACGGGAACACAGACCTATTCCAATGCCGTTTCGCTCAGCGCATCGCCGACGCTGACGACGACGAATGCGCTGGTCACGCTGGGGCCGGTGACGGGCGCCAGCTATGGGCTTTACATAAGCTCCGGCACCGGTGGCCTGACGCTGAACGGTCTCACAATCAGCGGCGGCTTGTGGACGACCACCGGCCCGGTAACCCTCAACGCCGGCACCTACGACATCAGCGGTGGGGTCGGCCCGGCTTCTTACTATAGCAAAGGTGGCGTGACCAATCTCAACGGCGCCATAATCTTCGATAATCCGACGAAGTTGGGGGCAAGCGATTCGGCGGTCAAGCTTTTGGCCGATACGACGCTGACCGGTAGTACCGCGTCGGACAACATCACCTTCGCCGGAACGGTGGATGGCGGCCACAATCTGACGGTGGTGGCGGACGGGACGACGGCATTCCAGGGCGTGGTGGGCGCCGGCGCGGCGCTGACGAGCGTGACGACGGAAGGCTCGACGACGCTGGCGACCGGGACGACGGATATCAACA
>JBOHLV010000038.1:0-1764 GCA_050729815.1 Allostellaceae bacterium
GCCCACGCGATCACGACCCACCGCGTGACGGTCGAGGATGATTACTACACCGCGATCGACGACCTGAAGACTGCGGAGGAGGACGCCGGCGCCGGCTTTGTTGGTGAACTCGGCTTCGGTTCGGGCATCTTCTATCTCTATGCCTGTGTCGATACGGGACTGCTGCTGCGCAATCTCGGCGGCGAGAAGGCGCTGGCTGCCGCTTCCTGCGCGGCGCTCGCCGAGGCCGCGGCCACGGTTTCGCCAAAGGGCAAGCAGCCTTCCTTCGCCGCCCGCGCCCGCGCCCATTACGTCCTCGCCGAGTTCGGCAATGCCCAGCCTCGCACGCTCGCCGGTGCCTTTGTCCGGCCGGTCACGGGCGACGATCTCGCCGCTGGTTCGGCAGCCCGGCTCGAAGAATGGCGGCAGAAGCTTGACCGCGCCTACGGTCCGGCAGCGGAAGCAAGCGTTGCGATGGATGTCGCGGCGGAACGCGGCACCCTCGCCGATATCGTCGAATTCTGCCGCGACGCGGCTTCTCATGCCTGAGTTCCTGACCTTCGCACTTGCGGCGCCGCTGGCCGCGATGGGCGAGATCGCGGTCGGGGAGCACCGCGGCAGTTGGGACCGCCCCGGCCGCTCGGCTGTCCTCGGGCTGATTGCCGCCTGCCTCGGCATCGGGCGTGACGACGAGGCTGCCCATGCCGCGCTCGAAGTGGGCTATGGACTGGCCTTGCGCCGGCAGCGCCTGGGGCCGCTCTTGGCTGATTATCACACTGCACAAGTTCCGCCGGTGCGGCGTGGGCGGCATTTCGCGACACGGGCCGAGGAGCTGGCGGCGGACGATCTGGAAACCATCCTGTCCCGGCGCGACTACCGCGCCGATCTCCTCGTCCTGGCCGCGCTGTGGCCGCGGCCCAACGCACGCTGGCCGCTTGACGGGATCGAGGCAGCCCTTCGCGCTCCCCACTACACGCCGTATTTTGGGCGCAAGTCCTGCCCGCTGATGCTGCCGCTCTCGCCGCGTCGGGACGAGGCGACCAATCCGGCCGCCGCTCTTGCCTTGCGCGCCGAGGAGGGTCCCGAGCCGGAGCGGCAGCTCGCGATCCGCGCCGATCCGCCGCTTGTCACGATGACCGCGGCCGATGCGCGCGAATATGGCCTTCAATTCGATCGCGTCGAAATCCGCCGCGACGCGGTGAGGAGCCGGCGGCGCTGGCAGTTCGCCTTGCGCGAAGACGCCGTCCTATCGGGGTCCCCACGCGACATGTCGCGCGGGGCCGGGGCGAGTGTCCCGTGAGCGAGGATTGCGCCGGCCCGGTGCTCGCCCGCGCCCGGCTGCGCCGCGATCGCCCCGCGCAGGCGCTCGCCCGCGTTCTCGTGCCGGACGAGCCGGGAGCGCAGTTCGGCGCCGCGCATGCTCTCGTCTGGTCGCTGTTTGCCGATGGCCGGGATCGCCGCCGCGACTTTCTGTGGCGGCAGACCCGCCCCGGCGAGTTCCTGATCCTCGCCGCCCGGCCGCCGACCGATCCGCACGATCTCTTCGCCCTCGAATACAAGCCGTTCGCCCCGATTCTTTATCCTGGCCGGCGCCTGGGGTTCGATCTGCGCGCGAACCCGGTTGTCAGCGTTCCCGAAAATCCCGGACAGCGCGGCAAGCGTCGCGATATCGTCACGCACGCGCTCGCCAAGTTCGCCCCGAGCGAGCGGGCCGCGATGCGGGAAAGCCGGGTTCACGAGGTCGGCGCCGCATGGCTTGCCGGCAAGGGCGCGACGGCCGGTTTC
>JBOHLV010000039.1:0-5567 GCA_050729815.1 Allostellaceae bacterium
CCAAATCGACCGTGCCGGTCGGCACCAGCCGCAAGGTGAAGGAGATCATCGCGCGCGCCCGGCCCGGCGCCGCGTTCGACGTCTGCTCCAATCCCGAATTCCTGCGTGAGGGTTCGGCGATCGAGGATTTCCGCCGGCCGGACCGCGTCGTCGTCGGCTGCGACAGCGACCGCGCGCGCGACGTGATCCGCGAGATCTATCGCCCGCTCTACCTGCACGAGACGCCGATCCTGTTCACCAGCCCGGAAAGCTCCGAACTCATCAAATACGCGGCGAATGCGTTCCTTGCGACCAAGATCACCTTCATCAACGAGATGGCCGACCTATGCGAGAAGGTGGGCGCCGACGTCCAGGACGTGGCGCGCGGCATCGGGCTCGACGGCCGCATTGGCCGGAAATTCCTTCATGCCGGGCCGGGGTATGGCGGCTCCTGCTTCCCGAAGGATTGCCTCGCGCTGATGCGCACCGCGGCCGAGCATGGCGCGCCCTTGCGCGTCGTCGAGGCGGCCTCCCAAGTCAATGACGCGCGCAAATCGGCGATGGCGAAGCGCATCATCTGCGCCTGCGGCGGCAGCATCGCCGGCAAGACGCTTGCCATCCTCGGCCTCGCCTTCAAGCCCAATACCGACGATATGCGGGACAGTCCCAGCCTTGCGATCATCCCCCGTCTCGTCGAAGAAGGCGCCACGGTGCGCGCCTTCGATCCCGAAAGCATGACCGAGGCGAAGCGGCATTTCACCGACATCATCTATTGCGCCAACGCCTATGAGGCGATGGCGGGCGCCGACGCCGCAATCATCGTCACGGAATGGAACGAGTTCCGCGCGCTCGATTTCGATCGGATGAAGACGCTGCTGCGCTCGCCCACCGTGATCGATCTGCGCAACATCTATAAGCCCGCGGACATGGCGGCCGCCGGATTCTATTATTTCAGCATTGGTCGGAACGCGGTGGAACCCACCACGGCGAGCGAACGGTTGCGATCAACCGCATGACGGACGACAACCCCATGGCGATGGCGATGAAGCGGATTCTGGTGACCGGCGGCGCCGGCTTTCTCGGTTCTCATTTGTGCGACCGGCTGATTGCCGACGGCCACGACGTGCTCTGCGTCGACAATTACTTCACCGGGCGCAAGGACAATGTCGCGCGGCATCTGGCCAATCCGCATTTCGAGGCGCTACGCCACGACGTCACTTTCCCGCTCTATGTCGAGGTCGACGAAATCTACAATCTCGCTTGTCCGGCCTCGCCGATCCATTATCAATTCGATCCGGTGCAGACCACCAAGACCAGCGTGATCGGGGCGATCAACATGCTGGGCTTGGCCAAGCGCGTGAAAGCAAAGATCTTCCAGGCATCGACCTCGGAAATCTATGGCGATCCCGATGTCCATCCCCAGACCGAGGGCTATCGCGGCAACGTCAACACCATCGGCCCGCGAGCCTGCTATGACGAGGGCAAGCGCTGCGCCGAGACGCTGTTCTTTGATTATCGCCGCCAGCACGGCGTCAAGATCAAGGTGGCGCGGATCTTCAATACCTACGGGCCGCGCATGCACCCGAACGATGGCCGGGTCGTCTCCAACTTCATCATGCAGGCCTTGAAGAGTGAGCCGATCACCCTCTTCGGCGACGGCGGCCAGACTCGCGCCTTCTGCTATGTCGACGATCTGATCGACGGCTTCGTGCGCTTGATGAATTCACCGGACGATTTGACCGGGCCGATCAATCTCGGCAATCCCGTAGAGACGACGGTCGCCGAACTGGCGCAGCGGGTCATCGCGCTGACCAATTCGCGATCCCGGATCGAATATCGGCCCTTGCCGGTCGACGATCCGACCCAGCGTTGTCCCGACATCAGCCGGGCGCGGCAACTCCTAGGTTGGGAGCCGAAAATCGTGCTCGATCAAGGCCTCAACCGCACCATCAACTATTTCGATCGGCTGATCGCCTCGGGCGATGCCGGCGCCAAGACTGCCTCGCACGTTCAGGCTTGACTATTTCGTCGGGGCCGGCGGCGGCACGCCGGCCGCCTTTAGCGCGCGACTTTGGCGTTTCGCCAGGGCATCGACATCGAAATCCTCGATCAGCTCCCGGAACAGCCGGTGCCAGTTGATCGACGCACGCAAATGCATGAACACCGACCCCAGCCCGACCGCGGCGCGATCCATGAAGACGAATTCCCGAGGCGGCGTGACCCCGCCGAGGCGTCGCACCTCACGATGCACCTCCGCGGCGACGGCGCGGCCGTTGCCGTCATTACCTTCATCAATCTCGCGTTTGCGGTCTTCGAGGAGCGGCGCATAGAGATAGCGCGCCCAGCGATTGAGCACGTCCACCATCTCGGTATTCAGCTTCTTGAAGCCCCAGTTGCGATAGGCCGAGATCGCAAGATCGCGGTCCTCCGTTTCGAGCGCCCGGTAGAGATCAATCACGCCCTTGACGAACCGTGCCGAAAATATCCTGACGCAGCCAAGATCGAACAGATTGATCCCGTCATCGCCGCGTACCGTGTAGTTGCCGAGATGCGGATCGCCATGGATGGCGCCATATTCGTAGAACGGCACGTACCAGGCGCGGAACATGGCGATCGCGATGGCGTTGCGCCGCTCCTGCGAGGCGTCGGCAAAGTCGAGCAGCGGCCGGCCCTCGAGCCACTCCATCGTGAGGAGCCGCCGGGTCGACAGCGCCGCCACCGGTGCCGGCACGGTAACCAGCCGCTCGTCCTTCAGAATCCCGCGATAAAAGCGCAGATGCGCGGCCTCGCGGGAATAATCCAACTCCTCACGCAGTCGGTCCGCGATCTCGGCATGGATTTCCTCGGTCGAAAGCGCGCGATCCCAGCGCTCGAACATGGCGAGCACCAGCTTCAACTGGCGCAAATCCGCTTCGACCGCCGAGGCCATGTCGGGATATTGGAGCTTAGCGGCGAGCGCGGTGCCATCCTGGGCCCAGGCCCGATGCACCTGACCCAATGAGGCGGCACGCGCCGCCTCATGCTCGAAGCGGCCGAATTTCGCCTCCCAATCGGGTCCAAGTTCGCCCGCCATGCGGCGCTTGACGAAGTTCCAGCCCATCGCCGGCGCGTCGGCCTGAAGGGTGGCCAACTCGCGCGCGTAATCCGCGGGCAACGCTTCGGGGATGGTGGCCAGCAACTGCGCCACCTTCATCAGCGGTCCCTTGATGCCGCCCAACGCCGCGCGCAAATCGTTGGCGTGGCGCGCCCGATCGAGTGGCAGGCCCAGATAGCGCTCACCCGCAAGCCGCGCGGCCAGCCCGCCCATCGCGGTCGAGACCCGGGCATAGCGCCGTACCCGGCCAGTCAATGTCGCGTCGTCAGGCATTGGCGGTATCGTGGTCCAACCGGTCGGCCTCCACCGCCACCGCTCGCTTGGCCCGCACGCTCGTCGCGCCGAACGACGCAGAGGGACGCTGAGGTGGGACGTGCATCGACCCGCTGCGTCGTCGAGCGGCTTTAGCTCGCGGCGGCGCCGATGGCAGCAAGGCCGGCACGGGCGCATTCCATGTCTTGACTATAATGGCCGCCGCTGGCGCCGATGCCGCCTACCATCTCGCCGTCGAGCATGATCGGAAAGCCGCCGCCGAAGACGATCAGTCGTGGCGTATGGGTGATGCCGTGGAGCAGCGGGGGATCGTCCTTGATGAAATCGTACCAGGCATGAGTCGGCATGCCGAAGGAAACGCTGGTATAGGCCTTGTCCTGCGCGATTTGGATGGATAGGCGCGGCGCGCCGTCCATGCGGTGGAACGCCTTGAGATCGCTGCTTTCGTCGGTGATGGCGATGCACATGCGCAACCCCATCTCTTCCGCCTTCTTCACCGCCCCTTCGATAGCGCGCGCCGCCGTGGCGGCATCGATGCTGTGCTTCAGGATCGTCATTCGCTCCTCCTTTTACTGATGAAGCCGTGGTGTTCCGCTTCCATCATTCTGGATGGCGGCGATCGAAATCGGCAATCTCCGCCCAGCCCATGAGGGCATTGAAATCGGCAAAGGCGAACAGCTCGCGACCGAAGCCCTTGGTCGATCCGGTGTCTTGGAGATAGCGGTAGGTGTCGCGCAGCGCCGCCGCTGCCGCAAAGAGGCCGGCGACCGGATAGATCGCAATGCGGAAGCCCAGCTCTTCGAGCAGAGCACGGCTCAACACCGGCGTGCGCCCGCCCTCGACCATGTTGGCGACGAGCGGGACGTCGAAGCTGCGGCCGATACGGGCGAGCTCGTCCTCGCTTTCCGGCGATTCGATGAAAAGAATGTCGGCGCCCGCCTTGATATAGGCCTCGCCGCGGCGCAGCGCCTCGTCGAGGCCGAGCGTCGTGCGCGCATCGGTCCGGGCGATGATCAGGAAATCAGGGTCGCGCCGCGCCTCGACGGCGACTTCCACCCGGCGGATCATGGCATCGGTATCGATCACCCGCCGGCCCAGCGCGTGGCCGCACTTCTTTGGAAATTCCTGATCCTCGAGCTGGATAGCGGCGGCGCCTGCCGCTTCATAGCTCTCAACCGTGTGGCGAACGTTGAGAAGTCCGCCATAGCCCGTATCGCCGTCGGCGATGAGCGGCGCGCTCGCCATCGACGCGATCGCGCTGACGCGCCCGGCCATGTCGGTAGAGGAGGCGAGCCCGACATCGGGCAGGCCCAAATGCGAGGCGACAACCCCATACCCCGTCATGTAGAGCGCATCGAATCCCTGAGCCGAGGCGAGGCGCGTCGACACCAGATCGAAGACCCCCGGCGCGACGAGAAGCCGCTTCGTCGCCAACCGTTCCCTGAGACGTTGTCCCAATCGCTCGTCTCCATGAGCTTCGTGGTTCTCGGCCAAGCTATTCCGATCCTCACCCGCCCACAAGACAAGCGGGGCACAATAGGGGCATGCTTACTCCAACGCCTCGAGCCGGTCGATGAAGCCGGCGATCATATCGAGACCGCGTTGCCAGAAATTCGGGTCCGAGGCGTCGAGCCCGAACGGCGCCAATAGCTCCTTGTGTCGCTTGGTGCCACCGGCCTTCAGGAGATCGAGATACTTCTCGGGGAATCCGGCCGATGCATTCCGATACGACGCATAGAGCGAATTCACGAGGCAATCGCCGAAGGCATAGGCATAGACATAGAACGGCGTGTGGATGAAATGCGGGATATAGGTCCAATAGAACCGATATTCGTCCTCGAACCGGATCGCGGGGCCAAGGCTTTCGACCTGAACATCCATCCAGATCTCGCCGATCCGGTCGGATGAGAGTTCGCCGTCGCGGCGCTCGTCATGAACGCGGCGTTCGAACTCGACGAAGGCGATCTGCCGCACCACGGTGTTCAGCATGTCCTCGACCTTGGCGGCGATCATCGCCTTCTGCTTTTTGGGATCATTTTCGGTCTTGAGCAGCGCCTGGAAGGTCAACATTTCGCCAAAAACCGACGCGGTTTCGGCCAGGGTCAGCGGCGTGTCCGACATCAGCGCGCCCTGGGGGCCGGCCAGCACCTGATGAACGCCGTGCCCCAGCTCATGCGCCAGCGTCATGACATCGCGGGTCTTGCCCTGATAATTCAAGAGC
>JBOHLV010000040.1:0-1799 GCA_050729815.1 Allostellaceae bacterium
TCGCGGTGCTGCTGTCGCAGCGCCTCGTTGGCGCCAAGGTGTTCGAGGACAATGAGTGATGGGAGAGATCGACCGCGCGGGCGATCGCCCGTGTCCTTCGCCAACGCCGGGACCAACTCATCGTCACCGGTCTGGGCGAGCCCTGCTCGGATGTCGGCCGGCTTGAGGATCGCCCGCTCGCGTCATTTCTCGCGACCCGAGCGGCCCTGCGGGCTGCGTCGATATGTCGCCCCCGGCTGGCGAATGGTCTCGTCGGTGGCGGTCGGCGCCAGCTCTATCCCGGTGCAAGATGCGGTGTTGGTCTGCTAGCGCATACAAACAGTACGGCGATGCGCGCCCGCGGCGCCAACGTCACCGATCTCGTGGTGCTGGTGGTCGCCGCCGATGACGGCATCAAGGAGCAGACGGTCGAACAGTTTACTCCGGCCTGAAGGAGCCCGCCCATATGCCCGAACAGGACCCATATGCCCGAACAGGAGAAGAATGAGCCGTTGCCAAGCCCACATTCCCAAGGCGTCCGCCCAGCAATCCACTTGTTGACATATCGTTGACACGGGCCCATGACAACCACTTGGACGCTCGATGATCTCTATCTCGAAATTCGCAATTGTTCTATATGTACTAGACACTTACCGCTAGGCCCGCGGCCGGTGGTGCGGGGCGAGGCCTCGGCGCGGCTCCTCATCATCAGCCAGGCGCCCGGCACCAAGGCACATGAGAGCGGGCTTTCCTTCGACGACCGTAGCGGCGATCGCCTTCGCCAATGGCTCGGCCTCGATCGCGCCCGGTTCTATGACAAAGCCTCGGTCGCGATCATGCCGATGGGATTCTGCTATCCCGGACGGCTGCCGCAGGGCGGCGACCGGCCGCCACGGCCCGAATGTGCGCCGCGATGGCACCCGAGCCTGCGCGCAGCTTGGCCCGACATCGCCCTGACCCTGCTGGTCGGCTCCTACGCCATCAACTATTATCTCGGCGCCCGCCGCCAGCGAACCATGACCGAGACCGTTGCTGGCTGGCGCGATTACCTGCCGGGATTCTTGCCGATACCGCATCCCTCCTGGCGCACGGCAATGTGGGAGCAGCGGAACCCCTGGTTCGGCACCGAGCTGCTCCCCGAGCTGCGCCGGCGGGTCGCCGCGCTGGTGCCATAGCTGGCCGCGCCGCGATCCTCGATTCCGCTGCTTCTGCAGCGAATCAGCAGCCAAATGGTTAATTTTTCCGCCCCTCTCGCCCGAACCCGCCAGCGGCCGCTTCCTGAACAAAGAGCGAACGATCGTCACGTGAAACTTTAGCGGCGCCGGCGCCGGGCGGATCAGGTATTCATCGCCTCGAAGAAATCGGCGTTGTTCTTCGAGTGGCGCAGCTTCTCGATCAGGAATTCGAGCCCGTCCATCGCGCCCATCGGCATCAGCACGCGGCGCAGCACCCACATCTTTGACAGCGCCGCCTTGTCCACCAGCAGCTCTTCCTTGCGCGTGCCGGATTTGGTGATGTCGATGGACGGGAAGACGCGCTTGTAGGACAGCTTGCGGTCGAGCACGATTTCCGAATTGCCGGTGCCCTTGAACTCTTCGAAGATGACCTCGTCCATGCGCGAGCCGGTGTCGATGAGCGCGGTGGCAATGATGGTCAGCGAGCCGCCTTCCTCGATGTTGCGCGCCGCGCCGAAGAAACGCTTGGGACGCTGCAGCGCGTTGGCGTCGACGCCGCCGGTTAAAACATTGCCGCTTGAAGGCACGACGGTGTTGTAGGCGCGCGCCAGGCGGGTGATGGAGTCCAGCAGGATGACGACATCC
>JBOHLV010000041.1:0-3384 GCA_050729815.1 Allostellaceae bacterium
GATGGCGTTGATCTTGTGCTGCTCCACCATGCGCCAATAGGCGCCGGCGTCGGGCGTGCCGACCGGCTTGCCCTCGAACAGCACCGAGGTGCAGCCATGGAGGAGTGGGCCATAGACGATCTAGGAATGGCCGACCACCCAGCCGACATCGGAGCCGGCCATGAACACATCGCCCGGCGCCATGCCGTAGAAATGTTTCATCGTCCAGAGCAGCGCCACGGCATGGCCGCCATGGTCGCACGATGCCCTTCGGCAAGCCGGTGGTGCCAGAGGTATAGAGGATGTAGAGCGGATCGGTCGCCTCGGTGGAGACACAATCGGCGGGCTTGGCCTTCGCCACGGTTTCCCGCCAATCATGGTCGCGGCCCGGTACCATCGTGGCTTTCGCTTGAGGTCGTTGCAAAACGAGGCAGGCGAGGGGCTTGTGCGTTGCCAGCGCGATCGCCTCGTCGAGCAGCGGCTTATAGGGAATGATTCGCTGAACCTCGATGCCGCACGAGGCGGAGAGGATGATCTTGGGCGTCGCGTCGTCGATCCGCGTCGCGAGCTCGGCCGGGGCGAAGCCGCCGAAGACGACGGAATGGATGGCGCCGATCCGGGCGGAGGCCAGCATCGCCATCGCCGCCTCCGGCACCATCGGCATATAGATGATGACGCGGTCGCCCGGTGCGACGCCGAGCGCCTTCAGCGCGCCGGCGAGCCGCGCCACCTCATCCGTCAGTTCGGCATAGGTGAACTTTTGGATCGTGCCCGTCACCGGGCTGTCATAGATGAGGGCGACGCGGTTGCCGTTGCCGGCCGCGACATGGCGATCGAGGGCGTTGTAGCAGGTGTTGAGCCGGCCGCCCGAAAACCAGCGATAGAAAGGTGGGCGGCTCGCGTCGAGCACACGGTCCCAGCGCCGCTCCCAGTGGAGCGCCTCCGCCGCTTCGGCCCAAAATCCCTCGGGGTCGGCGAGCGACCGGCGATAGGCGTCGTCATAGCGGCTCGACATCTGGGCGTCTCCCTTTGGCTGTTCGGCCCTCATTTCCCGCGATCATGCGGCAACAAACCGCCGATCGCCAGATTCGAGATGCGCCGCCCGCCTCGCCGCCCGAGACGCCCTGGCCGCTTCTGCCGGCTTCGTTCGCAGTTCCTGCCGCCAATCAGCAGCCAAATGGTTAACGCCCCCCGGCCCTTCGCATCAGCACAAATTGGGTTCGTTCGGCAAAATTAATTTTTGTCGCCAGCGCGGCTTCGGCTTCGTCGCCGAACCAGGGTCACACAGACACTATAGTACAAAATAGGAACAACGTCAACCAACTCCCTCATCGCGAGCGCGGTGCCCAGGCGCGGCTGGCGAAGGCATCGAAATAGGGATCAAGCTCGGTCACTTCGTAGGTCAACAGGCCGGCGAGCACCGCCGGGTCTTCCCGCATCAGCTCGGATGCCTCGGCCGCCGTCGCCGTCTCCATGATGGCCATGCCGCCGAATCCGGCCTTCGTCGGGCCGCCGAAAATCACCGCGCCCCGATCGTAAAGCGCGCGCATTCGAATGAGGTGCGGCCGAAAGACGGCACGGTCCTGCTGGCTCACCGGCTGTCCCGCGAGCCAGTTCGGGCCGGGTTTGAGGATCACAAGCGACCGCATCGCGCACTCCCTCGATACATCCAAGATATATCGAAAACATATCGCATCGTGGCGTCGGACGGCAAGATGCCAGTTCAGCGAACGCTTCGCTATCTCGGGATCGCGCCTCCGGCGCGGCGCCGCGGCCAGGGCCTATCGCAAATCCGCCGTCTCCAAGGCCAGCTTCACCGGCGCCGTTTCGCGCATCAGCGCCATGGCGATGAGGCCGATGGCGCCGGCGAACAAGAGATACCAGGCCGGCGCTAGCGCGTTACCCGTGACATGGATCAGCCACGCCACGACGAGCTGTGCCGTGCCGCCGAAGGTGGCGATGGCGAAGGCATAGATGGTGGCGAAGGCGCCCCCGCGGATCGGCTTCGGCAGGCCCTCGATCAGCGCCGCATAAAAGCCGCTATAGGGGATCGAGCCGATGAACGACAACAGCCCGAGCCCGCCCAGAAGCGCCCACGCGCTTCTGGTATCGACGATCCACAGGAACACGGGATAGGTCATCAACACCGCCGCAAGCTGCGGCCAGATCATCACCGGGCGCCTGCCATAGCGATCGGCGAGCCAGCCGCCGAGCAGGGCCGCGGCGATGCCGACGAAATTGCTGACCAGCGTGGTCGCGAAGGCGAGATCGTTCGCGACGTGGAGGGTATGCTTCGCATAGGTCGTCATGTAGTTGGTGACGTAGGTGATGATGGTGCCGCTGGCGAGGACGAGAAGGCCGAGCACGATGATCCGCGCGCTCGATTTGAGGAGGTCGGCGCGGCGGCCGACGGCCTGCGCCACCTCCGCCACCTTCGCCCCGGCCTCCGCGAGATGGAGCGTCTCCGGCATGCGGCTCCGCACCCAGAGGCCGAACGGCAGGATCGCCGCGCCGAGGAGAAAGGCGATGCGCCAGCCATAGGCATCAAGCGCGGCATTGGTCATGACCAGCGACAGGACGAACCCGACAAAGGCACCGGCAGTGGCGGCGATCTGCTGGCTTGCCGGCTGCCACGACACTGCGAGCGCGCGGTGACGGATCGCCGCGGCCTCCATCAGATAGGCGGTGGTGGACCCGACTTCGCCGCCGAGCGAGAAGCCCTGCACCATCCGCGCCGCGATCGCGATCGCCGGCGCGGCGATGCCGATCATCGAATAAGGTGGCGTCAGCGCCAGCACGATAATGGCGCCGCCCATCATCGAAAAGCTGAGCATCATTACCGGCCGCCGCCCGATCCGGTCGGCAAGGCTGCCGAGGATCAGGCCGCCGATTGGCCGGGTCGCGAACCCGGCGCCGAAAGTGGCAAGCGACAGCGTGAGGCTGGTGAATTCACTCTTCGACGGAAAGAAGGCGTGGCCGATCTCGATCGCGAAAAAGGCGAAGGTCACGAAATCATAGAATTCGAGCATATTGCCGACGGTGGCGCCGAAAATGGCGCGGCCGGTCAAGAGCGGTTTGGTCGCGGCGTTCCCCGCCTCTTCTGGCGCGATCTTGTCCGCCATGGTTTGCCTTGCCCCCTCGAATATCGATCCTGTTGCGCGGTCATTGTTGCTGATCCGGCGCGGGTCGGGAAAGGCAAAAGCGCAACCCTCCGCGGCGCGGCCCCGGAGCAGTTCTCAAGCGCGATGGCGCGGATTGCCTAAGGCGTGCGCTCCATCTCGACGATCTCGTCTTTAATTCGCAGCTTCTGCCGCTTCCAGTCGGCGACGAGAGCCACATTGGGGAAGGGGCGATGGGTTTCGGTGGTGATGGCCTCCTCCAGGCTCTTATGCCGGGCCCGGAGCG
>JBOHLV010000042.1:0-4392 GCA_050729815.1 Allostellaceae bacterium
CGCAGCACGTCGCCCATGTAGCCGCCGACCGAAACGCCCCATGAGCCCCAAACAAAGTACTGCAAGAACATCATGACCGACAGACGCAGGCGGATGGAGCTCATGGCAAAACTCAAAGGTCAGAGGAAGGGTGCGAGGACGCAAACGGCTGGCGGCGCGCCGAACGGCCGGTGTTTATCTTAGTGACGCGCGGCGGAAAATGAAAGTAGGCGGCACTGCCGGACAGCACTCCGCGAGCTCGCCAAACGCACCCGCCGCCGATGACGGGAATCGAACCTCATCGCAGGTTCAGCTCGTCAACGGTGGAGGGGCGGCTGCGAATTCGGCCAGTGCGGCCCGAGCCATTTGCTCGTCGCGGGCGCGTGGGAGAAACAGCCCTCGCAATCGCGAACGGAGGATGACGCCTTTTTCCAGGAACCCGCCAAATAATCGCGTCGTACAAAGCACCCGATTGCCGACGGATTCGATTGACGCCGCGATGGCGTCGTCGGGATGGCGGATCTCCGCGTACGACACCGCGGGAACCCGGAAGCGACCCAATATATCGCCCCCCGAAACGGCAAAGGCATCATCGCCGCCAAGGTTCAGCCGAGTTTGGGCCGCCAACGATGGACGCGCATCGAGCAGGCTCGTTTCGACGGACGCCACGAGATCGATTCGCGGCCAGCCGATGCCGCCGATTACCAACAAGCCTGCCCGCCAATATGCCGACACGTCGAATGGACGCTCGCGAGTTTGACCATATCGCACGATCACGTCGCCGCCGCGGTGATAGAACTCAGCCACAAGCGAGGCGTCGCTCACCGGCAAATCGACGCCTAGAAAGTGCGAGCCGAACAATGCAACACCGGCGTGCGAGACTTCGCTCAGCCCGTTCGCCGGCGAAAGTACGTCGAGCGAGGCGTGTAACGGGCCGCAAACGAGCGTCGCCCGCGTGGCATTGAGCTCCCAAAAAACATCACCGGGCATGAGGAGAGCTAGGAAAGGTCATTCCATAAAAAAACCCCGCCGCTCACAGCGAAGCGAGACGGCGGGGCCGGAACAGAGAAGAGGCCGAAACGCTGAAAACGAGTTCCTGTCGAAAAAAGAAAAGATGAGGCGAACGGTGTCAGCGGTCAGTTCCTCTTGACAAGCTCGATCATAGCAAGTCTACGGACGAAGTCCAGCTTTTTGTTCAAAATTGTCGGGTTACCCACGTCTAACCAGCCAGGGGGGTGTCTTGTGAGGCGAGCGGCAATGAAGATTTCGCCTGCGGCGGTGTTGGAAGTAGACGGTAGGCGGGGAGCGCGCAAGCGTTCATCTTCTTCCCTGTCAGTCGCGGCTTAAGAGCATGCCAGGTTCGCGGTGTGACGCGTTTGGCCCGCGATATGTCGATCGCGGGCTAGTGGTCCGCGATGGGAGGCGGAATGCGGAATTAGGCTGTTCTTGATCGGGCCGTGGTTAGGAGACGACGGCGCATAAGAACGCCTCGGTACGAAGTTGACGCTTCGCGCCGAGGCTTGACCTTCGGGACTCAGTTCTCCCTTGGGCCCGCCTTCAGAGTATCTCGGTTCTCCGCCTAAGCAAGCTCCCGCGCCTTGCTGCCGCCAGCGTCGCTGCCTGTTGAAAGGTTGTGAGCAGTCCTTCCACCCCAGTCATCCGTTATGCCGTTATTGCAGCGAAGCCTGTGCTGAAGAAGCACGCCGTTGGTCCCAGTGGCGAGCCAACAGGCGGTATCGCGCCAGCGAACAAGGCCGACAACGCCGCCGTGAGCAGTCGCGGCGCTGGCGAGCGTTAGCGCGTCAGCGACAAGAAGCGGCTTGTCCAACAGTCAGCGAGGGCTATCACAAGGAGCCGCCCGGCGAAGAATTTTGTTGCTCCCGGCCTGGCTGCTATGAGCGATTCCGCCCCAGCCGCCGCTCACCGCTGAAGAAGTTTTGCAGCTTCTTGTGCCGTCAAGCTTTGCGTCGAGTCCTCGAGCGTGAAAGACGCTGGCGGCGGCGCTGCTGTTTGAGCCATGCCGCGCCCCGCCCCCGCCCCGCTTGCCGGCTCCGTCCTTAAGCCGCGCATATTGCCGTGTTCTCTTTGCCAGTCGTATCGTCACACAACGCGGGCAAGACGGGTTCCAAGAAGGGATGGGGAAGAGGCTCCTTTGTCCTTTGGAAGGCGATGACGTGTCGGATGTGATTGAAGCTCGACAGGTGGCCCTCGGTGAGTTGGACGAACGGTACTCCGGCTTGCGTCTGCAGGCGACGGCGGAAGCCCGTCAGGCGATGATCCAATCTCTGCGCCGTTACGGTCAGCTTTCGCCCGTGGTCGTTTGGCCGACGTGCGGGGCCTGGGTATTGATCGACGGCTTCAAGCGTTTGGAAGCGGCGCGTCACTTGCCGGAGCTCGCGACGCTCGCCGCCCGGACGATCGAGGCCGACGCGCGGACGGCGAAGGCGGCCATCTATGGAATGAATCAAGGTAGCCGCCGCATTCACCTGCTGGAGGAAGCGTGGATCGTCTGTTCTCTGGTGCGCGAAGAGGGACTGACGCAACCCGAGGCCGCCCAACTGCTGGGGCACAATAAGAGTTGGATCAGCCGGCGGCTGGCGCTGTTGGAGAAGCTCTGTCCGTCGGCCAGAGACGACCTCGCCCTGGGACTGCTCAGTCCGTCGATGGCCCGCCAATTGACGCGGTTGCCCGTGGGCAACCAGGAAGCGCTGCTGGCGGCCATTCGCCGAGACGATCTCTCCGTCTCGGAAGTCAAGCAGGTGGTGGATCTTCTCTTAGGCTGCACGACCAGCGAACAGATCGAGTTCGTGCTGTTGAAGCCGCGTCAGGCGGCCCGCGAAGCCAGCGGCGGCCTGGCCCTTGGTTATGATCCGCGATTGAGCGTCGCCGGCAACCGCATTAGTCGCCGTCTCGGATCGCTGTTAGACAACTTGGCGCGAATGGAGAACTGGCTGCGTCATTCGGGCCGCGCCGATCTGTCGCAGCGGGACGGCCACTTGCTGCGCGGCGGATTCGAACGACTGGGGCGCGATGCACGATCGGTGGCGGACTTAAGCGGGGCACTGGCGGGAGAACTCCATGAGCGGTCTTAGCCAAGAAGTGGTCCATGAAATCGTCCATCGACACTCGCTCGGGCAGTCGGTGCGCAGCATCGCGCGAACGATGAACCTTTCGCGCGGCGTCGTACAGCGGATCCTGGACAAGCACGCCGCCGACAGGGAACAGGGACCGCCCCATCCGGACATGCCGCGGCGGCGTGCTCCGCGCGGCAGCGCGGTGGATGCCTACCAGGAAGCGATTACCGTGTTCCTCAAACGCTATCCGAACATGACCGCCGTGCGTCTGTTGGAAGAACTCCGCGCCTTGGGCTATCAGGGCGGTTACACGGTGTTGCGCCAGCGCGTCAAAGAACTGCGCTGCCAGACGAGCGCACCGCTGGTTCAACGGTTCGAGACGGCGCCGGGGATCCAGGCCCAGATGGATTGGGCCATTTACACGCTCGACTTTTCGAGTGAGGGCCGCCGCCGCGTCAACCTGTTCAGCTACGTACTCGGCTATTCGCGCCGGCAGTACCTGCGGTTCACCGAGAGCCAGGATTTCGAGACTTTGCTGCGCGAACACGTGCGGGCCTTCGAACACCTGGGCGGCGTGGCCGCCACCTGCCTGTACGACAACATGAAGACCGTGGTCGATCGTTGGGAAGGCGGCGCGCCGGTGTACAACGTGCGTTTTCTGGCTTTCGCGGCGCACTACGGCTTTCGGCCGTGGGCCTGCCTGCCGCGTCGTCCACAGACCAAGGGGAAGGTCGAACGGCCATTTCAATATGTCGAATCGAACTTGTTGAACGGCCGGACGTTCAGCGGCTTGGAGCACCTGAACCAGTTCACTCAGCACTGGCTGGCGAACACGGCCGATTTGCGTGTCCACCGCGAAACCCGTAAACGGCCAAGCGATGCGCATGCCGAGGAATTGCCGCACCTGCTTCCCCTTCCCGCCACCCCTTACGATACGGCTCACTTCGTCTATCGAACGGTGGACGCCGAAGGAATGATCGCTTACGAGCGAAATCTCTATTCGGCACCTTGGCGGCTGGTGGGCCGCATGCTGCCCGTGCGCGTCACGGAACAGGAGATCGTCCTCTACGACTCGCGCAGCCTGAAAGAGGTGGGCCGGCACGCGTTGTACCCTCGGCACGTGAAAGGTCAAAAGCAAGTGAGCGACGAGCACCGGCCTTCCCGCAACGCGCGGGAACAAGAAGACGCACTGCGGGAACGGTTTGCCGAACTGGGCGAAAGTGCCATGGCTTTTCTGGAAGGATTGCTCCGCTCGCACCGCGACGGCAAGCACCAGGCCCGCAAGGTACTGAGCCTGGTGGCGGCCTACTACGGCGACGACGTGCGGGCCGCCTTCGAG
>JBOHLV010000043.1:0-32225 GCA_050729815.1 Allostellaceae bacterium
CCGATGATGGAAGAAGATGGCGATCTGGTTCGCCATGTAGGTGAGTTTTTCAGGCGACATGATCCGCCACATGGGAAAGGATGCGATCGGGCCGGGTGAAGATTTCGAAGCCATCGGCGCGGGCGACACCGATGAGGGTGATGCCGGCAGCCTCGGCCATGCGGATGGCGAGCGCGGTCGGCGCCGATACCGCGACCATCACCGGCGCCCCCATGATCGCGACCTTCTGCACCAACTCGATTGAGACGCGGCTGGTCAGAGCCACGATACCGCCCGACGGCGCGACGCCCGCCCGCGCCACGGCACCCGCCAGCTTGTCGAGGGCGTTGTGACGGCCGACATCCTCGCGCAAGGCGACGAGGCCGGCGCGCGGCGTCCAGAAGGCGGCGGCGTGGATCGCATGCGCCGCGCGGTTCAATTGCTGCGCCGCGGCGAGGGCATTCATCGCCTCGGCGATCCGGTGCGGCTGGAGCGTCAGCCCGTCCCCGACCCGGGGCAGTTGCCGCATCGCCTCGTTCAGGCTTTCGATGCCGCAGAGGCCGCAGCCCGACGGCCCGGCCATGTGGCGGCGCCGATCGGCAAAGACCGTGCGGCTTGTCCCGGCCAGATCCATGCGCAGTTCGATGCCGAGATCGGTCGCGACGGTCTCGATCGCGCGAATATCGCCGGGCTCGCGGATGATCCCTTCGGCCAGGCTGAGGCCGACGGCGAAATCCTCGAGATCGGCCGGCGTCGCCATCATCACCGCATGGGTCACGCGGTCATAGGTGAAGGCGACCGCCGTCTCTTCCGGCACCACGCGCCCGCCTTGCGCGAACGCGCCATCGCGCCAGGCGAGCCGATCGACGCGCAGGGTCGGCGGCGGGATTGATGCTCTCTCAGCCATTAAATTTCCCCGTCATTCCCGCGAAAGCGGGCGTGCCACCACCGAACCAGCCCCCGGCTGGTTCGGGCCGCGTGTCCGGGGGACACGCGGCAAGCAGCACGCAGGGCTGGTGACGGACGGCTGCCCTGGGTCCCTGCTTTCGCAGGGACGACGCATATATTTTCGAGGAGTCATCATTCCGCCGCCGGAATTGTATCGATGATGCGGCGGCTTTGCCGCGTCTGGGCATTATATTCGCGCTGCCATTCGGTCGGGCCGTTCGACGGCGCGACCTGAACCGCCGTCACCTTATATTCGGGACAGCTCGTCGCCCAGTCGGCATAGTCGGTGGTGACGACGTTGGCCTGCGTGTCGGGATGGTGGAAGGTGGTATAGACGACGCCCGTCGCAACGCGCTCCGTCACCTGGGCACGCAAACTGGTCTCGCCCGACCGGCTCTTCAACCGCACCCAATCGCCGTCGCGAATGCCACGCTCCTCGGCGTCATGGGGATGGATTTCGAGCAAATCCTCCTCATGCCAGACGACATTTTCCGTCCGCCGCGTCTGCGCCCCGACATTGTACTGGGAGAGGATGCGGCCCGTCGTCAGGAGCAGCGGGAAGCGCGGCCCGACCTTCTCGTCGGTCGGGACATATTCGGTAATGAGGAAATTGCCCTTGCCGCGCACGAAGGTGCCGACATGCATGATCGGCGTGCCGTTCGGTGCCTTGTCATTGACCGGCCACTGCATCGAGCCTTCGGCATCGAGCCGCTTGAACGAGACGCCGGCGAAGGTCGGGGTCAGACGCGCGATCTCGTCCATGACCTCGGACGGATGGGTATAGGTCCAGTCCATGCCCATGGCGCGCGCGATCAACTGGGTGATTTCCCAATCGGCATAGCCGTTCTTGGGCTCGACCACCTTCCTGACCATGCCGATGCGGCGCTCGGCATTGATGAAGGTGCCGTCCTTTTCGAGGAAGGTGGAGCCGGGCAAAAACACATGCGCGTAGTTCGCGGTCTCGTTCAAAAACAGATCCTGCACCACGACGCACTCCATGGCTTTGAGACCGGCGGCGACGTGATGGGTATCGGGATCGGATTGGAGGATGTCCTCGCCCTGGATATAGAGGCCGAGGAAGGTGCCGTCGACCGCGGCGTCGAGCATATTGGGAATCCGAAGGCCCGGTTCGGGATCGAGTGCGGCGCCCCAATCCTTCTCGAACATCGCGCGCACCTTATCGTCGGAGATGTGGCGATAGCCCGAAAATTCGTGCGGGAAGGAACCCATATCGCACGAGCCCTGGACATTGTTCTGGCCGCGCAGCGGATTGACGCCGACGCCGCGCCGGCCGAAATTGCCGGTCGCCATCGCGAAATTCGCCATGCTCATCACGGCGGTGGTGCCCTGGCTGTGCTCGGTGACGCCGAGACCGTAATAAATCGCGCCATTGCCGCCCGTCGCGAACAGCCGCGCAGCGGCGCGGATGTCCTCGGCCGGGACCCGGCAATATTGCGCGACCGTCTCGGGGCTGTTCTCCGGCCGCTTGATGAAGGCGGCCCAATCCTCGAACGCCGCGAGGTCGCAGCGCTCGCGAATGAAATCCGTCTTCTCCAGCCCCTCGGTCAAGACGACATGCGACAGCGCGTTCAGCATCGCGACGTTGGTGCCGGGCAACAGCGGCAGATGATACTGCGCCTCGACATGCGCCGTGCGCACGAGGTCGGTGCGGCGCGGATCGATCACGATCAGCTTCGCGCCCTGGCGCAGCCGCCGCTTCATCTGCGAGGCGAAGACGGGATGCGCATCGGTCGGGTTGGCGCCCATCACGATGATGACGTCGGCATCATCGACGCTATCGAAATCCTGGGTGCCGGCGGAGGTGCCCAAGGTCTTCGACAGGCCATAGCCGGTTGGCGAATGGCACACCCGCGCGCAGGTATCGACATTGTTGTTGTGGAACGCGGTGCGGACCATCTTCTGCACGAGAAATGTTTCCTCGTCGGTGCAGCGCGAGGAGGTAATGCCGCCGATCGCACCGCGGCCATGCTTTGCCTGAATGCGCTTGAACTCGGCGGCGGTGTGGGCAATCGCCTCTTCCCAGCTCACCTCGTGCCATGGATCAGTGATCTTGGCGCGCACCATCGGCTTCAGGATGCGGTCCTGGTGATTGGTATAGCCCCAGGCGAACCGCCCCTTGACGCAGGAATGACCGTGATTGGCCTTGCCATCCTTCGACGGCACCATGCGCACGACATCGTCGCCCTTCATCTCGACCCGGAAGCTGCAACCGACGCCGCAATAGGCGCAGGTCGTCACCACCGAGCGTTCCGGCGGCCCCAATTCGATATAGGATTTTTCGATCAGGCTGCCGGTCGGACAGGCCTGGACGCAGGCGCCGCAGGAGACGCATTCCGATTGGAGGAACGGGTCGTCCTGGCTCGCCACGATCTTGGAGTCGAAGCCGCGGCCGTCAACGGTGAGAGCGAAGGTGCCTTGCACCTCATCGCACGCCCTAACGCAGCGCGAGCAAACGATGCATCGCGCCGGATCGAAGGTGAAATAGGGGTTCGATTCGTCCTTTTCGGCGGCGAGATGATTGACGCCGTCGCGGCCATAGCGCACTTCGGTGAGGCCCGTCTCACGGATCATCTCTTCCATCTCGCTCGGCCCGTCGGCCTTCGCCGGGTCGGCAAGCGGGAAGTCGGAGACGTACAGTTCCATGACGTTGCGGCGAACCTTGGCGAGACGTTCCGACTGCGTCGTCACCACGATGCCTTCCGCCACCGGCGTGGTGCAGGAGGCGGGCAGGCCGTTGCGGCCCTCGATCTCGACGAGGCAGATGCGGCACGACCCGAACGATTCCACCATGTCATAGGCGCATAGCTTCGGCACCTTGATGCCGGCCTCCATCGCGGCGCGCATGATCGAGGTGCCTTCGGGCGCCGTCACCGTATTGCCGTCGATGGTGAGCGAGACGGTCTTTTCCGCCTTGGACTTCGGCGTGCCGTAATCGATGTCGCTGACGAGGGACATGATGCCTCCTTAGGCCGCCTTGGCGGCGAGCCCGAAATCTTCCGGAAAATGGGTGAGTGCGCTCATCACGGGATAGGGCACGAAGCCGCCCAAGGCGCACAGCGAGCCGAATTTCATGGTGTCGCACAGCTCGGTGAGGAGGGCGGTATTCTCGGCGCGGCGTTCGCCCTTCACGATCCTGTCGATCACCTCCATGCCGCGCACCGAACCGACGCGGCACGGCGTGCATTTGCCGCAGGATTCGATCGCGCAGAATTCCATCGCGAAGCGCGCCATCTTCGCCATATCGACGGTGTCGTCGAAGACCACGATGCCGCCATGGCCGATGAGGCCGTCGGCCGCGGTGAAGGCCTCGATATCGAACGGCGTCGCGAACAGGCTGCGCGGGAAATAGGCACCGAGCGGGCCGCCAACCTGGACCGCGCGGACCGGCCGGCCGGACCGTGTGCCGCCGCCAATGTCATCGACGATCTCGCCCAGGGTGAGGCCGAATCCGGCCTCGTAAAGGCCCGGATACTTGACATTGCCGGCGAGCTGAATCGGCATCGTCCCGCGTGAGCGCCCCATGCCGAACGCGGCATAGGCATCGGCGCCGTTGACCATGATCCACGGCACCGTCGCCAACGAGATCACATTGTTGATCGCGGTCGGCTTGCCGAAGAGACCCCTATGCGCGGGCAGCGGCGGCTTCGGTCGCACCTGGCCGCGACGCCCCTCGATGCTGTCGAGCATCGCCGTCTCCTCGCCACAGACATAGGCACCGGCGCCTTCGCGGATTTCGAGATCGAATTCATAGGGCGAGCCGAGGATGTTCTTGCCGAGGAAATTCGCCGCCCGTGCCCGGTCGATGGCGCGCCGCATGACATGGATCGAATGGGGATATTCCGAGCGGATATAGATGAAACCTCGGGTGGCGCCGACCGCGACGCCGGCGATTGCCATGCCTTCGATCAGCGAGAACGGATCACCCTCCATGATCATCCGGTCGGAGAAGGTGCCGCTGTCGCCTTCATCGGCGTTGCAGCAGATATATTTCTGAAGCCCCGCCGCCTCGCGCGTGGTGCGCCACTTGATGCCGGTTGGAAAGCCGGCGCCGCCGCGGCCGCGCAGGCCCGATTTAGTGACCAGCTCGACCGTCGCCTCGGGCCCGACCGCGATCGCCTTCTCGAGCCCGGCCCAGCCCTCGTGGGCACGGTAATCATCGAGATTGAGGCGCTCGACAATGCCGCAGCGGGCAAAGGTGAGCCGGGTCTGACGCTTCAGAAACGGATGGTCCTCGGGCTTGCCGAGGCGCTTCGCATGCGGCTTGCCTTCGAGCATCCCGGCATCGATGAGCGCCGGCACCTCGGCGGCCGCGACCGGGCCATAGGCGATCCGGCCCGACGGCGTCGCCACCTCGATCATCGGCTCGAGCCAGTACATGCCGCGCGAGCCGGTATGGGCGATCTCGATCTCGATCTTGCGCGTTGCCGCCGCGACCAGCAGCGCCTCTTCGACATCATCGGCACCGAGCGCCAGCGCGCCCGAATCCCGCGGGATATAGATTTTGGTCGCGCTCATGCCGCCCGCGCCCCCTCAATCAGCGCATCGAGCCGGTCCTCGTCGAGGCCGCCATAGACCTTGTTATCGACCATCGCCGCCGGCGCACAACCGCACAGCCCGAGGCAATAGACCGGCTCCAGCGAGATCGCGCCGTCATGCGTTGTCTCGCCGAAGCCGATGCGCAGCTTGTTCAGGGCGTGCTGATGCAGCGCCTCGGCGCCCATCGACTGACACGCCTCGGCACGGCACAGCTTCATGGTGTGGCGGCCGGCCGGCTCATGGCGAAAATCATGATAGAAGCTGGCAATGCCATAGACCTCGGCACGCGACAGGTTCAACTCAAGCGCGATCATCGGGATCGCATCGTGCGGGACATAGCCGAAGGTACGCTGCAACGCGTGGAGGATGGGCAGGGTCGCGCCCTCCTGCTTCGCTTCGATGGCGATGATCTCAGCGGCGCGCTCGGGCCGCCATTTTTCGTAAGCCGGCATCGGGTTCAATCGACCGTTCCAATTGGATGGTGCTTAAAATAGCCAAAAACCGGGCAGATTCAATAAAGGCTTTCCGTCGTTTGATAGAACCTCTCTATCAATCCAGGGAGCGGGACAACTCGATCGCCTCGGCGACGAGAGCCGCGCTCGCCGGGGACAGCGGCTCGCGGTTCGGCACCACGAGGCCGACGGTATGGACGGCCTCCGGCTCGACGATCGGGATGGCGCGGATGGTGGTGCCGATGAGGCCCAGCGTCTCGGCCAGGATCGCCGGCATCACGCTGGCCCAGCGGCCGGTGCGGACATGGGAGAAGAGGAGGATCATCGAGTTCGATTCGAGGATCGGCGCTTCGCCGAGGCTGCCAGCATTGCGCAGCAATTCGTCAATGATGCGCCGGTTCTGCATGTCGGGCGTCAGCAGGCAGAGCGGGATTCGCCCGACCTCGGCCCAGTTCATCGCCGCGCGGTTCCCCAAGGGCGAATCCGCCGCGATCATCAGGCGATAGCGCTCGCGATAGAGCGGCACCTGGCGCACGCGCCCCACCGGCTCGTTGTCGAGATAGGTGATCCCGGCGTCGATCTCGAGATTGTCGAGCGCGTTCAGCACCTCGATCGAGGAATTGGACCAGATGGTGAAGCGCACTTCCGGGTGCTTCGCCCGAAACGGCGTGGTCAGCGCCGAGACCATGGCGAGCGCGGTCGGGATTGCGGCAATGCGCAAATGGCCGACGAGATGGCCCTGTTTCAAGGCGCGCACCTCCTGGCGCATGGCGCGGGCATCGCCGACGATGCGCTTTGCCCAGTCGAGGACGCGCTCGCCCTCTGGCGTCAGACCGCGATAGCGGGCGCCGCGGCTGACGAGGAGCAGGCCGAGTTGGTCCTCCAATTGCTTGATGCCGGCGGAGAGCGTCGGCTGGGTCACGCCGACGGCCTCTGCCGCCTTGCCGAAATGCCGCTCCCGCGCCAGCGCCAGAAAGAATTCGAGCTTGTCGATCACACTAGCGCGCCCGCGATCAGGCTCCCAAATCGGGCGGCGACGGCCTTTCGGCCAGCAACGCTAAGGGTGCCGATCTGTTCCGCATCACGCGCTTCGATCGTGGCGACTTTAGCGCAACGAACGAGCGAAGGCGCGGGAAGCCCTGCGGCGGTTTCATCCGACACGACCACGTCCTCAGGCCAGCGACGATTCTCGGCACTGGTAATCATGAGAACCCAGAGCAGACCGTGTTCAGCCTCAAGGTCGCCCGCCGCCAGCACCAACGCCGGCCGCCTTTGTCGAACCGGGCGGTCGGTGTAGGGAAACGGCACCTTGACGATGTCCCAGACCTCAAAGTTTGGCATAGGCACGCCGATCCGCCTCGGAATCCCATTCGGTGAAGGTCGCGAACGGATTTTCCGATGGTGCGGCGGAAACCTTGGTAAGGATCACCCGATCTCCCTCAATGGTATAGGCGACTTCATCCCCCGGCTTTATGTGCAACGCCGCTCGCACGGTCTCGGGTATCGTCGTTTGCGCCTTGCTTGAAATCCTGCTCGTGATCATGTGCCGAATCGTCCTGTTAGCTATTTTCCGTACGAAAATCCTGCTGCCTATTTTAGGCACGGGCCCGATTCTTACAGCAAGAAGAGCCACTCCGCACCGCGACAGGGAAATGTTAAGATAATGTCCTTCTTACGGGGGAGACAGAGGTAGCCATGGCATGACCAGTCGCATCGCGATCATCGACGGTCATCATCACATCTGGCGGCGGGCCGATCTGCCCTGGCTCGAGGGGCCGATGGTGCCGCGCATCTTCGGCCCTTATGAGGCGATCCGGCGCGACTATCCGATCGCGGAATTCCGCGCCGATCTCGCCGGCAGCGGCGTCGTCGCCTCGGTCTATGTTCAGACCAACTGGCCGGCGGCGCGGGCGCTCGACGAGGTCGCGTGGGTGCAATCGGTGTCGGATGCGACGGGCTGGCCGCAGGCGATCGTCGGCTATGCCGACCTTGCGGCGCCGGACATCGCGGCATTGCTCGATGCCGAACAGCGCCACCCTGCCCTGCGCGGCATCCGCCAGCAGCTCCATTGGCACGCGGAGGAGCAATATCGGTTGGCCGCGCGCCCCGACCTTGCCGCCGACCCGCAATGGCGGCGCGGCTTTGCCGAACTCGCGCCGCGCGGTCTCCTCTTCGAGCTACAGCTTTTCGCGCCGCAAATGCCGGCCGGCGCCGCGCTCGCCCGTGCCTTTCCGGAGACCATTATCGTCCTTGAACATGCCGGCATGCCGGCGGACACTTCGCCGGCGGGCCAGGCCGCATGGCGCGCGGGGATGCGGCTCCTCGCCGACTGCGCCAATGTCCATGTCAAGCTGTCGGGGCTCGGCACCTTCACCCATCGCGCCGCGCTCGACGAGATGAAGCCGATCATCCGAACGACGGTCGATCTGTTCGGCGCCGATCGCTGTCTTTGGGGCTCCAATTTTCCGGTCGAGAAGCTGTGGACGAGCTACGCCGACCTGATCGCGACCTTCCGGGCGGCGATCGCGGATTTTTCGCTCTCCGATCAGCGTCGGATTCTGGGCGAGACAGCGGCGCGGCTCTATCGTCTCGCCGCTTGAGCGCGGCAAGCGTGGCTGAGAATTCGAGCTTGTCGATCACGCCTCAGGCGGCGGTTTCCTCGATCGAATCGACACGGCTCGGATAGAAGGAAACATACTCCTTGATCTCGGCCACCGCGTCATAGGGCGCGTTATAGGTCCAGACCGCGTTCTCGGACTTGGACCCGCCAGCCGGGATGCTGAAATAGCTGGCATCGCCCTTATAGGGGCAGTAGCTGGCATGCGAGGTCTTTTCGAGCAGCGTCATATCGACGTCCCCGCGCGGGATGTATTGCATCGGCGGATAGTCGGCCTCGCGCAGCGTCAGCGCGGCGGCGCTGTCGGCGACGACCCGGCCGGCCACTTTGACGGTGACGCGTCCCTTGGTCGGCGCGATCGTGATCGGATGATCGGGGCCGGGAATCTTAACGGGCTTTTCCATCTGAAGAACCTCCTGTCGTCTGAGCGCGAATATGGAGAGAAAAGGCGGCCTGACGATTATTCCGCCCGGCTCGCCGCAGCGCTGTTATAGGCGCTGCTGCCCGGCGTGCGGAACAGATCGCTGAACGGATCGGCGGAGAAGTTCTCGCCGGCGGCGGCGGCCCGGACCGTGGTACGGCGCATGTCGCGGCGGTGATGCACCACGTCATAATCGCCGCCGCGATGCATCGAGCAAAGATTGTCCCAGATCGTCATGTCGCCGGGCCGATAGGTCACGGTGAAGACGTATTGGGGCTGGGTCGCGAAGGCGATGAGTTCGGCAAGGAGCGCGCGGCCCTCCGCCGCCGGCATGCCGACAATGTCGCGGGCATGGGCGGCGATATAGAGCGCCTTCCGTCCCGAACCCTCATGGACGTGGACGAGGGGATGGACCGCATGCGGCCGCTCGTCGATCTCCTCCTCGGTCAAGGGATAGCCCGCGGCGCGGCGCGACCACCAGATCGAATGCCGCGCCGAAAGCCCCTCGATCCGGTCCTTCATCGTCCGCGGCAGATCCTCATAGGCGGAGCGGGTATCGGCGAACCAGGTCCGTCCACCTTCGGATGGCGCCTCATGAAACAGCAGCAGGGATTGCGCCGTGCGGTTCGGCACGAAGGAGGAATCGGTGTGCCACAGCCGATCACCCTTCTTATGGAGGCGAACCAGCTCGTTATCGACGATGTTGCCGTCGGCGTCGAGATTGCTGGCATCGAACAGTTCGCGATGGGCATGGCGCGGCCGACGCCCCTCCATCCGCGGCGCCAGTTCGAGATGCCCGAAGAGGCGGCTGAATTCGATATGCGTCTCGTCAGTGAGGCCGGTCTGGCGCCACACCGTGACGCCGTATTTGTCCTGCGCCGCGCGGATCGCGGCCTTGGCCGCCGCGTCGAGCGGCCGCGCAATATCGACGCCCGATATTTCCGCGCCGAATTTCGGCAGGATCGGCGTGATCGTCAGTTCCATGGCTCTCGCCCTGCGATTTCCTAATCGATCTATATAGGACGGACGCGGGCGTGACGCGACCGTGACGTGGACGCCACGCCTAGGAAGCTGCAAACCGCACGGTTGCAATGGGCGGCAGGCGGGCATCGAGCATGGTCCAGCCGTCGCCGGCATCCTCCGAAATCCACAGCCCGCCCGAAGTCGAGCCAAAGGCGAGACGCTCCCCCGTTTCATCGACATCGAGCGCATGGCGCCAGACGAGGTCATAGGCATGGCGCTGCGGCAGGCCGCGGCGCAGCACCTCGAAACTTTGGCCGCCGTCACGGGTGCGGGCGACCACCACCTGGCCATCGACCGGAATGCGCCGCTCATCCTTTACCGCGGGGACGAACCAGGCGGTGCCGGCATCGCGCGGATGCGCCGCCACGGCGAAGCCGAATTTCGAGGGCCGGATCGCCGTCACTTCCCGCCAATGGTGCCCGCTATCGGTCGAACGGAAGACGCCGTTGTGATGCTGGCACCAGATGGTTTCGGGATGGGCCGCGCAATGGGCAAGCTGATGCACATCCTGCGAGATGGGATCGCCTGCAAGCTCGGGCGGCATGTATTCGGCATGCATGCCGTGATTGATGAGCGCCCAGGATTGACCGGCATCGGTGCTGGCCCAGACGCCACCGGTCGAGATGCCGAGCCGGATGTCGGCAGGATCGCGCGGATCGATCAGCACCGTGCTGATCCCCGGCTCGCCGCCGCCGGCGACCGGGTTCCAGCGTCGCCGGTCAGGATGGCGCCACAGCGCTTCGACCAGCGACCAGCTCCCGCCGCCATCATCCGACCGGAACAAGCCACCCGGCATGGTGCCGGCGCAAAGCCGTCCCGCGACACCGCCGGGCACGAGATTCCAGATCTTGCCGAGCGTCCAGGGATGGGGATCGTCGACGGCCGCTTCCGGCTTCGGCGGAAAGGCCGGCGCCGGCAGCTCGCGCCAGTCGCCCGCTTGATTGCGGCACCAGAGCTTCGCCCCGAAATGGCCGAGATCGAGCGCGGCGTAATCCGTGCCGTCGGCCGTGCCCAGCACCGCCGAGACGGGATCGCCGAGAAAGCGCGTCTCGGCAATGTCCCAGCCGCCGGAACCGCGCGCCACCAGGAACAGACCCTTGTGCGTGCCGACCAGAATCCGATCCGCCATCGTGTCCTCCCTTATCCCCCCGTCAACGCCTGCACCACGAAGATCTCGTCGGCGGGGCCGGTCGGATCGCCGAGGCGCAGGCGATCCTTCACCGGCGCGCCATTGAGATAGATCGCGACATGCCGGCGCACCGCGCCCTGATCGTCGAGAAGATAGCCCTTCAACGCTGGCCGCACCGCGAACACCGATTGGAGCGCCGCGCCCACCGTCGATCCCTCGACGCGAACCCTCGGCTGATCAAGGAAGCGTTGCAGCGCGGCGGTGAAGGTGACGGTCGGCATCGCGCGAGTGTGAGATCACGCCGCCGCCAGGATCATCCAGGTGATGCCGAACTTGTCGGTTACCATGCCGAACATCGGCGCGAAGAAGGTCTTGGCCAGCGGCATTTCGACCTTGCCGCCGTCGGCGAGCGCGTTGAAGTGCCGCGTCACCTCGTCGGCGTCGGCGGCGGTGAGGGCGAGGCTGATGCCCTGGAATTGCGGCTTGCCCTGGCTGCGTCCGTCCATCGCCAAAAGGTGCGTCTCGCCGATGCGGAAGCTCGCATGCATCACCTTGTCGCCGGTGCCCGGCGGCATCATGCCTTGAACCTCGGGCGGCGCCTCCTTGACGCGCATCACGCCCTCGATTTCGGCGCCGAGCGCGCGGCGATAGAAATCAAGCGCTTCCTCGCAATGGCCCTCGAAATTGATATAGGGCTGAACCTGCATGGCATCCTCCTCGCGTGTCGCGACACATTGAACGTTGACAGCAAGGTAAGTTGATACCAACCTTACTTCGCCATGTCGAGTCGAAACGATCCGCCGTTCGCCGCCACGCTTCAGGTTCGCGATAGCTGTCTCTGCCTTCATCTGGAGCGGGCGGCGCGTCGGGTGGCGCGGCGTTTCGACGAGGCGTTCCGGCCGCTCGATCTGACCAGCGGCCAATACTCGCTGTTGATGGCGCTAAACCGGCTGCCGGCACCAAATGTCGGCGAGGTCGCGGCGGTGCTCGGCATGGATCGCACCACCCTCACGGCGAACTTGAAGCCGCTCGACCGGCGGAGCCTTGTGCATATCGAGATCGATCCCGCCGATCGGCGCGGCCGGCGGCTCACGCTCACCGATGCGGGGCGCGCGCGCCTCGCCAAAGCGGTGCCGATCTGGCGGCGGACCCATGCCGCGATCGAACGAACGCTGACGCGCGATGCCGAAGACCTTCGCGCTGATCTGCGCGCCTTGTCCTAGCCGCGCGGGAAGAAGCGGTTTTCGGGGCGCGGCAGGCCGAGATTTTCACGCAATGTCCGGCCTTCATAGTCGTGGCGGAAGAGGCCGCGGCGCTGCAATTCCGGCACCACCTTGTCGACGAATTCGTCGAGCCCCTGGGGCAGGGTCGGGAACAGGATGTTGAAACCGTCCGAGCCGCCCGATTCCAGCCATTCCTCCATCTCGTCCGCGATCATGGCGGGCGTGCCGATCATTTCGAGCGAGCCGAACGAACCGCCGATCATCTGTGCCAATTGCCGCACACTGATGCCGTGCCGATGCGAGAGGCCGAGCAGCTTTTCCCGCGCGCTCTTGCTGCCTTTGGGCGGCGGCAAATCCGTCGGCAGCGGCGCATCGAGATCGAACCCCGACACATCGACGCCGAGCTGCGCCGAGAGCGAACCGAGGCCGCTATCGGGATGGACGAGCGCGTCGAGCCGCGCCTTCTTCTCCCGCGCCTCGTCCTCGCTCGAACCGACCACGACGAAGCAGCCGGGGAGAATCTTCAAATGGTCGGGGTCGCGGCCCGCCTTCGCCACGCGACCCTTGACATCGGCATAGAAGCGCCGGCCGTCGGCGAGATTATTGCTGCTGCCGAAGATCACCTCCGCCACCTCGGCGGCGAACTGGCGCCCGGCCTCCGATGCGCCGGCCTGAACGATGACCGGCCAGCCCTGCACCGGCCGCGCGACATTGAGCGGCCCGCGCACCTTGAGATGATCGCCGCGATGGTCGAGCACATGCATCCGCGCGGTGTCGAAATAGATGCCGGCCTCGACATCGCGGATGAAGGCGTCGTCGGCGAAACTGTCCCAGAGGCCGGTCACGACATCATAGAATTCGCGGGCGCGGCGATAGCGCTCATCATGCTCGACATGCTCGTCGAGGCCGAAATTCAAGGCGGCGTCCGGGTTCGAGGTGGTGACAATGTTCCAGCCCGCGCGCCCGCCCGAGAGATGATCGAGCGAGGCAAACCGCCGCGCGACGTGATAGGGCGCATCGAACGTCGTCGAGCCGGTGGCGATGAGGCCGAGATGCCGCGTCTGCGTCGCCAACGCCGGCAACAGGATCATCGGATCGAACGAGGTGACGGTGGCGCTGCGCTGAAGCGCCTTCATCGGCATATTGAGGACGGCGAGGTGATCCGCCATGAAGAAGGCGTCGAACTTGCCGCGCTCCAGCGTTCGGGCGAAATGCGCGATATGCTCGAAGTTGAAATTGGCGTCGGGCCAGGCGCCGGGATAGCGCCACCAAGCGGTATGGATGCTGACAGGGCGCATGAAGGCGCCAAGACGCAATTGACGTTTGCCGGTCATCGCCGGCTCACGGCTTCGAGGTTTGAATGAGACGATCGATCGCTTCCGTCACGCTCTGATCGAGCGGCTTCACCTGGGACGGGAAGGCGCCGGCGAACTCGCCATAGGGTCCGATCAGGTATTTGTGGAAGTTCCAGCGCGGCACGGCGTCCGCCCCACCCTCCGCGGCGGCCCAGCGATAGAACGGATGGGCGTCGTCGCCGCTGACCTTCTCCTTGGCCGCGAGCGGGAAGTCGACATCGTAATTCTTCTCACAGAAATCCTTGATCGCCGCGTTGGCGCCCGGCTCCTGTTGGCCGAAATCGTTGGACGGCACGCCGATCACGGCAAGGCCGCGATCGCGATAGCGCCGCCACAACGCCTCGAGACCGGCATATTGCGGAGTGAAGCCGCATTCGGACGCGGTGTTCACCACCAGGACCGGCCGGCCGGCGAACTGATCGAGCGGCAATTGCCCGCCGTCGATCGTCCGGAACGAGAAATCATGGGCCGTCGCTTTTGTCTCAGCCATATCGCTCCTCCTGCCAGGGGTCTCCGCGGTCGTGATAGCCATGCTCTTCCCAAAAGCCGCGCCGATCCTCGGCGATGAACTCGATCCGCCGCAGCCATTTCGCACTCTTCCAGAAATAGAGCTTCGGCACCACCGCGCGCACCGGGCCGCCATGCTCGCGCGGCACGGGCGCACCGCGCCAGGAATGAGCCAGCAGCGCCTCGTCATCGTCGAAATAGCGGAGCGGCAGGTTGGTGGTATAGCCGTCATAGGAATGGAACACCAGGAACCGCGCCTCGGCGCGCGGCCGCACCAGCGCCAGGATGTGGCGTGCGGCAACCCCGTCCCAGTCATTGTCATAGAGCGACCAGGTGGTGACGCAATGAATATCTGACCGGCGCTTGACCTGCGGCTGGGCCCGGAACTGATCCCAGTCCCAGCGCTGGGGGTTGTCGACGAGGCCGTCGATCTCGAGCCGCCAGTCCGCCGTCGCGACCTTGGGCTGGACGCCGAGATCGAGCACCGGCCATTTTACGACCAGCGATTGGCCGGGGGGCAGCCGTTCACTTGCCGGCCGCGTCACGCCGGTAAGGTGCCGGCCTTCCTTGGCGGAGCGCTCCTTGGCCGTGATCAGCCGGTCCTTGACCCGGCCCTCATCATCATGATCCGGATCACTGGTCATCCGGGCGCCCGCAAATGTGAAAATAGTTTCATTCGGCAAAGCTAGCACAAGCCGGGCACGGCGTGCGATTCTGCTGAATTGCCATTGCAAGGGGCGAGGCCATAACTGACATTTGAACCATGCCGTTCGAGCCGGCTGCCCTACTGCTGATTGCGCTCCTTAAGGGCGTCGCCATTGGTGTCGTGATCGCCTTGCCGGTCGGACCCGTAGGGGTTCTGTGCGTACGGCGCACCTTGTTCGAGGGGCCCAGCTACGGCTTCATCTCCGGCATGGGCGCGGCGACGGCCGATACCCTGTTCGGCATCATCGCGGCGACGGGCCTCACCTTCCTGCGCGACTGGCTGCTCTCCTATCAGGATTGGTTCGGGGTGGCCGGCGGGCTGTTTCTCCTGTTCTTCGGCATCCGCACCCTCGTCATGCCGCCGATCGCGCGCGAGACCGTGCCGTTGACCGGTGAGCGCCACATCCGGGCCTATGTTTCGACCTTCGCCCTCACCATTACCAACCCCATCACCATCCTTGTCTTCGCCGCGATCTTCGCCAAAATCGGGATCGCGGAAAGCGCCGGCCTGTTCGGCCTCTGCGCGCTCGTCATCGGCGTGTTCGCCGGCTCGCTCATGTGGTGGCTGGGGCTGAGCTTCGGCCTCGTCGGGGTACATCGCCTCGCGGGTAGCTTTCAGCTTGCCTGGCTGAACCGTATCTCGGGGGGGATTCTGGCGATCTCGGGCGCCGGCCTTCTGGGCGTCGCGTTGAAGGCGCTGGCGCGAATCTGACGCGGGATTCGCGCCGGCCATCTTGCATGCCGTCCGCAGAGAAGCTATGTCCGCGCCGATGCCGAGGGGGATGATGAAAATCGGAGCAGCGGCTCTGGGGCTGTTGGTCGGGATCGCGCTGCTATGTGCGCCGCCGGCCCAGGCAGTCGCCGCCACCAAAACCGTTGCCGGAGCCAAAACCGCTGCCGCAGCCGGAGCCACGGTCACGACGGGCGAGCTGCAAGGCCTGGTCAAGACGCTCGAGGATAACGCCGCGCGTGCGAAGCTGATCCGCGAGCTGAAGGCGCTGATCGCCGCCCAACAGGCGACAAAGCCCGCCGCCAGGCCGGCGCCGCACGCAAGCTTCATTGAAACTCTGGCGGCGCAATTCCAGAATGTCGCCGACGATTTCGTCGGCATCGTCGGCATCGCCCGCGCCGCCCCGCGCCTCACCGGTTGGATCATGGCGGAGTTCCAATCGCCGGCGGCACGCCTGCGCTGGCTCGGCGCCCTCATCCGACTGATCGTGATCTTCGGCGCGGCGCTCATCGCCGCATTCGCGACGGCGTGGATACTGCGTCCCGTGAGGCATCGATTCGCGACCGCCGCGACCGGCTATCTGTCGCGCTGGATTCCGTCGTTCCTTGCGACACTGTTGATCGAGCTGGCGCCGCTCGGGGTATTCGGTGGCGTCGCGACCTTCGTGCTGGCGATTCTCCACCCTTCCCTGCCGGTCCGGCCGATCGCGATGGTGGCGATTGTGGCGATCCTGAAGGCCCAGTCGGTGATCACATTGATACGTGTCACCCTGCTGTCGCGGCCGCCCTATTTCCTGCATCTCGGGCCTCAAAGCCGGGCCTATCTTTACATCTGGGGGCGGCGTTTCGCCATCTGGGTGATTTATGGCTTTGCGACGATCGAGATCGCCCGGTGGTTAGGCGCGCCGGAGGCGGTGACGGCGCTGCTTGCGCGACTCGTCACCCTGGTGCTGGCCGGGCTCGCCATCGTCTTCGTGCTACAGAATCGCGCGGCGGTGGCGCGGTTCCTGCGCGGCGGCGGGCGGCCGGCGGCGGATGCCGGCGGGCGCGGCAACCCGCTGCGCCTCCTGCGGAACAGCCTTGCCGATGGCTGGCACATCCTCGCCATCATCTACATCGTCGGCAGCTTCGGCACCTACTTCGTCGATCTTCGCAGCGGGCTTGGCTTCGTGCTGCGCGCGACGGCGGCGACCATCGTCATTTTGATCGTCACCGGGTTGGCGCTGCGCCTCGTGCGCCAACTGAATGGGCGCGGTTTTGCCATGAGCCCCGAGCTGCGGGCGCGTTATCCCGGCCTTGAAACCCGCGCCAACAAATATATCCCGGCTCTGGTCCTGGCGGTCTCGGTCATCGTCTATCTGGTGGCGGCAATCCTGCTGCTGCGATCCTGGGGCCTCGATGTCCTTGCCTCGCTTCACGGCGCGGTCATCGGCCGCGCCACCGGGGCCGCCGCCTCGATCCTGCTGGTCGTCGTGATTGCGATCATCGTCTGGGAGATCACCAGCGCCGCGGTCGAGCGCACGCTCGGCAATGGCGTGCCCGACCGTCAGGTGCAAGTCAGCGCGCGCCTCAAGACGCTGTTACCGCTGGTGCGCTCGATCACGCTGGTCGCGATCGTCACCGTTGCGGGCTTCGTCGTGCTGTCGCAGCTCGGGGTCGATATCGCGCCGCTGCTGGCCGGCGCCGGCATCATCGGTATCGCGGTCGGCCTTGGCTCCCAGGCCCTCGTCAAGGATGTCATCAACGGTCTTTTCGTGCTGATCGAGAATACCATTGCGGTCGGCGAGGTGGTCGATGTCGGCAGCGGCCATTCGGGCGTGGTCGAGGCGATCACCATCCGCACCATCAAGCTGCGCGACCTGGCGGGCAGCGTCCACACCGTGCCGTTCAGCGCGGTCAACGCCGTGACCAATTTGACGCGCGAATTTTCCTTCTATGTCCTCGATATCGGCGTGGCTTACGAGGAAGACACCGATCGCGTGGTCGAGGCAGTGAAAGCGGTTGATGCCGAGATGCGTGCCGATCTGGCATTCGGGCCGCTGATGCTGGAGCCGATCCAGATCTTGGGCGTCGACCACTTCGCCGATTCCTCCGTCGTGGTGCGGGCGCGGCTCAAGACCAAGCCTATTCAACAATGGACGATCGGCCGCGAATTCAACCGCCGCATGAAACACGCCTTCCATGCCCAAGGCATCAGCTTCCCCTATCCGCGCCGCACCATCGACATCGTCGACAAGAAGGCGGAAGGCCCAGCCTCATGATTCATCGCCGTGGACGTGGCGGTCGAGCGCGTCGGCATCGGGCGCGTCGAGGAGTCGCCGGGCCAGATCGAGCGCGAAGCCGGCCCGTGCCAACGTCGCGAGATCCTTCTGGCGGAGCGCGCCGCGCCGCTCGACCGGGCGATAAGGACCGAGGCGCTTGCGGCGGATGAAGGCCGCGGCGGCGGCCAGTTCCGAGTGCTCATCTTCCGCATCGAGCGCGGCAACGGCGGTCGCGATTTCCGCCGCGGGCACGCCCTTTTGCAAAAGCGTGCCGCGAATCCGATAGCGCGAGGCACCGGCACGAGCGAGGCTCGCCGCCTTCGCGGCGGCATAGCGCCGGTCATCGAGAAGGCCGGCATCGAGATAGCGCTGGATCAAGGTTTCGACCAGCGCGCGGCCCTGCTCCGCCGCGGCTTCGTCCCGGCCGACGGCGCGCGCGACGCGCCGCAGCAGCACCCGGCGCAGGGTCTCGGCCGAGCTTGCATACCGTTCGAGATAGCGCAGCGCCGCCTTTTCAAGGATCGGCACGGTTAGCGGCGCGCCCGGTTCGTGTTGCCTCGTCATGCCTCCCATTCTAGCACCCCGCCTTGCCGAGGCGGCAGCGGAACCCTAAATTCCACCCCGATCTATCAACGGAAACGCCCGTGCTTTTAGAAACATCCGAGCGCCTCGCCCGCGCGGCGCGCAGCGAGACGGCACCACGCGTGCGCCAGTTCGGCGCCGTCAATTGGCGTGGGTTGTGGACGCTCTATCTGCGCGAAGTGCGGCGTTTCCTCAAAATTGCGACGCAGACCGTCGCCGCGCCGGTCATCACCACCCTGCTCTACCTCGCGATCTTTCTCCTCGCCTTCGGCAGCAAGCGAGTGCCGATAGTCGCGGGCGTACCGTTCGAGGAGTTTCTCGCCCCCGGCCTTATCATGATGGCGATGATCCAGAACGCTTTCGCCAACACCACCTCGTCACTGATGATGGCGAAGCTCCAAGGCAATATCAGCGACATGCTGATGCCCCCCCTGAGCCCGAGCGAACTGGTCTGGGGCCTCTCGCTCGGCGGCGTCTCGCGCGGGCTCCTGGTCGGGCTGGTGGTCGGCATCGCCATGGTGCTGGCGGTTCATGTCGGCGTCGAAGATTGGGGATTGGTGGTGTTCCATGCGGTGGCGGCGTCGCTGATGCTATCGCTGCTGGGCATCATCGCCGCCCTCTGGGCAGAGAAGTTCGACCATATCGCGGCCGTCACCAACTTCATCGTGATGCCGCTGTCGTTCCTTTCCGGGACCTTCTATTCGATCGACATGCTGCCGGCGCCATTTCGCGTCGCCGCCGAGTTCAACCCGTTCTTCTATATGATCGACGGCTTCCGCAGCGGCTTCATTGGCCATGCCGACGGCTCGATCCCGGTCGGCATCGCCGTCATGGTCGGTGTCAACCTGGCCCTCCTTGCTATCACCCACCTCCTCTTCGCGCGCGGCTATAAGCTCAAGACATGATCGTGAAATTGCCGTAATGTCAGACGTTTATCGATTCTCCTTCACAACGGTTGCGGTGCGACCATCGGGGGACTAGGGTTAGGTTTCGCCTGATTTCCCAAGGACCGGTTCGTGGATTACGTCAGCACGCGGGATGGCCGGCCGAGGCCCGAATGCGTCCAATTCGAGGACGTGCTGTTGCGTGGGCTGGCGCCGGATGGCGGGCTTTATGTGCCGGCGCGCTGGCCGCGACTCGCGCCGGAGGAATTGCGCCGGCTCCATGGACGTCCCTATGCCGAGATTGCCGCGGCGGTCATCGCGCCGTTCCTCGGCGATCTGCTGACGCCGGCGCAGTTACGCCAAATCCTGGAGGAGACCTATCGGAATTTCGCCCATGAGGCGGTGGCGCCGCTCAACCAAGTATCGGCCGATCTCTGGCTCCTTGAGCTGTTTCACGGCCCTACCCTCGCCTTCAAGGATTATGCCCTTCAGCTCGTCGGGCGCCTCTTTGAGGAAGTGCTCGAGCGCCGCGGGCGGCGGCTCACCATCATCGGCGCGACCTCGGGCGATACCGGATCGGCGGCGATCGAGGCGTGCCGCGATCGCGCCAACCTCGACATTTTCATGCTCTATCCCGAGGGCCGCATCTCGGCGGTGCAGCGCCGCCAGATGACAAGCGTGGCGGCGGCCAACGTCCATGCCATCGCCATCCAAGGCAGCTTCGATGATTGCCAGGATCTGGTGAAAGCGATGTTCGCCGATGCGACCTTCCGTGCCGAATTCAGCCTGTCGGCGGTAAATTCGATCAATTGGGCCCGGATCATGGCCCAAACCGTCTATTATTTCGTCGCCGGCATCGCGCTCGGCGCGCCGGCATGCGAGATCGCCTTCACCGTGCCGACCGGAAATTTCGGCAATATCTACGCCGCGCACGTCGCCCGCCTCATGGGCCTGCCGATCGCGCGGCTCGTCATCGCCAGCAATCGCAACGACATCCTGGCGCGGTTCTTCGACGGCGGGCCGATGCGGCTGCGCTCGGTCGAGCCCAGTCTGTCGCCCAGCATGGACATCCAGATTTCGAGCAATTTCGAGCGCTTGCTATTCGATCTTGAAGGGCGGCACGGCGCCGCGGTGGCAACCGCGATGGCGACGTTCCGGAACACGGGGACCCTGCCTTTTGGCGCGGGCGTCGCCGAGACGGCACGGAAGCTGTTCACGGCGCATCGCACAGATGACGACGCAACCCTTGACGAGATCGGCGAAACCTGGCGGCGCGACGGCGTCCTTCTCGACCCGCACAGCGCGGTTGGCCTCGCCGCGGCGCGGCGCGCCGGCACCCTCCCAGGCGTGCCCATGGTCGCGCTGGCGACGGCGCATCCGGCCAAATTCCCCGAGGCGATCGCGCAGGCAACCGGCCTTGCCCCCGAGCCGCCGTCACGCCTCGCCGCGGTGATGACGCGGCCGGAACGGATGGTGCACCTCGCCAACGAATTGATATCGGTGCAGGATTATGTGCGGGCCCATGCCCGCCCGCGAGCGGGAGTGGCGGCATGAGTGTGCGTCTATCGAAATTGTCGAACGGCCTCCGGGTCATCACCGATACCGTGCTCAGCGTCGAGACGGTATCGTTCGGCGTCTATGTCGCGATCGGCACGCGGCATGAGCCGATGGATATCAACGGTATCTCCCATGTCCTTGAACATATGGCATTCAAGGGGACAGAGCGACGCTCCGCCCTCGCCATCGCATTGGAGATCGAGGATGTCGGCGGTCACCTTAACGCCTACACCTCGCGCGAGCACACCGCCTATCACGCCAAGGTGTTGAAGGAGGATGCAGCGCTGGCGCTCGATATTCTCGCCGACATCCTTCAGCGCTCGATCTTCGATCCTGTCGAACTCGAACGCGAGCGCGGCGTCATCCTGCAGGAGATCGGCCAGGCCAACGACACCCCCGATGACATCATCTTCGACTATTTCCAGGAGACCGCCTTTCCGGGACAGATGCTGGGCCAGCCCGTGCTCGGCCGCGCCGACATCGTCCGCCGCATCGATCGCGACATGGTCGCGGACTATATGCACAGTCATTATGCCGCCGACCGGATGCTGCTGGTCGCGGTCGGCAAGATCGAGCATGAGGCGCTGGTGCGCCTTGCCGAGCGGATGTTCGGCGAGTTGCCGGGCGGAAGTGCGCCGGACAGCGAGCCGGCGCGCTATGTCGGCGGCAACTTCCGCGAATCGCGCGAGCTTGAACAGGCGCACGTACTGCTGGGCTTCCCCGGCTTCGGCTTCGCCGACCCCGATTATTATGCCGCCTCGCTGTTGTCGACCGCGCTCGGCGGCGGCATGTCCTCGCGCCTCTTCCAGGAGGTGCGGGAGAAGCGCGGCCTCGTCTATTCGGTCTATTCGTTTGCGAGCCCGTTCTCCGACGGCGGGATATTCGGCATCTATGCCGGCACCGGCGCCGAAGAGCTGGCCGAGTTGATGCCGGTGCTCGCCGGCGAGATCAAGGGCCTGCGCGCGGGTCTCGCCTCCGACGAGTTGGAGCGGGCGCGGGCCCAGCTCAAGGCCGGGTTGCTCATGTCGCTCGAAAGCACCATGACCCGGGTCGAGCAGCAGGCCGGCCACATGCTGGTGTTCGGCACGCCCTTCGATCCCGCGGAACTGGTGCGGCGCATCGATGCGGTGGATCAGGAGGACGTAAAGCGGGTCGCCGGCCGGCTGCTCGCGGGGACGCCGACGCTGGCGGCGCTGGGGCCGGTGGGCGCGCTCGAATCCTACCAGCGGATCGTACAGCGGCTCGAGGCCTGAGCGGGAGACCTGAAGTGAGAGCGAAAGCGGCGCCGGTGAGCTCCAATCTGCTGCGCCTGCCGCGCATTTTCGCCGGCGCTGAGCCGCCCACCACGCGCCTTGTCGGCCAGCGCGTGACCCTGCGCCCGCCGATCCGCGAGGATTACGAAGAATGGTCGCGGCTGCGCGAGGCGTCGCGCCGGTTCCTTACCCCATGGGAGCCAAGCTGGTCGCTCGACGCCTTGAGCCGCGCCGCCTTTCGTCAGCGCATGTTCCATTACGCCGCCGAATGGCGCTCCGGCCAGGGCTATAATTTCTTCCTGTTCCGCAACAGCGACCGGACGCTGTTGGGCGGCATCGGCCTCAGCCAGATTCGTCGCGGCGTCGCGGAATCGGGCTCGCTCGGCTATTGGATGGGCGAGCGCCATGCCGGCCAGGGCCATATGACGGAAGCGCTGGCGCTGGCGCTGGGTTTTGCCTTCGGACGCCTGCGCCTCCATCGCATCGAGGCCGCGTGCCTTCCGCACAACAAGGCAAGCCGCACCGTTCTCACCAAGAACGGCCTGCGCGAAGAAGGCTATGCCAAGGAATATCTCTGTATCGACGGTCGCTGGCAGGACCATGTCCTGTTCGCCATCCTCTATGACGAATGGGCGAACCGGCTCGGCCATGGGGGTTGAGCGCGGCGCCGTCCTCGACGCCGTTCGATCGTGAATGCTGTCAGCGAGGTAGTGAGGCAGGTGCCGGCTTGGCTGTGGCCGGCATGTGCCGTGGCGCTGGTTCTCGGCGCGCGCGAACTCTGGCGTGGCCCGCGCCCCATTGCGTTGTTCTATCTCCTGCCGGCGATCCTCTCCGCGGCGGCGTTGGGCGATCTCGTCGCGACCCGGGCGGGGCTGATCCTGGTGGTGCCGGCTTTCATCTTCAGCCTGCTCATCGGCATCGGCATCGGCTGGAACCTCGTTTCCGCCACGACCCGGCCGATCCGCACGCCAGGAAACATCGAGGTGCCGACAAGCGTTTCCCCGCTGCTGGCCGCGATCGCCACGGTGATCCTTCATATCGCGATCTTCTACATCTATGGCCGCTGGCCCGCCTTGCGCGCCAATCCGGCCATCGCGCTCGAATTCAGCGCGACTGCCGCGCTCCTCGCCGGCATCCTGTGGGGCCGCGTTTTCCGTCTCGGCCGGCTCGCACGACGTGCGTGATCCCTCAGTCGATCGGCCCGCCAAACCCAATTGCGGCTGGACCGTGCGGATCAACTGCGTTAGCACGAATGATGATCCGCCTTCATGGCGGCGGGTTCGAGCAAATTGGGGGAGAACGACCTGATGCCGATGTTCAAATGGTTCCACCGGAACAAGACGACGAAGGAACGGTCCGACAGCCAGGCGGATTGGGGAATGTTCGATACGCCTGACAATAGCGGCGCCGACGCGGATTCGGCGGCCGACAATTCGGGCGACACCGATAGCGGCGGCAGCGACGATTTCGACGCCGATTGAGGCGCCCGATTGGGCGATGCGATTTCGCCCGGCCGGGACTAAAATGCCGGCATGAGCGAAGCCAGCGAAGATTTGGTCCTGCACCGCGACGATGCCGGCGTGGCGACCCTGACCCTGAACCGGCCGGCGGCACGGAACGCGCTGTCGGTCGCGATGATGAGCGCCCTGCAAGAGGCGTTCGATGGCGCGGCGCGGGACAAGTCGGTCAAGGTGGTGGTGTTGGCGGCGGCCGGCCCGGGTTTTTGCGCCGGCCATGATCTCAGGGAGTTGCGCGCCAATCCCGGACGCCAATTCTATGAGAAGGTGTTTCGGCAATGCAGCCGGCTGATGCTGTCGATCACGAAGCTACCGAAGCCGGTGATCGCCCGGGTCCACGGCATCGCCACCGCCGCCGGCTGTCAACTGGTCGCGACCTGCGATCTCGCGGTGGCATCCGACGCCGCCCGCTTCGCCACGTCGGGCGTCAATCTCGGCCTGTTCTGCTCGACGCCGATGGTGGCGCTGACCCGCGGCGTCGGCCGCAAGCCGGCGATGGAGATGCTGCTAACCGGCGATTTCATTTCGGCCGAGGAAGCGCACCGCATCGGCCTCGTCAACCGCGTCGTGCCGGCGGCCGGACTCGATGAGGCTATCGCCGCCCTCGCCCAACGCATTGCCGCCCAATCGCCCTTGACCCTCGCCATCGGCAAGGAGGCGTTCTATCGCCAAGCCGAACTCGGCCTCGAAGAGGCCTATGCCTATACCAGCGAGGTCATGACCACCAACATGCTGGCCCGCGACGCCGAGGAAGGCATCGACGCCTTCCTCGCCAAACGGCCGCCCGCGTGGCAAGGGCGATAGTCCCTAAGCTCCGGTCACTTCGCCGGCGATCCAATCGAGGAACGGGCGATGACCGTCGGTGATCGGCCACGCCTCGATGCACGGGCATTCATAGGAATGCAGGTTGCCTATAAGCTCAACTAATTCATTAAGACGATTGGCCATCGTCTTCATAATCAAGACAGCTTCCTCGGTCTCCGCGACCTCACCGTGCCACCAGTAGATGGCGTCGACCCCGGCAATGACATTGGCACAGGCGACAAGACGCGCCTCGACCGCGGCACGGCCGATGCGCCGCGCTTCCTCGACATCGCCCGTCGTGACATAGACAAACATTGTGCTCATGGTGATTTTCCTTGCACAACCATCTGGCGATCAACGATTTCATCGACTAGCATAGCGGCATGAGCGAACTGGGGGCAACGCTTCGCCATACCACGCCGACGGCGATAGAACGCGCTTGGCTGCGTCGCGGTCTCGAGGAACCGGGCGGCAAGCTGCCCCTGTTCGACGAGTTCGGCCAGTCGGTGAACCCGACGCTGGTACGCGCCTGCCTCGACCAGGGCTGGGCGGAGCCGTGGTTCGCCAATCCTTTGAAGCCGGACTGGCTGGTCTGCAAGCTGACTGAGGCCGGCCGCCAGGTCGCGCGCTAGGGCGATTTTCGTTGAACGTGAATCACCCCCATTTCCGGCACCCCTGGGCTCGCCCCTCGGGTCCATTTGGATCGCTCGGTCAAGCTTTGCCAGCACCTCATCAAGGATATAAGAAAATGTCCGTAACTAGTTAATATAACTAGAATGGTCGGAGCGGCGAGATTCGAACTCGCGACCCTCAGCACCCCATGCTGATGCGCTACCAGGCTGCGCTACGCTCCGATCTGCACGCCCTTCGGGCGCCAGCGATATTGGCCTACTGGTTGGCGCGCCGCAAGAGGTCACGCAGCATGGCGAGCTCGGCCCGGAGCTCGGCGATGGTATCGCGCAACTCCTGCGCTTCGTCGTGCTGCTCCGTCTCCTCCTTCGCCACCGTGCCGCCGGGCGCGGCACCGCCGCGAAACCCGCCCTCGGCGCTCTTCAGCGCACCTTCGCGCAAGAGCTTCTGCACGCCCTTGATGGTATAGCCCTGGTCATAGAGGCATTGCCGGATGCGGCGCAGCAGGGCGACATCGTCGGGCCGGTAGTAGCGGCGACCGCCGGCGCGCTTCAACGGCTTCACCTGAGGAAAGCGCGATTCCCAGAAGCGCAGCACATGCTGCGGCACTTCAAGCTCCTCGGCGACCTCGCTGATGGTGCGGAAGGCTTCGGCCGATTTCGTCGCACGCCGTAGCGCGCCCGAGGGCGGCAGATCATAGCTCATGAGCGCTGGGCCCCTTTCAGGCCGCTCAGCGCGGCGTCGATCCGGTCTTTCAAGAGATGGGATGCGCGAAACACCAGGACCCGGCGCGGACTGATCGGGACTTCTTGTCCTGTTTTGGGATTTCTCCCTATTCTCCGGCCCTTGCGACGCACGGCAAAACTTCCGAATGAAGATATCTTGACCATCTCGCCACGCACCAGCGCGCGGGAGATTTCCTCCAGCACGGTTTCCACCAAAGTCGCCGATTCGTTCCGGGACAGGCCGACTTCCTGGTACACAGCCTCGCTCAGTTGCGCCCGTGTTACCGTCTCTTCGGCCATCCCATGCCCCCCCGCAATTTTGACCGAGCGTAACCCCCCGAAATAAATCCGTCAATTACAGATGGTTGTATGAATCTCTTAAAAGCGGCTTAAGAGCGCAAACGCGTGCCCTACCAGCGGACCAGCGCCGCCCCCCAAGTGAGACCGCCGCCCATCGCCTCGAGCAGCACCAATTGGCCGGGGCGAATACGGCCGTCGGCGCTCGCGTCGGCCAGCGCCAGCGGCACCGACGCCGCCGAGGTATTGGCGTGCCGGTCGATGGTCATCACCACTTTTTCGGGCGGCAGGTCGAGCCGCCGAGCCATCGCCTCGATGATGCGGCGGTTGGCCTGATGCGGCACCAGCCAGTCGATGGCGCCGGCGTCGAGTCCGTTCGCCGCCAGCGCCTCGTCCACTACCTCGGCGAGGCGCCCGACCGCGTGGCGAAAAATCTCGCGACCTTCCATGCGCAAGTGGCCGGTGGTGCCGGTGGTCGATGGCCCGCCATCGACATAAAGCAGCTCATAACCGGCGCCGTCGCTGTGCAGATGGGTCGAGAGCACGCCGCGCTCCGACCGTGCCCCGTCCGCCGCGACCGCCTCCAGCACCAGCGCGCCGGCGCCATCGCCGAAGAGGATGCAGGTGCCGCGGTCCTGCCAATCGAGGATGCGGGAGAAGGTCTCGGCGCCGATTACGAGGGCACGCCGCGCCTGACCCGCCTTCAAGAGATTGTCGGCGACGGCGAGGGCATAGATGAAGCCCGAGCACACCGCCTGAACATCGAAAGCGGCGCCGCGGCGCATGCCGAGCCGCGCCTGCACCCGGGTCGCCGTCGCCGGAAAGGTATGATCGGGCGTCGCCGTCGCCAGCACGATGAGATCGAGATCGGCAGCCGCCATCCTGGCATCGGCGAGCGCGGCGGCGGCCGCATGGTAGGCGAGATCGGAGGTATATTCACCCTCGGCGGCGACATGGCGCTGATGGATGCCGGTGCGCTGCACGATCCATTGGTCCGAGGTATCGAGCCGCCGCGCCAACTCGTCATTAGTGACGACGCGCTGCGGCAGATAGCCGCCGCAACCGCGGACAATACTGCGGAACACCATCAGCCGGCAGCCGTCGGTGCCGGTTGGCCCGCGGGCGGCGTCAGCTCGCTCAAACGTTGCAGCCCGTCGCGGATCTGGTCGAAGAAGGCGTTGCGCCGCATATCGACGGCGACGCCGATGGCATTGGCAAAGCCGAGCGCGTCGGCGCCGCCATGACTCTTCACCGCGATGCCGTTGAGGCCCACGAACACGGCGCCGTTGTAATAGCGCGGATCGAGCCGCCGCCGCAGCTTCGCCAACGCCGGCGCGGCAAAGAGATAGCCGATCCGCGCGGTCAGCGAATGCCGGAACGAGGCGCGCACGAACTCGGTCACGAGCCGCGCCATGCCCTCGGCGGTCTTCACTGCGATGTTGCCGGTGAAGCCGTCGGTGACGATGACATCGGCGGTGCCGGCGGCGATGTCATCGCCCTCGACGAAGCCATAGAAATTGATGGGCGAGTTCGGCGCACGCAGCCGCGTCGCCGCGGCCCGTACCGCCTCACGGCCCTTCATCTCCTCCGAGCCGACATTGAGGAGCCCGATCGAAGGCTGCTTCAGCCCGAGGACGGTGCGGGCAAAAGCCTCGCCCAGAAGCGCGAACTGCACCAGATTCTCGGTATCGCATTCGAGATTGGCGCCGAGATCGAGCATCACGCTTTCGCCGCGGCGGGTTGGGAACAGCGACGCCATCGCCGGCCGGTCGATGCCGGGAAACATCTTGAGGCTGAACTTCGCCATTGCCATGAGGGCGCCGGAATTGCCGCCGGAGACGACGCAATCGGCCCGGCCATCGGCGACGGCGTCGATGGCGAGCCGCATCGAGGAGTTGCGCCCGGCGCGCAGCGCGATCGAGGGCTTCGCATCGTCGGCGACGCGCTCATCGGTGTGGCGGATGTCGAACCGCTCCTTGAGGCGGCGGTGGCGCGCCACCAAGGGCGCGAGCTTCGCCTCATCCCCGAACAAGAGGAAGCGCGTGCCCGGCAACCGCCGCGACGCGATCGCCGCGCCCTGCACGACGCTGATCGGCGCCTGATCGCCGCCCATCGCATCGAGCGCGACCGTGATCGGCTTTTCCGCGGCTGGCATGGCGACTAGCCGTTCGCCGTGGCGACGACCTCGCGCCCGTCATAATGGCCGCAAGCGGGGCAAACGTGATGCGGCCGCTTCATCTCGCCGCAATCCGAGCATTCGACATAGCTCGCCGGTTTCAGCGCGTGGTGCGCGCGACGCATGTTGCGCCGCGACTTCGAGGTCTTCTTTTTCGGAACTGCCATCGGATATCACTCGGGGGTTTTCCCGGCCCGCCGCGGGCGCGAGATAGGTGTCAATAGCCAAAAACGGGCGCCGTGGCAATGTCGTTGGCCACCGCCCCCCTCTATACCGTGCCCGGCGCCCGCGGATAGGGATCGAGCGCGAGCGACAATTGCTGCGCCACCGCCTCGCCAAGATCGATGCGGCCGGCCTCGAGCGGCTCGACGATCTCGGCCTCGGGATCGAGCGCGGCGGGATCGTCGTCGGCCGCGCCATATAGCAGCGTGAACTCTTCGGCGATACGGCTCGCCACCGGCTCCAGCGTGTCGACCGTCTCCTGCACCAATTCGGCGGTGAGCTGGGCATCGAGCCGGACGAGGCCGCCGGCGACCCGGCGCAGCGCGACCCGCGCCTCGAGCCGATCGAGCGCCAAAAGGCCGAAGCGGCGGGCCAATAAGGCGCGCTCCCCGACATCGGCAGCAATGTCGCGCACCAGGGCGCCGGAGCCGAGCCGCGATGCCTCGATCGGCCGGGAGAATTCCGTCACGGGTCAGGGCGCCGCGTCGAGCGGGGCGTAGGGCACCTCGCCCCGCAGGAACGAGGCGATCGGCACCACCGCAAGCGCCGCCACCTGATCGCGCAAATAGCGGGCGGCGCGGATAACGTGCTCGGGCGCCGGCGACGTCACGGTGCCGAACAGGTTGCGCTTCAAGGCCGCCTCAAGCTCGGTCTCGTCGCCAAGGCCCTTGTCATAGGCGGCGATGCGGCCATAGAAGCCGCGCGCCATCCGCTTCACCTGCTTGCCGACGCTGACATCGGCATTGCCGAGTTCGCGCACCCCGCGGTCGATGTCGGTGAACATGGTGTCGAACAAAACTTGCGCGAACTCCTTCGCTTCGGCCTCGTGCTTCAGCCGATTCAAGACGAGAAAGGCATGAAGCGCCAACAGCTCGAACCGGCCGTCGAGCGTGTCTGGCACCGACCAGGCGGCAAAGAGCCGCGGCGCGCGGGCGCGGGCGACGATGTGGTGATAGGCGAGACGGGCCACGGCGCGTCGTTGCTTGCGCCGGCGAACGGCATCGAACAAATCCATCCTCCTTACTGCGATGAGCACGGCCGAGGCTGTCGCCCCGCGGCGCCCGAGTCAAGACGGCGCGCGATTGACAAGCACGCCCCGATCGAGGCAATTTTGCGCGAACCCATGTTGCATCCCAGATCCCGCCCGTCCCGCCTCGTCCCAACGCTTGCCGCGACTCTGCTCGTGGCCAGCCTTGTCGCGGCCTGCGGCTTTCCGGTCGTGACCCGGGGCAACGATCCGCCGAAACCGACCCTTGCCCAGATCAAGCCCGGCGTCACCACCAAGGCGGCGGTGACGAAGCTCCTGGGCTCGCCCTCCACGATCGCACCGTTCGACAAGAACACCTGGTACTATATCAGCGAGAAGACCCAGGACGAGGCGTTCTTCAAGCCGCAACTGCGCGGCGAGAAAGTGGTCATCATCTCCTTCAACAACCAGGGCGTAGTCGACAAGGTCGCCTATCGTGGCATGAAGAACCACGAGGAGATCACCCCCAACCCCAACGCGACGCCGGCGCCGGGACGCGAATACACGATCTTCGAGCAGCTCATCGGCAATTTCGGCCGCTTCTCCGCGCCGACGCCCCAGCCCGGCAGCGGCCCGAGCGTGCCCTGAGCGCGGCCCTCCGCCGATGCCGCTCCTCAATTTCGGCCAGCCGATCGATGGCATCATCCAGATGGCCTATACCGTGCCCGATTTGCGGCGCGCGATGGCGCAATGGACCGAGCGGCTGAGGCTCGGCCCCTGGTTCCTCTTCGATCCGTTCACGCCCTTGACGCAGCGCTATCGCGGCGGCCCGACCGAGCTTCGCGTCTCGATCGCCATGGCCTATGCGGGCCATATGCAATTCGAGCTCATCGAGCAGCATAACGACGTTCCCTCGGTCTATCGCGAGATCGTCGAGAAACGCGGCCATGGCTTCCATCATTTCGGCGTCTCGGCCCCCGATTTCGACACGGCGCTCCAGGCGCAACAGGCGCGCGGCTATGAGCTCGCCTATTATGCCGAGCCCGACCACGGCATCCGCGTCGCCTATATGGACACGACCGCCGATTTGCCCGGCTTCATCGAGCTGATCGAGACCGGCCCCGCGGTCGAAGGCCTGTTCACCATGATGTACCAGGCGGCGATCGGCTGGGACGGCACCGACCCGGTGCGCGTCATCGCACCGCCGGATTAAAGCCCCGCGATCAAACCGGCTTCGCGGCGGCGCCGGACAGGGCGGAGGCGCCATAAAGCTGACGCGCGCGGCTCTCGAAGGCGCCGACCATGCGACGCACCGCCTCGGTGAAGAGCAGCCCGATCAGATGCTGCAACATGCGCGAGCGGAATTCGAAATCGACGAAAAAATCGATGATGGTCGAGCCGTCGGGCTGGGCCTCGAAGCGCCAGCGATTGGTGAGATAGCGGAACGGCCCGTCGCTATAAACGACATCGATGCGCCCCGGCCGGTCGAGGGTGACGCGCGAGGTGAAACGCTCGCGCACCATGCGGAAGCCGATCACCAGATCGGCGATGATGACGTTGCCCAGGCGCTCGCGGACGCGGGCGCCGGTGCACCACGGCAGGAATTCGGGATAGCGTTCGATATCGGCGACGAGATCGAACAATTGCTCCGGCGCGTAGGGCAGCCGCTTGCGCTCGGCATGGGTCGGCATCAGGCGCCCGCCGCGAATTGTGCCGCGCGCGCCGCCTTGAGCCGCGCGAAATCCTCGCCCGCGAGATAGGAGGAGCGCGTCAAGGGCGAGGCCGCGACCATGAGAAAGCCCTTGCCATAGGCGAGCTGGCGATAGCTCTGGAACTCGTCGGGGGTGACGAAGCGATCGACGCGATGATGCTTCGGCGTTGGCTGAAGATATTGGCCGATAGTGAGGAAATCGACCCGCGCCGCGCGCAGATCGTCCATGATTTGCGCCACTTCGGGCTTGGTCTCGCCAAGGCCAACCATGAGTCCCGATTTCGTGAACATCGCGGGATCGATCTCCTTCACCCGGTCGAGGAGCCGGAGCGAATGGAAATAGCGCGCGCCCGGCCGCACCTCGGCATAAAGGCGCGGCACGGTTTCGAGATTATGGTTGAAGATTTCGGGCCGCGCCGCGACCACGGCCTCAAGCGCGCCATCCTTCTTCAAGAAATCGGGGGTCAGCACCTCGACCGTGGTCTCTGGCGCGGCGCGGCGGATCGCTTCGATGGTGCGAACGAACTGCCCGGCGCCGCCATCCGCCAGATCGTCGCGATCGACGGAGGTGACGACGATGTGGGCAAGACCGAGTTTCGCCACCGCCTCGCCGACATGCGCCGGTTCATCGGGATCAAGGCGATCGGGCCGCCCGGTCGCGACATTGCAGAAGGCGCAGGCACGGGTGCAGACGCTGCCGAGGATCATCACCGTGGCGTGCTTTTGCTTCCAGCACTCGCCGATATTCGGACAGGCGGCTTCCTCGCATACGGTGTTGAGCTTAAGCTCGCGCATCAGCCGGCGCGTCTCGTTGTATTCCGGCGAGGTAGGCGCCTTCACGCGGATCCAGGCAGGCTTGCGCTGGATCGGGTGATCGGGCTTCTGCGCCTTCTCCGGGTGGCGGAGGATCGGATCTGCCATCGTCAATTTCGCTTGCGGCCGCGCGGGTGATGCATCCTAGAAGTGGATGGCGCGGCCATAGGCGTCAAGCACG
>JBOHLV010000044.1:0-18387 GCA_050729815.1 Allostellaceae bacterium
GACGTGACCCGGGAGGCGACGCTGATCGAGGCGATCGCCGCGGCCGAGGCGCGCTGGGGCCGGATCGACGTCCTTCACAACAATGTCGGCGTCAGTATCGCCGGCGGCGACGCCTCGCCGACCGAGATTACCGAGGAGGCCTTCGATCGCTGCGTCGCGATCAATTTGCGCGGCACGGTAATGGCCGCGAAGCATGTCCTGCCGGTGATGCGGCGGCAGCGCGCCGGGGTGATCATCAATATCTCCTCGACCGGGGCGGTGCTGAACTATCCGCTCGTCACCTACAAGGCGACCAAGGCCGCGATCATCGCCTTCACCCAGCAGCTTGCGATCCAGAACGCCGAATACGGCATCCGCGCCAACTGCATCCTGCCCGGCCTCATGGATACGCCGATGGCGGTCGACACCCGTGCCCGGGTGAGCAACCGGTCCCGGGCCGAGGTCGCGGCCGAGCGCGATGCAAGGGTGCCGCTGCGCCGCAAGATGGGAACGGCGTGGGACGTCGCCAACGCGGCACTGTTCCTCGCCTCCGACGAGGCGAATTTCATCACCGGCGTCGCGTTGACGGTCGATGGCGGCGCGACGCTGAACGCGACGGGTTAGGCCGGCAACGGGAATTTTTCGAGATAGGGCTGGTAGGAATCCTCGACATCGATTTGAAGCGTGCCGAGGATACGAATGACGCCGTTATAGGTGGCGATCGCGATGATGAGCTCCATGAGGCGGTCATTGTCGAGTTCGCCATGGAGCGCGGCGAAGGTCGCCGCCGACATCGCCCTATCGTCGGTCATCTCACGCGCCGCGCGCAGCACCAGCCTCGCCACGGGATCGAGATTGGTCTCGCGGCCGGCGGTCTCATCGGCGAGGGCGCGAATGTCGTCCTCGCTGCAGCCGAATTCGAGCGCGAGCTTCACATGATGGGAATATTCGTAAGGCTGGCGCGTCATATAGCCGACCTGGAGGATGGCAAGCTCGCGCAGGCGCGGATCGAGCCGGCTGTCGTGCCGGATGTGCATCGCAAGCGCGTTCTGCTTGCGCATGACGGCGGGGCCGTGGACCAGCACGCGATAGAGATTGGGCACGCTGCCGTCGGACGCGCGGGGCGCCAGAAGGTCGCGGTCCTCGGGCGCCAAGTCGGACTGTTGCAGGTAAGGCAGGCGCGCCATGCTGATTCTCCTCCTAATGGCGTCATGGCCGGGCTTGACCCGGCCATCCATCCCGCATGATAGACCCGCGGATCAAGCCCGCGGGTGACGAAAACGGCGCGGTTGACTACGCCGTCTGCTTGACGCGCCAACCGCCGCCATAGCCTTCGCGCGCGTCCTTCGAATAGGGCACCGGCGAGACCTTGACGCGGATCGTCGTCTGCTTGTGGCGCTCGACCGTGGTCTTCTTGGTGCCGCCATTCTCCTCGCCCCAGACCAGCTCGAGGACATCGCCCTGCTTGATGTCGGGATCGACGACGCCGAGCGACAGCATCTGGCGCTCATTCCAGGTCGTGCCGGTGAACATCGAGAGGCCGACCACCTTGCCGTCATGCTTGACCGCGTCGAACGAGGCGGAGCCGTAATTCGACAATGGCAGGTCGATGAATTTGTAATTCTCAACCGACGGATCGAAGAAGCTGGCGAACACCTTTGCCACATCCTCGGGGTTCCAGGCGAAGGTCACCTTGCGGCGGTGCGGCTTGTCCTTCATTTTTTCGAGCGCCTCGCGGCCGACGAAATCATGGTCGAACTTGATGAAGGGGCCATAGCCCAACTCGAACGGGGACGAATAATAATCCTCGATCCTGGCGCCGACGAAGCTGCCGGCGATCGAGCTGGTGGCGGCGTAACTGTCGGGTTTCGACCATTCGCGGAACGCCTTCTGCTTCTCGCCGGTATAGACGGCGGGCAGCGGCGACGGAATCCAGCCCGATTCGAGGGTGTTGGTGGCATAGGCGCGGGCGCCGACCCGGACGATGCCGAACTCGCGGCCGGCCTCGAGAATGGCGTCGCGGATTTCCTCATCCTGCGCCCACGGCCCCCACACTTCGAGGCCCGGCTCGCCCGCCATGCCGTGGCGCAGGCACCGCACCTTGCGGCCGGCGATGTTGATTTCGCCGAGGGTGAAGAACTTGACCTCCGGAATCGGCGCGCCATTCAGCTTGTTCAGGATCTTCATCGCGTTCGGACCCTGAACCTGATAGCGGTAATGGCGGCGGGTGACCGATTTCGGGCCGGGCCGCGAGGGCGAGCGGTCGTCGCGCTCCAGCTTGATGTTGAACTTGCCGGTCTCGCCATGGAACTGGATCCAATCGACGGTCGGCGCGCGGCCGACGAAGTTCAACTGGTTCTCGGCAAGGTGGAACAGGATGCCGTCGCCGATGACATAGCCGTCATAGGAGCAGGGCACGAATTGCTTCGCCCGGTTCACGGGAAAATTGGCGAAGCTGTTGATGGTGAGATAGTTCATGAACTTGAAGGCGTCGGGGCCGGTCACCATCATTTCGGCCATGTGGTGCGACTGGTCGAACAGCACGGCGGTCTTGCGCCAGCCGATCTGCTCGTCGCGCCAGTTGGTGAATTCCGCCGGCACCACCGGATAGACATAGGCGCCGAGCTGCGAATTGCGCAGCATCTCGACGGGGTTCCGGGTCTTCAATATCTCTTCCAGGTTCTTCTCGGCCATTTGCCTCTCCAGTTTTGCATTCGGGATGGATGAAATCGTTATAAGGTTCAGCCCCAGATTTCTTGCGCGAGATCAATGACGAGACGCAGCTTGGCGTTCTGCTGATCGAGCGTCAGCGCGTTGCCGAGCTCGGTCGAGGCGAAACCGCATTGCGGGCTCAAGGCAAGCTGATCGAGCGCGACGTACTTCGCCGCCTCGTCGATGCGCCGGCGCAGATCGTCCTTGGCCTCGAGTTCCGCGCGCTTCGACGAGACGAGGCCCAGCACGATCTTCTTCTTACCCTTCGGCACGAAGCGTAGCGGCTCGAACCCGCCCGAGCGCGCATCGTCATATTCGAGGAAATAGCCGTCGACATCGAGTTCGTTGAAGAGCGCGTCCGCAACATAGTCATAGCCGCCCGACGCCACCCAGGAGGAGCGATGGTTGCCGCGGCAGAGATGGGTGCAGATCGTCATGCCGGCGGGCCGACCCTTCACCGCCTCGTTGAACAGGCGGATGTTGCGCAGGTGCTGATTATCGGGATCGAGGCCGGACCGCGCCATCATGTCGCGCTGCGCCGGATCGTTGAGATAGGCGAGGCTGACATCGTCGATCTGTAGATAGGTGCAGCCGAGCGCGCCCAGCGCCGCGATCTCCTCGCGATAGACGCGGGCGAGATCGGCCCAGAATTCGTCGAGATCGGGATAGACGTCGCGGTCGATGAGGCTCGTGCCGCCGCGATAGATCATCATATTGGGCGACGGGATGGTGAGCTTCGGCGTGGCGCGCGACACCGCCTCTTTGAGGAAGGTGAATTCCGGGCCGAAGATGCAATGTTGGAGTGTCAGCTTGCCGGTAACGCGCAGACTTGCCGGCTGAAATTCGATGTCGCCCGCATCGTTATGGAAGCGGATCGTGAACGGGTCCTGCGCCCGTGTGATGCCGCCGAACTGATAGAGAAAATCGAGATGCCAGGAGCCGCGGCGGAACTCGCCGTCGGTGATGCCTTCAAGGCCCAATTCCTCCTCTAACCGCACGACTTCGCGGATGGCGTCGTCTTCGATGGTCTTCAGTTCGGCCGGGGAAATCCGCCCCGCCTTCGCGTCGTCGCGCGCCTTCAAGAGCGCCGGCGGGCGCAACAGGCTGCCGACATGGCCGGCGCGGAATGGCGGGGTTGGGGAAACGGACATGACGTTCCTTCGCGGGCGACGATCGATCGGAGTGAGACCCCGACCGGCGCCGATTTATCGGATATCCGGCCGCCCCTGGCAAGGGTTTGGACGAGCGGCGTTCCATCGGTCGCGGCATTGCCCGCTTCCCTCGTCGCGCGGCATTTTGCTAAACTCATCCCGGTCGATCACGGAGGAACCATCAATGACGGACGAGAGCGTGGTTCATCCCGCCGAGCTTCTGACCCGGACTGGACCGGGCACGCCGTGCGGCGATCTCCTGCGCCGCTATTGGCAGCCGATCGCGCTGGTCCGCGACGTGGCGCCGGGCGCCCCGCCGCAGCATGTCCGGATCATGGGCGAGGACCTCGTCCTGTTCCGCGACGATCGCGGGCGGCTCGGTCTCCTCGGCCTTCATTGTTCCCATCGCTGCGCCGATCTCTCCTATGGCCGGGTCGAGGATGGCGGGCTGCGCTGCGTCTATCATGGCTGGCTATTCGACATCGAAGGAAGCTGCCTCGACCAGCCGGGCGAGCCCGAAGGCGGGGCCCACCGCGACGCCATCCGCCATAAGGCCTATCCCGTGGTGGAGCGCGGCGGCGCCGTCTTCGCCTATCTCGGGCCGGCACCGGCGCCGCTGTTCCCGAACTATCCGCCTTTCCTCGTGCCCGAGGCCAATCGGGTCGCGAATCGCTGGCTCTCGAACTGCAACTTCCTGCAAGGCAGCGAGGGCAATATCGATCCGGTCCACACCTCCTATCTCCATCGTTTCGATCCGGCGCGGCAGGCGGGCGAGCGGCAAGCGCTCCAGGCGGTCTATGTCGGTGACAGCCGGCCGAACGTCTCGATCATGGACACCCGCTTCGGCGTGCGCATCTTCGCCGAGCGCAAGGTGGCGCCGGGCAAGAAGGTGCTGCGCGTCACCAATTTCGTCATGCCGAACAATTCGGCGATCGGCTCCGGCACCCGGGGAAGCTGCACCATGCTGTGGCATGTGCCGATCGACGATACGAATCACTGGCGGTTCGAGTTCTTCTCCCACCCGCGCCAGAGCATGGATCACGCCGCGATGGAGCGCCGCATCGACGCGGAGCGCGCCGAGGGCTATCGCGCCCGGCGCAATCCCGCGAACCGCTGGCTCCAGAACCGCGACGAGATGGACTGGTCCTATCTCGGCATGGGCACCTATTTCCCGGTGCACGACCTGTTCGTCACCGAATCGCAAGGCGCCATCCACAATCACCGCAACGAGCACCTCGCCACCTCGGACATTGCGATCGCGCGCGCCCGGCGGCTGATGCTGGCCGGGATCGCGGATGTCGCGGCGGGGCGGGACCCGCTCGGCGTCGTCCGCGAGGCGCGCGACAATGATTGGAGCGACCTTCTGGCGTTGACGGAATCGCTCGATCTCGAGACCGATCCCGCGACCTTCTGCGCGGCGATGGCGGCGGAACGCATCTGGGAACCGGTCGAAAGCGCGGCGGACGCGGCGGCCGGGCTCGACCTCGCCTGATCGCGCGGGTGACGCCGGTCAAGTGCGCGGTTGCGCCTCGCCCGACTGCCGGGGGGCCTGTGGCGGTTCGATCAAGGCGCGGAACTTCTTGATCGATTCGTCGGTGGCGGCCACCAAGAGGCCGTCGCGGACCTGGAGCCGCGTGTTGCCGTTGGGGATGATCTCTCCTTCGCCGCGGATCACGCCGACGATGACCACGCCGATGTCGGCGAGGCCGAGGCTGCGTACCTCCTTGCCGGCGACCGGCGAACCGCCCGGCATCGAGAGGCGGAAGAGCCGCTCCTCACTCAGATGGAGCGTGACGCCTTCGCCGCGATTGAGCGTCGCCTGCAACTCGCTGTCGAGAATGTCGCGGTCGAGCCGGACACGCTGATTGCGTAGCAGCCCGGCTGCCGTCTGGTAGAACATTTCGCTATAGACGGGACTGTCCGCCGGTGTTCGAGCCTGACATTCATAGATCGTCGTATATTTGGCATTCCGGGACAGCACCATTTGCACCAGAAAGGCGATGGCGACGGCCAACATCGTCGGCATGATGAGAGTGAAGCCACCCGTCATCTCGATCACCATCACCATCGCGGCGATCGGCACGCGCGCGGCCCCGGCAAAGACCGCCGCCATTCCGACAACAGCGAGCCAGGTACCATCGATATTGACGTGAAGCATGTGCAAGACACCGGCGAAGGTGCCGCCCAGCATGACCCCGACATAGAGCGTTGGTCCGAATACCCCGCCGGACCCGCCTGAACCGACGGTGAAGGATAGGGTCAGAATCTTGCCGAAGGTGAACAGCAGCAACATCCAGACGGCCAGCCCCGATCCGCCCTGCAGCACGAACTGCATGTAGCCATAACCGCCGCCGATGATTGGCGGGACCACAATGCCGATGAGACCGACGACCAGCCCGCCGAGGGCGGGTTTCACCGCCCGCGGCACCTTCAGCACCACAAACCAGTCGCGGATCCCATAGTAGATCCGGGGCATCAGCGCGCCCAAGGCCCCCGCCAACACGCCCAGCATGCTGAACCACAGCAGGTCCAGCGGCACCAACTGGCGGGGGCTTTGCGGCAACAGGAACAGCGGCGTATAGCCCGAGAAGATGCCGGTGATGGAATAGGCGATCGAGGCCGAGATCAGCGTGAAGATCAACGCATCGCCCTCGAATGCCATGCGCGAATAAAGGATTTCGACGGCGAAGATCGCGGTGCCCAGCGGGCTTTTGAAGATTGCCGACAGCCCGGCGGCCATGCCGATCAGGATCACGATCCGGCGCTCTTCGTCGGGCAGCTTGAAAATATGTCCGATGATGGCGCCCGCGCCCGAGGCGATCTGCGCCGTCGGCCCCTCGCGTCCGCCCGAACCGCCGGTGCCGATGGTGATTGCGCTGACCAGCGTCTTGATGAAGGGAACCCGGGTCCGCATCCGCCCGTTGTTGCGGTGAAAGGCGGTCAGCGTGGCGTCGGTGCCATGGCCCTCGGTCTCAGGCGCCAAACCAAAGATCAGCAGACCGGCGACCAGCCCGCCCAGCGTGGTGGCAACCGGCATCCACCAGTATAAATGCGTGAAAGGTATAGGTGCCCTGCCCATCCCATGGGCGTCCGCGACGCGGATGGTGTGGTATCCGCCGACGATGGCCAACACATACGTTTCTATGAAATGCAGCAAAATCAGAAACACCTGGGCCCCCAGCGCCCCGACCACGCCGAGCACGACACAGATCAGGATCAGTCGCGGGGTACGCTGGAGTTTGAGCAGCCACATATCAGCGTCGTCTATCTGGGAATCTGTCGGCCGCCGACCGGCTCCCCAGCCGGCAAGTCGGGCGCACGGTCGGTGTATCGGCCTGACTGGGAGCTTTCAAGGGGTTGTCCAACCGGTTTTGGCAGATGAAATCGTGCAAACGAATCCGGCGCCGCGGAAGCCGCGGCGGGAGTACACCCTTTAAGAGCAATTCCGGCGCGACGCCAGGAATTTCCCCGCGTCGGATCGTCGCCGCACGGGCCCCGGTTTACGCAAGGCCGCGATTCCGGGTATAAAAGGGCGTCTCCTGCCTATGGACGCACTTCCTGCCGATACGATGCGGTCCGCGACCGCGGCGCGTTATCACGCCGCGATCGAGGCCGGCGAACTGATCCCCGATCCGGCGCAGGCGGCGGCCGTCGATCGGCTCGACGCCCTCGCCCGCGCGCTTCGCGACTACCGCCCGGTCCGGGCCGTCGCCGCCAGGGGGTGGCGCAGCCGCCTCGGTCTTGCACCGACGGCGCCGGCCGTGCCGCGCGGGCTTTATCTTCATGGCGCAGTCGGGCGCGGCAAGAGCATGCTGATGGACCTGTTCTTCGCCGCAGCGCCGGTGGCGACGAAACGCCGCGTCCATTTCTATGCCTTCCTGCGCGATGTCCACGCCCGCATCCATGCCCGCCGCGCCGAAAAGGGCGACCCGATCGCGCCGGTAGCCGCCGAAATCGCAGCCACGGCGACCCTCCTCTGCTTCGACGAATTCGAGGTGACGGATATCGCCGATGCGATGATCCTCGGCCGGTTATTCCAAGCCCTGTTCGCGGCCGGCACCGTGGTGGTCGCGACCTCGAACGTTGCGCCCGACGATCTCTATGAGGATGGGCTGCAACGCGACCGGTTCCTGCCCTTTATCTCGCTTCTGAAGGAGCGGATGGAGGTGCTGGCAATGGATGGCGGCCGCGATTATCGGCTGACCCGCTTCGCCGGACGCAAGACCTATTTCATCGCACCGGATGGCGGCGGCCACCCCGCGCTCGAAGCCGCCTTCGCTGATCTCACCGGCGGCGCCGAAGGCAGCCCGATGGTCATTCCGGTACTGGGCCGTCGGCTCGAAGTGCCGCGGGCGGCGAAAGGCATCGCCTGGTTCGGCTTCGACGAGTTGTGCGCCCGGCCGCTCGGCCCGCCCGACTATCTGGCGTTGTGCGAGCGATTCCATACCTTCATCATCGAGGCGATCCCGGTGATGGGCCGGCCGCTCCGGAACGAGGCGAAGCGCTTCACCATCTTCATCGACACGCTCTATGAGGCGCACGGCAATCTCATCGCCTCGGCCGCGGCGCCGCCGGATGCGCTCTATCCCGCCGGCGACGGCAGCTTCGCGTTTCAGCGCACCGTCTCCCGCCTCCACGAGATGCAAAGCGCCGCCTATATCGCGGCACGACGCGCCTAGCGCCTCGCGCCCGAATTTTGCGTGACAAACGCGCAAGGCGGGCCGCGCGGGTTGCCCGTCCCCCGGTTTCGCGCTACACCCGCGCCGGTCCGGGCCCTTGCGGTTCGGGTGGTTCGCGGTAAGGAACGAGGTGGTCATGGCACGGAAGAAAATCGCGCTGATCGGGTCGGGGCAGATCGGCGGCACGCTGGCGTTGCTGATTGGCCTCAAGGAGTTGGGCGATGTCGTGCTGTTCGACATCGTCGAGGGCGTGCCGCAAGGCAAGGCGCTCGACCTCGCCGAGGCCGGGCCGGTCGAAGGCTATGACGCCGCGATCGCGGGCAGCAATGATTATGCGGCGATCGCCGGCGCCGATGTCGTGATCGTCACCGCCGGCATCCCACGCAAGCCGGGCATGAGCCGCGACGACCTCATTGGCATCAATGCCGGGGTCGTCAAGACCGTCGGCGAGAACATCAAACGCCATGCGCCGGACGCGTTCGTCATCACCATCACCAACCCCTTGGATGTCATGGTCTGGGTGATGCGCGAGGCGTCTGGCCTGCCGCCGGCACGCGTCGTCGGCATGGCCGGGATGCTCGACAGCGCCCGGTTCCGCTATTTTCTCGCCGAGGAATTCAAGGTCTCGGTCGAGGATGTCACCGCCTTCGTCCTGGGCGGGCATGGCGATTCGATGGTGCCGCTGGTGCGTTATTCGACGGTCGCGGGCATCCCGTTGCCCGATCTGGTCAAGATGGGCTGGACCACACAGGAAAGGCTGGATCAAATCGTTCAGCGTACCCGCAATGGTGGTGGTGAGATCGTCAATCTGCTGAAGACCGGTTCGGCCTTCTATGCCCCTGCCGCCTCGGCGATCGCCATGGCGGAGGCCTATTTGAAGGACAAGAAGCGCGTCCTGCCCTGCGCCGCCTATCTCACCGGCCAATATGGCGTCAAGGACCTTTACGTCGGCGTGCCGGTGGTGATCGGCGCCGGCGGGGTCGAGCGGATCGTCGAGATCGATCTCGCGGCCGCCGAAAAGGCCGCCTTCGACAAATCCGTCGCGGCGGTGGAGGGGCTGCTCGCGGCGACGCGCAAAATCAGGGCGGCGCAGCAATGACACCCGCTTAACAGAATTCTCATGATCGGGAGCGAGGCGAATCGTGCTATGGCGCCCTTAAAACTACATAGGATAAGCGCTATCTGAGACAGGGGCCCCTTCAATAGCGGAGCAACCCAGGCAAGGCTTCCGGGCCAGGCCACCCCCTCATTCGGCGAGGCCGCACCAAGGCGGCGAGCAAGAACCATGTCGCGATTTGAACAAACCAGCTTTCTTTACGGTGCCAACGCTACCTTCATTGCCGAACTCTATGCGCGCTATCTGGGCGATCCCGGATCGGTCGATCGGTCCTGGCGCGCGTTCTTCGCCGATCTCGCGGAACAGGCCCCGGCCGTCCTGAAGGAGTTGGCCGGGCCAGGATGGGCCCACGAGACAAGCCAGGTCATTGGCAATGGCCATGACGGCATCGCGGCACGCGGCGGCAACGGCCATGCGCTCGCCGTTGAGCCGCAGATCAACGGCTCGGCCGTGGCGGCGATGGCGGCGGGCGCGTCGCATGAGACCGTGCTCGACAGCTTGCGCGCGGTCGCACTCGTCCGCGCCTATCGCGTCCAGGGGCATCTCCTCGCCGATCTCGACCCGTTGGAGCTGACGCGCCGCAAGGATCACCCCGATCTCGACCCCGCGACCTATGGCCTCACCGAGGCAGATATGGATCGGCCGATCTATATCGACGGGCTTCTGGGCTTCGAGACCGCAACCCTGCACCAGATCATCGCCGCGTGCCGTGAAACCTATTGCGGCCATGTCGGCATCGAATACATGCATATCCAGGAGCTGGAGCAGCGGAAATGGATCCAGCGCCGGATCGAAGTGCCCCGCAACCAGACCGAATTCACCGCCGAAGGCAAGCGCGCGATTCTTGACCGGCTGACCGTGGCCGAAGGGCTCGAGCGGTTTCTCGACAAGCGTTATACCGGCACCAAGCGCTTCGGCCTCGAAGGCGGCGAATCGCAGATCCCGGCTTTCGAGCAGGTGATCAAGCGCGGCGGCCAGTTGGGCGTCAAGGAACTGGTGATCGGCATGGCGCATCGCGGCCGGCTCAATGTCCTCACCAACGTGATGGGCAAGCCGTTCGCCGCTCTGTTCTCGGAATTCCAGGGCAACCCCGCCAATCCCGACGACGTCCAGGGCTCGGGCGACGTCAAATACCATCTCGGCACCTCGACCGACCGCGAGTTCGACGGCAACAACGTCCATCTCTCGCTGACCGCCAACCCATCGCATCTCGAGGTCGTCAATCCAGTGGTGCTGGGCAAGGTCAGGGCGAAGCAGCGCCAGCGCGGCGACCGGAACCGGACCGAGGTGATCGGCCTCCTGATCCATGGCGATGCCGCCTTCGCGGGCCAGGGCCTGGTCGGCGAGACGTTGGAACTCTCGGAATTGAAGGGCTATCGCACCGGCGGCACCATCCATTTCATCATCAACAACCAGATCGGTTTTACCACCATGCCGGCGGCGGCGCGTTCCGGCCCCTACCCGTCCGACATCGCGAAAACCATCCAGGCGCCGATCTTCCATGTGAATGGCGACGATCCCGAGGCGGTCGTCCATGTCACGCGGATCGCGACGGAGTATCACCTGCGCTTCAAGAAGGATGTCGTGGTCGACATCTTCTGCTATCGCCGCCACGGCCATAACGAGGGCGATGAGCCGGCCTTCACCCAGCCCTTGATGTATCAGGCGATCGCGAACCATCCGACGACGCGCGCGATCTATGCCGAGCGGCTGGTCGCGGAGGGCACGGTCGCGGCCGGCGAACCGGAGCAGATGGCGCAGGCGTTCCAGGACCATCTCCAAGCCCAGTTCGAGGCGGCGAAGGGCTATCGTCCCAACAAGGCGGACTGGCTCGAAGGCGTATGGAGCGGGCTTTCCGTCGCCTCGGGCGACGAACGCCGCGGCGAGACCTCGGTGCCCCTCGATCTCTTGAAGGAGGTCGGCGCGGCACTGACGGCCATGCCGACCGATTTTCATCCGAACCGCAAGATCGCCCGCCAGTTGGAACAGAAGAAGGAGGCGATCGAACAGGGCGAGGGCATTGATTGGGCGACCGGCGAGGCGCTCGCCTGCGGCACCCTCCTCGCCGAAGGCACCTTCGTCCGCCTGTCGGGCCAGGATTCCGGTCGCGGCACCTTCTCGCAACGCCATGCCGTGCTGGTCGATCAGGAGAACGAGGAGAAATACATCCCTCTCCAGCATGTCCGCGACCGTCAGGCGCCGTTCGAGGTCTTGGACTCGCCGCTGTCGGAAGCCGCCGTCCTCGGCTTCGAATATGGTTACAGCCTTGCCGAGCCCAACGCCCTCATCATGTGGGAGGCGCAGTTCGGCGATTTCGCCAACGGCGCCCAGGTCATCACCGATCAGTTCATCTCCTCGGGCGAGGCGAAATGGCTGCGCATGTCGGGGGTGGTCATGCTGCTGCCCCACGGCTATGAGGGCCAGGGGCCGGACCATTCCTCGGCACGGCTCGAACGCTTTCTCCAGATGTGCGGCGACGACAATTGGCAGATCTGCAACCTGACCACGGCGGCCAATTATTTTCATGCGTTGCGCCGCCAGGTGCATCGCAATTTCCGCAAGCCGCTCATCATCATGACGCCGAAATCGCTGTTGCGCAGTTCGGAGGTGGCCTCACGGCTCGACGAGATGGGACCAGGCACGTCGTTCCACCGCGTCATCTGCGAGACCGACGAGATCGCGCCCGACGACAAGATTCGCCGCGTCGTACTGTGCTCGGGCAAGGTCTATTTCGACCTGCGCCATCAGCGGCGGGAGCGCAAGATTGACGATGTCGCGATCCTTCGGGTCGAGCAGCTCTATCCCTTCCCGGTGAAATCGCTGGCGGCGGGCCTCACGCGCTATAAGAACGCCGAGATCGTCTGGTGCCAGGAGGAGCCGCAGAACATGGGCGCCTGGAACTTTGTCGATCGCCGCATCGAGGCGTTGGCGGCGCGGCTCGATATCAAGGCGACGCGCCCGCTCTATGCCGGGCGGCCGGAGATGGCGGCGACCGCGACCGGCCTCTTGCGCCGGCACAATGCCGAACAGGCGCGGCTCGTCGAGCACGCGCTGACCGGCGCCTGAGGGATCGAAAGGGTACGGGAAAACGATGGCGGTCGATATCAAGGTGCCCCAGATGGGCGAATCGGTGACCGAGGGCAATGTCGGCCGCTGGCTGAAAGAGGCCGGAGACGCCGTCGCGCTCGACGATCCTCTGGTCGAGATTGAGACCGACAAGGTGACGCTCGAAGTCAACGCTCCGGCGGCCGGCACCCTCGCCGACATCATGGCGAATGAAGGCGACACTGTCGCGGTCGGCGCCGTCCTGGGCCATATCGCCGAGGGCAAGGAAGCGGCCGTGAAGCCCGCCACGAAGCCGGTGGCGAGGCCCGCCAAGCCGGAACCCACCAAGCCGGAATCCACCCCGGCGTCAGCACCGCAACCGGCCATCCCCGCGACCGCGCCGGCCGCGAGTGTCGCGGTGCTCGATCGCTCGGGGCCGGCGGTGCGCAAGCTGGTCGAGGAACGCGGGCTCGATCCCGCCGCGATCCCGGCGACCGGCAAGGACGGCCGTCTTACCAAGGCGGATGTGGTCGCGGCGACCTCGGTGCCGGCAGCGAAGCCGGCCGCGCCACCACCCTCGCCGCCGCGCAACATCGGCCCCCGCGAAGAGCGGGTGCGGATGACGCGGCTGCGCCGCACCATCGCCGCGCGTTTGAAGGAGGCGCAGAACACCGCCGCGATGCTGACCACCTTCAACGAGGTGGACATGAGTGCGGCGATGGCGTTGCGCGAGAAATATCGCGACACGTTTGAGAAGAAATACGGCGTGCGGCTCGGCTATATGTCGATTTTCATCAAGGCCGCGATCGCCGCCTTGAAAGACGTGCCCGCCGCCAACGCCGAGATGGCGGGCGATGATCTCATCTACAAGAACCATTACGATATCGGCGTCGCGGTCGGCACCGAGCATGGTCTCGTCGTGCCGGTGGTGCGCGATGCCGATGCGCTGTCCTTCGCCGCAATCGAAGCGAAGATCGCCGATCTCGGCCGCCGTGCCCGCGACGGGAAGCTCGCGCTCGACGAGCTCATGGGCGGCACCTTCACCATTTCGAACGGCGGCGTCTATGGCTCCTTGATGTCGACGCCGATCCTGAACCCGCCGCAATCCGGCATTCTCGGCATGCACAAGATCATGAAACGGCCGATGGTCGTCGGCGACAAGATCGAGGCGCGGCCGATGATGTATCTCGCCCTCTCCTATGACCATCGCGTCGTCGATGGCCGCGAGGCGGTAACCTTCCTCGTGCGTATCAAGGAATGCGTCGAAGACCCCGAACGAATGCTGTTCGAGGTGTGATGGCGCGATGACCGACTTCGACCTCATCATCATCGGCGGCGGGCCGGGCGGCTATGTCGCCGCCATCCGCGCGGCGCAATTGGGCATGCACGTCGCCTGCATCGAGAAGCGCGCCACCCTCGGCGGCACTTGCCTCAATATCGGCTGCATCCCGTCGAAGGCGCTTCTGATGTCGTCCGAGAAATATGCCGAGGCGGGCCATGCCTTGGCGCAGCACGGGATCAAGATCGACGGCATCGGACTTGATCTCAAGCAAATGATGGCGCGCAAGGACAAGGTCGTCGCCGCCAATACCAGCGGCGTCGAATTCCTCTTCAAGAAGCACAAGGTGGAGCGCGTATTGGGCGCCGCCGCCTTCACCGCGCCCGGGACGCTCAGCGTTGCGGGCAAGGAGCTCAAGGCGAAGGCGATTATCATCGCCACGGGATCGGAATCGACGCCGCTTCCCGGCGTCGCGACCGATGAGAAGACAATCCTCACCTCGACCGGCGCGCTCGCGCTTCAGAAGGTGCCGAAGCATCTCGTCGTCATTGGCGGCGGCTATATCGGCCTCGAAATGGGATCGGTCTGGGGCCGGCTCGGGAGCGAGGTGACGGTGGTCGAATTCATGGACCGGATCGTGCCCAATATGGATCGGGAAACCGGTGCCGCCTTGCAGCGCGTGCTGCAACGCCAAGGCTTCAAGTTTCGTCTTGGCACCAAGGTAACGGCGGCCGCGAGCGGAAAAGGCGGCGTCACCCTGACATTGGAGCCGGCCGGCGGCGGCGCCGCGGACAGCCTCAAGGCCGATGCCGTGCTGGTGTCGATCGGTCGGCGCCCCTACACCGCGGGCCTCGGCCTCGACAAGGCCGGCGTCGCGGTCGACAACAAGGGCCAGGTTGCGGTCGATGGCAATTATGCCACCAACGTACCCGGCATCCATGCCATCGGCGATGTCATCGCCGGCCCGATGCTGGCGCACAAGGCGAGCGAGGAAGGCGTCGCCATCGCCGAAATCCTCGCCGGGCAGCGCGGCCGGGTGAATTACGATGCGATTCCGGCCGTCGTCTATACCGCGCCCGAGGTCGCCTCCGTCGGCAAGACCGAAGAGGAACTGAAATCCGCCGGCCTTGCCTATAGCACCGGCAAATTCCCCTTTACCGCCAACCCCCGCGCCCGCGCCAATGGCGAGACGGAGGGGTTCGTCAAAATCCTGGCGGACGCCGCGAGCAACCGCGTCCTCGGCGTCCATATCATCGGCCCCGATGCCGGCACCATGATCGCGGAATGCGTCGTGGCGATGGAGTTTGGCGCCTCGGCCGAGGACATCGCCCGCACTTGCCATGCCCATCCGACCCTCAACGAGGCCGTGAAGGAAGCCGCCCTCGCCGTCCATGGCGAGGCGATTCACATGTGAGGAGCGCGCCGGCCCGCGTGACATTGCCGGCACGATCCTCTATCTCAAGGCGATGCTGCCTGCTCTCTCCGGCCCGACGGCCATCTATCCCAAGGGCGCCACGCCGACCCGTCTCGTCGTGCTGTTGCACGGCCTCGGCGCCGACGGCAACGATCTCTTCGGCCTGGTGCCGGCGCTGGCCCCCGCGCTGCCCGATACCGCGTTCCTGTCGCCCGACGCGCCGTATCCTTGCGACATGGCGCCGTCCGGCCGACAATGGTTCAGCCTTCAAACCCGCACCCTTGAGGCAATCGAGGCCGGGGTGCGCGCCGGGGCGGCGATCCTCGATCAATATCTCGACCAGGCGCTGGCACAACTCGGCGTCGACGAATCGCGGCTCGTGCTTCTCGGTTTCTCCCAGGGCACGATGATGTCGCTGTTCGTCGGCCTGCGCCGCGAGCGGCAGATTGCCGGCATTATCGGCTATTCCGGCCGGCTCGTCGGCGCATCGAGCGAGTTCCGCTCAAAGCCGCCGGTCTTTCTGGTCCATGGCGATGCCGACGAGGTAGTGCCGCCGCAATCCCTGCCGGAAGCGGTCGCGACTCTCGAAGCCGCCGGCGTGCCGGTGGAATCCTTAAGCCGCCCCGGCCTCGGCCACGGCATCGACGAGGAGGGCCTACGCCGCGGCCGCGACTTTCTGGCGCGGGTGCTCGCCTAGCCCTTCGTCATCAACTGATGGAGCGCAGCGACCGTCTGGCGCGCGTCCCAATTCGCGGCGCCTTGAAGCTCGGCAACGATGCGCCCTTCGGGATCGATGAGGAAGCTGGTCGGCAGCCCGGCGACATGGAACGCGTTGCCGACCTTGCCCGCCGGATCGTAGCCGATCGGCAGCGATTTGACGCCGAGCGCCGTGACGAATGGATTCACCACCTTGGCGCCGGTGCGGTCCTCGGCGATCGCGACGACATCGAGCTTGTTGCCGATTCGTGCCTCCATGCGATCGAGCGACGGCATCTCGCGAATGCACGGGCCGCACCAGGTCGCCCACAGATTGACGAGCAGCCAGTGGCCGCGATAATCGGTCAGCCGCGCCGGTTTACCGCTACGGGTGGCGAATTGGACGTCCGGCGCTGGCCGCGGCGGCGACAGCACGGTAAACTTGCCGAGCAGCACCTGTTCCTGGTGCTGGAGCGCCGCGGGCTGGACCGGCGCGCTGAGCACGATATAGATGCCGACCCCGGCGGCAAGGCAGATGACAAGGATCGTGGAGACGACGATGTGGATGGGACGAATGGTCATCGCGGGTCCGATCCCGGCCCGCCAATGAGCGCGAAGCCCGCGGCGAATGCGGCGTGGGGCGGGCGTTTCGCCGGTCGCCCGTCGGAAATCATGCAACGCATCAATGTCTCGCTCGATATCGACAAGCGCCTCTATGCCCAGGATATTGCCCTTTCGCAAGCGCATTGCGCCATGCTGGTGGCAAAGCACATCATATCCCCCGAGGATGGCAAAGCCATCGCCCAGGGTCTGGAGCGGATCAAGGACGAGATCGAACGCGGCGCCTTCCCGTTCCGGGCCGAGCATGAGGACATCCATCTCAATATCGAGGCGCGGCTCGGCGAGCTGATCGGGCCGGCGGCGGGGCGCCTTCACACCGCGCGCTCGCGCAACGACCAAGTCGCGACCGATTTCCGCCTGTGGCTGCGCGACGCGATCGACGGGCTCGATCACGGCATCGGCGCACTCCAGGCGGCACTCATCGATCGCGCCGAGCAGCAGGCCGCGACGGTGATGCCCGGCTTCACCCATCTTCAGCCGGCGCAGCCCGTCACCTTCGGCCATCATTTGATGGCCTATGTCGAGATGCTGGGGCGCGATCGCGGCCGGCTTCGGGATTGTCGCGCCCGGCTCAATGAGTCGCCGCTGGGCGCCGCCGCGCTCGCCGGCACCTCCTTTCCGATCGACCGCGCCGCCACGGCGGCGGCACTCGGTTTCGACCGGCCGATGGCGAATTCGATGGATGCCGTGTCCGACCGCGATTTCGCGCTCGAATTCCTAGCCGCCGCCGCGATCGCCGGGGTTCATCTGTCGCGCTTCGCCGAGGAAATCGTGCTGTGGTCGGGGCCGGCTTTCGGCTTCATCCGCCTGAGCGACGCATTCACGACCGGCAGCTCGATCATGCCGCAGAAGCGCAATCCCGACGCCGCCGAGCTGGTGCGCGCCAAGACGGGGCGCCTCACGGGCAATCTCGTCGCCCTCCTGACAGTGATGAAGGGCCTCGCCTTGAGCTATGCCAAGGACCTTCAGGAAGACAAGGCGCCGGTGTTCGAGGCGATAGATGCGCTCGAACTCTGCCTCGCCGCGACAACCGGAATGGTGCGCGATCTCGAAGTCGATGCCACCGCGATGCACGCGGCGGCGGCGGCCGGCTTCAGCACCGCGACCGATCTTGCCGATTGGCTGGTGCGCGTCCTCGGCCTGCCGTTCCGCGAGGCGCATCATGCGACCGGCGCGATCGTGAAGCGCGCTGAGGCACTGGGCTGCGATTTGCCCTCCCTGCCGCTCGCCGAGATGCAGAAGATCGAGCCGCGGATCACTGCCGATGTGTTTTCGGTGCTCGGCGTCGACCAGTCCGTGGCAAGCCGGTCCAGCCTCGGCGGCACCGCGCCGGCCGAGGTGAAACGCGCCATCGCCGCCGCGCGAAAGAGGTTCCTGTGAGACGATATGCCCGCTGGCTCGCGATCCTGCTGATCGCCGCCATCGCCCTGCCGACGCTCGCCGCCTGCGGCAAGCGCGGCCATCCCCAACCGCCACCCGGATCGAAGGGCATGTTCCCCCGGACCTATCCCAATCCCAACCATGATTGACGCGGCGCTGCCGGGCGCGCCCGAGCTTCATTATCGTGCCGGCGAATTATGGCTCGAAGAGGTGCCGGTCCGGCGCATCGCCGAAGCGGTCGGCACCCCGGTCTATGCCTATTCGAGCGCGCATCTGACCCGGCGCTATCGCGAATTCATAGCGGCCTTCGCCGG